>JBEQAD010000046.1:0-14603 GCA_041640515.1 Saprospiraceae bacterium | reverse complement strand
AACTGTTCTTTTGCTACTTCCTGCTTATCTATTTCTTCGCCTATTTAGGTCAAATCGGCGCGCCGGGCATCTTCTGGTACGGCGCATTCATCTTCGCTTCGGTGTATGCATACACCGAGCTCATGGACCTCAACCCTCACGCGCCTTGGTATGAGCTGGCAAAATCACTCACAGGCCTATTCTTACTGGTGCAAGGCCAAGGCGACTGGTTCGGTGCAGGCGAACGCATAGGCACAGGGTATGTGGTCGTAGTAGCGGCCCATCTGCTTGTCTCCCCTGTTGTTGTTTACGTGCTGGCAAAGCGTGAAGTGCCCAAAAAGCGTGCTCTTTCGATACAAACGGCGCCGGTGTCCTGAGTTGAGGAGTCGTATCTTTGTGGCTGCTTTTTTATATGGTAAAAATAGGCAACATCGAGTTGGGCGAATTTCCGTTGCTGTTGGCGCCCATGGAAGACGTTAGCGACCCACCTTTTCGCAAGTTGTGCAAAGCGCAAGGGGCTGATTTGGTGTACACAGAGTTCATCAGTGCGGACGGGCTGGTACACGAAGCCATTAACTCTTTAAAAAAGCTCGATATTTTTGACTACGAGCGGCCCATCGGCATTCAATATTTTGGCGGTCAACTGGACAGTATGCTCCAGGCCGCAGAGATCATTGAGAGTAAAGCGCCCGACCTTATTGATATCAACTATGGCTGCCCTGTAGCCAAAGTCGCCTGTCGGATGGCGGGGGCTGGCCTATTGCGCGATGTGCCGCGCATGGTCGCCCTCACCGAAGCCGTGGTCAAGAGCACAAACCGCCCCGTAACGGTGAAAACACGCCTGGGATGGGATGACTCAAGCATCAACATCCTGGAAGTGGCCGAGCGCCTCCAAGATGTGGGCATCGCCGCCCTGACCATTCACGCGCGAACGCGCGCCCAACTGTACAAGGGCGAGGCCGATTGGACGTGGATAGCCCGTGTAAAAGAGAACCCACGCATTCACATTCCCATCTTTGGCAATGGCGATATTGACTCGCCGCTGAAAGCACTGGAATATCGCCGCCGTTACAACCCGGATGGCATCATGATTGGCCGAGCCAGCATTGGCTATCCATGGATTTTTAGAGAAATTAAACACTACTTTTCTACAGGAGAGCTACTGCCGCCACCCTCTGTGGCTGAACGTGTACACGCAGCGCGCCAACACCTCCTGGATAGCATTGCCTGGAAGGGCCCTAAGCTAGGTGTGTTAGAAATGAGACGCCACTACACTCCCTATTTCCGCGATTTGCCCAACATAAAGACCTACCGCAGCCAGCTCGTTACAGAGATGGATCCGGCAGCATTGTTGGCTATCTTAGATGAAATCGAAGAGGTGTACAGCCTCGAAATGGCCTGAACCTATCTACACCTGATGACCTTTCATTTCACTCAGCAAGAAGAGCGCTTAGTTGCTGTCATTACTCAAGCAGCCCGCGAACTGGGCTTTCCCGCCTACCTGGTGGGCGGACATGTACGAGATCGCTTGCTGGGCCGCCCTACGCAAGATGTGGATATCGTCTGTGTAGGCGATGGTATTCAGTTGGCTGAGGCTGTGGCTGATAAGCTTTCGCCCCGTCCACGCGTGGTTACCTATCGCCGTTTCGGCACCGCCATGCTACGCTTCGAAGATTTAGAAGTCGAACTCGTTGGTGCGCGCAAAGAGAGTTATCGCCCGGAGAGCCGCAAGCCTGACGTCGAACAAGGTACGTTGGAGGATGACCAGCTGCGGCGCGATTTTACCATAAATGCGCTCGCTGTAAGCCTTAATGAAGCTGACTTCGGCCAATTGATAGACCCTTTTAATGGCTTGGAAGACCTTCGGCGTCGAATTATCCGCACTCCATTGGCCCCGGAAAAGACCTTTTCCGATGACCCACTCCGCATGATGCGTGCTGTTCGATTTGCTACCCAGCTGGACTTCACCATAGAGCCTCGCACGTTGGAGGGTATCGCTCAAAACGCCGAGCGCATCCGCATTGTCTCCCAAGAGCGCATTACCACGGAACTGGAGAAAATCCTGCAAACCTCCAAGCCTTCTACGGGTTTCCAGTTGCTGTTCAACTCCGGCCTGCTGGCCATCATTTTTCCCGAACTCGCTGCCCTTCAAGGGGTGGAAGACCGCGACGGGCGCGCTCATAAAGACAACTTCTACCACACCCTCGAGGTATTGGACAATCTTTGCCAACGCAGCGACAATATCTGGCTGCGTTGGGCGGCGTTGTTGCACGATATCGCCAAACCTGTTACAAAGAAGTTTGACCCCAAGGCAGGATGGACGTTTCACGGCCACGAATGGGTGGGCGCCAATATGGTGCAACGCATCTTTCGGCGTATGCGCCTACCGTTGGACGCTAAAATGGACTACGTGCAAAAATTGGTGCGTCTGCACCTGCGTCCCATCAGCTTGACGCGGGAAGAGGTTACCGACAGCGCTGTGCGCCGCTTGCTTTACGAAGCCGGCCCCGATATTGAGGACCTCATGTTGTTATGCTCGTGCGATATCACCACCAAAAACCCGCGCAAAATGGCTCGCTATTTAGAGGGCTACGAATATTTGCGGGAGCGCATGGCTGATGTAAGCGAAGCTGACCGCCTACGGCTATGGCAACCGCCCATCAACGGTCAAATCATCATGCAAACTTTTGGTATTCCCCCTTCGCGCGAAGTCGGCATCATCAAAACGGCTGTCCGCGAGGCCATTCTCGATGGCGAAATCCCTAACGAGCTCGAAGCCGCTTACGAGCGTATGCTCCAAGAGGGCGCTAAGTTGGGGCTGAAACCCGTAAGCGAAGCCGCTATACCTCCGTCCTCCTCATAACTTATGCCTCAGTCACCGTTTATTTTGCCCTGGCTTTTAATGACTTGCCTTGGGCTCGCCTGTCCAGCAGCTTTTGCCCAGCACTTTCGCGTGCAACTCATAGCCACTGCAGACTCTCTCCCGGAGGCTTATTTCGCCAAGAATGGCCTGAAGAAGGTCTGGCGCACCACCGATGGGAGCGGTATTAACCACTACTACTACGGCAGCTACTTAACCCGTTTGGATGCCGAAGCGGTCTGCCGGCAAATGATAGAAAAAGGCTTCTCTCAGGCCACCGTCATCGACATGGAGGTACAACGCCTCCTGACTGACCAGCAGCGCTGTGCGTACTACAAGGGTGGGCCGTTGCCACTCGCCGAGAACGACACGGTACGGTTCATTTATTTCGATACGGGCAAAGCGACGCTGTCTGAAACCAGCAAAAAGCACCTTTTTCACATGCTGGAACGGCTGAAGGCTGACCCCACTTCGGTGCTATATGTGCTGGGCTATGCAGACGCCATAGGAGCTACCGCCGCCAACCTTGAACTTGCTACTGAGCGCGCCCGAGCAGCGCGCAACTTTCTCCTCGGCCAAGGCATAGACCCTGTGCGTATTCGTGTATACGCCTACGGAGAAGCAGAGGCCAGTGCTGTAGAAGATATAGAAGAGGAGCGGAGCGAATACGAGCGTGCTGAAATGCGCAAGCGGTTTCGATGTGCTATCCTGGTGTGGCGAAAGGAACCTTAAAGCTTCTTGTCGCCATTGCTTGCAGGGAGCGGGTGGGTGATGCTAACTAAAACAGACCAGCTAGGAGCGCAAATAGCCAATATAACCAACTGGCCTCATTGGCTGGATTGGGTGAGTATCATCAACCGAAGCGCGCGCATGTGGTCACCTTCGGTCAGGCTCTTCAGCGCACAGTTGACTTTCTGCGAGAAATCGCTCATTTCTTCAATGAACCGCTTGAAAGCCTCCGACTCTGGGCAGCAGGCATTTACCTGCTTCAGTTGGTTCAGCTCCTCAATGACCGGCTCCAGCTCTTTCTTTTTGCGATGCAGGATGATTTGCCGAACGATGGCCCACAGGTCTCTCTCTGCTTCAAAGTACTCCCGCCGTTCGCCCGCCATTGGCCGTTTATGTATTAGTTTCCATTCGAGCAATTCGCGTAGGTTGGTGCTCGCACTGCCCACAGAGATGTCTAATTGCCGGACAATGTCCTCTAAAGACAGCGGCTTTGACGAGGCAAGCAACAGCGCATGCACCCGCGCCATAGCTGGAGGAATACCCCAGCCGCTTGCCATTCTACCCCATACTTCAATAAAGCGCTCTTTGCCCTCCTGATAGTCCATACGTAACCAATGCAGCAGATTATTCTTGCCGACACGCCCGGTAAATGCACAGCAATCCTTTTTGTTCACGAAGGGCACTGGTTTTTCCCAGGCGTCCGGGCTATTTTTGAGCCGCCATGCACCAAAAGGCGAGCGATTAACCCTACGCCCAAAGCCAACACTGCTGGCTTGCCGCATACGCTAATTGCTTGTTATCAACCAGCAAAGGGTCAAGCCTGTTTTTGAAGCACGTATGCAGATCGAAGACTCTACTTATTACGTACAACAGATAACGCGCCTGCTCTGCGACCGAGAGCGGGATAACAGCCCACTTGTGCTGGAGTTGCTGCACGGGCTGGGAGTGAGCAATACGCAATTGTTGGGCTATGTGTTTGGCATTGCTGTCTTTCACCCAGACCGAGAGACATCGCAGCGGGCGATGAAGTTAGTAGAGCACCACGCCTCTGAGCAAACACGCCAGAAGGCCCTGCGCTTGCGCGAAACATCAGCATATTTTTACGAAGAAGCCGAATTTCTTAGCCGTTATAAAAGTGACGAGGTGGACCTGTTCCATCTGCTGTTGGCTAGTAAGATGTGCTTGTGGCACCGCTATCGCCCTGAGCCAAACAGCAACGCCGAGGTGGCTTTTCGCTCCCTCGACCTGCGTCGGCTTCCCAGCCAGCACCTATCACCCTCCCTCACGGTGCTGAACTTTCTGACTTTTTTAGCCCTGCCGGCGCATAAGGACTTTGATTTGGAGGGCGCAGTGCCCTTGTTAGCACAAATGCTGCAGCTAGAGACGATTATCATAGAGAACGTCCGCATCGAGCATTTCCCCGTGGCCTTGTTTTCCCTTCCTCACCTGAAAGCACTCATTCTTCGGAAGGGTAAGCTTCGCCCGCGAGGGCCTATGCTGGTGCCTGAAGGTGGCCCCTATGGTTGTGCGTCGTTAGAGCGGTTAGTCTGCGAGGGCTACCCTATTGTGGGCGCTGAGCGGCTCGGACCTTTCCCACGCTTACGTGAAGCGACATTGCCGCGCTGCAGCTTGGCCACGCTGGACTTTCTGTCGCAAAGCCAATACTTGGAACACTTGAACGTGCGCTACAATCATTTAGAGCGCCTACCATCCTTTCTTGCTGACCTGACAGCGCTGCGCACGCTTGACGCCAGTCAGAACCCTCTTCGTTCGCTGATGCTTGACTTGACTCGCCTTCAACAGTTAGAAGTATTGGATTTGGTAATCCGGCGCTACGAGTAACCGGCACAGTTCACCATTGCAAACCCGGATAGGCGCGCTGCAAGAACTGCATCTCGGCCAAAATGTAGCCTAAGTGCTCTGTGTGCCGCCCTTCTTTACCACCGCTCTGCATCCAGGAACTGGTCGGAAGTGCCAGCGTGGCTTCTTGCAGCACTTCGCGCACTTTGGCCTCCCACAATGGCTTGATCTGGGTCAGGTCAGGGCCCATTCCAGCTTCGGCGGCTTCCTGCTCGATGGGGGTAGGTGTGGTAAGTTCACCCGTAAACATCCACAGGTCATCCACAGCCGCTTGCATGCGGCGGTGGCTTTCTTCCGTGCCATCGCCCAAGCGGACCGTCCACTCGCTCGAGTAGCGCAGATGGTAAGTTACCTCTTTGAATGCTTTTTCAGCAATGGCTGCCAGGCGCTCGTCGCGGCTATGCAGCAGCGCCTGGTAATGATAATAGTGGTACGTGTCGAAAAAAAACTGGCGTACGATGGTGTGCGCCCAGTCATCGTTAGGTTGCTCAACCAGTAAGACATTGCGAAACTGATGCGCATCGCGAAAATAGGCAAGGTCGTCCTCGCTGCGTCCTTGCCCCTCCAACTCGCCGGCGTAGGTCAGCAGCAGACGAGCCTGCCCTAATAGATCGAGAGCGATATTAGTAAGAGCAATATCTTGCTCCAATACCGGCCCGTGGCCACACCACTGGCTAAGGCGATGAGAAAGAATGAGGGCATTGTCGCCCAATTGCAGCACGTAAGAGAAGCTCGCTGGCATGAGAATCGTTGGATAAAGGCGGGAGCATAACTCTTGAAGTCTTACATGTGTTTGACTTCGTCGGGTAATTTATAAAAAGTGGGATGGCGATACACCTTGTCGTTGGAGGGGTCGAAGAATGCCTCCTGGTCTTCCGTAGAGGCATGAATGTACTTGGACTCTACTACCCAGATGCTAATACCCTCGTTGCGCCGGCAGTAAACGTCGCGGGCGTTCTCTATGGCCATCGCCGCGTCGGCAGCGTGTAGGCTGCCGACATGCTTGTGGCTGAGCCCTTGTTTGGAGCGAATGAAAACTTCCCAAAGTGGCCACTCTTTCATGATGTGCTTACAGTTTATTGCTGGCAAAGGTAGCGTTTCCTACTCGCCGGGAAAGGTGACTTGTGTTAGCCAGCTTACTGACAAAGGCAAACACTCGTCTTTCCTAATCTTTGCCAGTGCTCCCGTAGCGTTGGCTTCATAACACAACAAAGGCGACGTAGGTTGGTAGCCTTTAGGCATAGCAGGACGGATTTCGCTCGACGAAAAGCGCGGTTCTCCCACTGCCTAAGGTGGTTTTGTCCTTTCGATGAAAAACAGCCGGTACTACAAGATACCTTCGCCGCCGTTTTCCTCCATGTGCTTATCGCTCAAACAAAAAACGCTTTCACTTTTTTATGAAATGGCTTTCTCACAGCAGCGCTCTGCTGCTCACTCTGGCTGCGGCCGGGTCAATGCAAGGGCAGAATTTCAACATCCAACTACGGGCAACGCTCGACTATCCAGGTCAAACACTCGCTAACATTTGCGGCTACGCCCAAGACGGGCGCGAGTACGCGCTGGTAGGGGCCTCGCGAGGGCTATCTATCGTGGATGTTACTAATCCTACAGCACCTAAGGAGATCGTGCAGATACCAGGGCCTAACAATCTCTGGCGCGAAATCAAAGTGTACCGCCACTATGCCTACGTAACCACCGAGGGCGGAGGCGGGGTGCAAATTGTGGACTTGAGCAAACTACCCAGCCCGAATTTAGACTATCGCAACTACACCGGCACAGGCGAAATAGCTGACCAGTTGGGGAGTATACATGCCTTACACATCGATGAAACGCGAGGCTTCCTTTACACCTACGGAGGCAACTTTAGCAGTGTTCGGGTGCACGACTTAAATGCCGACCCCTACTATCCAACTTATGTGGGCAAGTTTGACCAACTGGGCTACATCCACGACGGATACGTAGACAACGACACGATGTACGCTTGCCACATCTATGCTGGAGTGATGTCCGTCGTGGATATGCGCGACAAGAGCAATCCGGTGCTACTGGGGACAGTAGAGACGCCTTCGCGCTTCGCTCACAACTCCTGGATGCTCAGCGATCGCAAGACAGTACTCACGACCGACGAGCGAGTGCCTTCTTTCCTGACAGCCTATGACGTGAGTAATCCGACCGATATCCGCGAGTTGGACCGATACTCGACCAACGATGGCTTCGGCTCCATTGGTCATAATACCCACATCCTGAATGACTACGCAGTAACCTCCTGGTACACAGACGGCGTAACCATTGTGGATGCGCACAAACCAGATAACTTGGTACTTGTCGGGCAGTACGACACTTGGCCAGGCGAAGGACCTACTTTCGACGGCTGCTGGGGCGTCTATCCCTACCTGCCGTCGGGCAACTTAGTGGCTACGAATATCCCTACTACAGGCGGTGGACAGGCCGGGCGGCTTTTTGTGCTGACGCCAACGTATCAGCGGGCCTGCTATTTGGAAGGACGCGTCACAGACGGCTGCAGCGGTCAGCCGCTGGCAGGTGCTGAAATTAAAATAAATAGCCCGCTGATAGCGCCAGTGAAAGTGAGCCGATCCGATGGCTCGTTCAAAAGTGGCCAACCTACACCTGGCAACTTTGTGGTGACCATCAGCAAGCCAGGCTATCAGACGGTGCAAAAGGTTGTAGCGTTCTCCGCAGGCGAAGTAGCAACGTTAGATGTGATTCTAAACTTAGAAACAGCCTACAATGTGCAAGGATTAGCCGTAGAAAAAGGTTCAGGCGCACCCGTAGCCAACCAGCGGCTCGTGTTGCGCAGTGCCTTAAACACTTACGAAGTGCAAACCGACGCCACGGGACGCTTCGACATCAGTTGCATGAGCGGCGGCACCTACCGCGCAGGTGCTTGGGGCTATCGCACCACCACCATAGATATCGAAAACGACGGTGTTTTCACGCTGGAACTGACGCCGGGCTATTACGACGACTTCGAACTCGATCTGGGCTGGACTACCTCTGCCACTGCCTCTTCCGGATTTTGGGAGCGCGGAGTGCCAACAGCGACCTATTTCCAGAATGCTCTCTCTAACCCGGGGAACGACGTAAACTTCGACAACGGCGAAGAATGCTACGTTACCGGCAACGGCGGCGGCCAGGCCGGCAATGACGACGTGGACAACGGCAGTGTAACCCTTTCATCTCCGCCCATGCGATTGGGAGCTTACAGCGATGCCGTGCTCAAATACCACTTTTGGTTTTACAATCGCGGAGGTAACACGCCGCCCAATGACCGCTTCGAGGTGCACCTAAGCAATGGCATTCAGAGTGCTCTCATCCGCACCGATACGGCCTCGCTTAGCGCCTGGCGCTATTCGGGCGAAATCCACCTGCGCAATTATTTGCCCTTGACCGACCAAATGCAGGTACATTTCATCGCTTATGACGACAACCCCGGGCATTTAGTAGAGGCTGCCGTGGATGCCTTCGAAGTCATACCCGGCACTGTGTCTACTGCTGAAACACCTCGCTCGCTGCTATGGGAGGTGACGCCCAACCCCTCGCCCGGCGCCTTCTGGGTGCGCTACACCTGGAACGATGCAGCGCCTGTAGCGCTTGACATAATGGACGCTTTAGGGCGCAACCTGGAATCCCACCGCCTTCAAGGCCAGCAAGGGGAGCTGTTTATCGGCCATACGTTGGCGCCTGGCGCTTACCTTCTGCGCTTGCAAGCTGCCGACGGAAGCCAAGCCCTACGGCGCGTGATACGCACTGCCCCGTGATAACTCATTACTGTTCCAATGTGTAGTTCGGCGATAGCTGCTCTTTGTCTTGTAGGTAAAAATCGTTGATAATGCGCACGACCTCTTCCACGTCGTCGGTGATGTGGAAAAGGTCGAGGTCTTCGGGGCTGATGTTTTGGTGACGCTTAAGCATAACTTCGACTATCCAGTCTTTCAGCCCTGCCCAGAATTCCGTACCTACAAGTATGATGGGCACGGGCGTAATGGTTTTAGTCTGCACCAAAGTAAGCACCTCGAAGAGCTCGTCCAATGTGCCAAAACCGCCGGGCATAACCACAAAGCCCTGGGCGTATTTGACAAACATCACTTTTCGAATGAAGAAGTAGCGGTGTTTTAGGTTAAGTGCCGGTGCAATAAACGGGTTATGGCTCTGCTCAAAAGGTAGGTTAATGTTGAGACCCACGGAGACGCCGCTCCGCATCCAGGCGCCTTTGTTTCCCGCTTCCATGATGCCTGGCCCGCCGCCAGTGATGATGCCGTAGCCCTCTTCTACCAAACGGATAGCGATTTTAGTGGCTAAGTCATAGTAAAATGTCCCCGGCTTCGTACGCGCCGAGCCAAATATCGAGATGCACGGCCCTACTTGGTTGAGTACTTCAAACCCTTGGACAAACTCTGACATGACCTTAAACATCGTCCAGGCATTTTCGCCGCGCAGATGTTTCCATTGCTTAGGTTTGACAGCACCACTGTTGCCGTTGGACTGAGGCGTTAACTCAACAGGCGGTTCTTTCATGCTCTTTTCCATACGCACAGAGAATAGATAAGGTGATTGGAAAAAAAAGCCTACCGTTTCCAACGGTAGGCCTGTTTATTTACCCTTTCGCGCAGCAAAGTTAGGTAAAAAGACGTGTTTTTGCGTTGTTGTAGCGGGTTAAAGACGCGTTGCCTGCGCCCGCAGCAGGTGGTCTGCCAGTACGAGTGCTGTCATAGCCTCCACAATGGGTACGGCGCGAGGCACCACACAAGGGTCGTGTCGGCCTTTGCCTGGCAGCGTGATGGGGTTTCCGGCGCTATCCACCGACGGTTGTTCGCGCAACAGCGTAGCCACCGGCTTAAAAGCCACACGGAAGTAAATATCCATGCCGTTGGAAATCCCTCCTTGAATACCTCCAGAGTAGTTCGTCTGAGTGCGCACCTGCCCAGCATCGGTGTAAAAGAGGTCGTTGTGCTCACTGCCAAGCATGTGAGCACTAGCGAAGCCTGCTCCATACTCAAAACCTTTGGCAGCATTAATACTGAGCATGGCCTTGGCCAAGTCGGCATGCAGTTTATCGAAAACCGGCTCGCCCAGACCGGGCGGACAGCCGCGTACTACAGCACTGACGACGCCACCTACGGTATCGCCTGCCTTGCGCACTTGACGGATGAGCTGAGTCATTTGAGCAGCTACCTCCGAGTGTGGACAACGCACGTCGTTGGTTTCCGTCAGCGCTAAGTCTAAGGCCGTGTAGGGAACGTCTAAGGTGATGGAGCCCACTTGGCTAACAAAGGCGTGTACCTCGATACCTTGCTGGCGCAACAGGAGTTTAGCAATAGCCCCAGCAGCTACGCGGGCAGCGGTTTCGCGGGCACTGCTTCGCCCTCCTCCGCGGTAGTCGCGGTGGCCGTATTTGGCCTGGTAGGTATAATCGGCATGGCTAGGGCGGAACGCATCCGCTAGATGCTCGTAATCGCGCGAGCGATGGTCTTCGTTGGGAATGAGCAGGGCGATGGGGGCCCCCGTAGTTCGGCCCTCAAATACGCCGCTCTTCACCTGCACGCGATCGGCCTCGCGGCGCTGAGTGACGAGAGCACTCTGCCCTGGGCGGCGGCGCGCCATTTCGCGCTGGATGAAGCCCTCATCTATTGCAAGGCCCGCTGGACAACCATCGATAACACAACCTATGGCTGCGCCATGCGACTCGCCAAACGTGGTCACGCGAAAACAAACGCCGAACGTATTACCCGCCACGAGTTAGTGCCTTTGCTTGCTGTTAAAGTTTCGCTCATACGCATCCCACGGGGTCGTCTTGTAACTGTCAGAGCCGAAATAGTTGAGAATAACGAGCAGTTGTTCGGGCTCTTTGTAGCCCGGGATAGCCTGGATGAGATTGTGACTTTCGTCCAAAAACACCAACGTCGGAAAGCTCAACCGGCCGTTAAGCAGCTCAATGGCCAACTCGTGGTAGTTGCGGCTACCGCTGCGTTTAGGGCCGTAGGTCTTATGGTTAAAAGTTATTTCCTCGGAAGACTCGGCATTGAACCTGACCGAATAGTACTTATCGTTAAGGTATTTAGCCACTTCTGCATTAGTTAACGTTGTGGTCTCCAATTGCTTACACCACCCACACCAATCGGTATATACCGTTATGAGAATTTTGCGCTTCTCTACTTGGGAACGCTCCAACACCTCCGGGAAGGAAAGCCACTGAATGGCGACGGCCGCTCCCTGAGGACGTCCAGGGCGATAGGGCTCTGCAGCTTCGACGGAAGGGCGCGAGCTCGCCCCCTCATGGGGCGCTCGAAAGGTTCCCTGAGAGCGCATAGGCGAGTCCACATTCACGCGCTCGGGCCGATAGGGAGGTGTAGGCCAGATAAATGGAGGAGGGTATGGCGCAGTGTGCTCTGCTGGGCTGCGACCTGATGAGGGTTGTTGTTCCTGCTTGGGCGTGGGCGGTGTAGCAGAACGCGGTGCTGCGAGCGTGCTGCCTCCGCGAGGAGACACCTGAGCTAGCGAAAGACCCGTCGTAAAGGCTAAAAAGCCACACAGAAGCAGTTTGCGCATGGGTGAGTGCTGTTTGATCGGTAAGCAGTCAGCTAATGTAGCGCGGCTTAAACTGAAAAAATTGCGCCCGCGCTTTTGCTCCAAACCATTTTAAATAAAGTATAACCCTAGCTACCACTTTCTAATAACGAACGCCCCAAAACCAGGCTTCCTCGGCCTCTTTCTGCTCTAGCATGTATTTGCGCACCATCTGGCGATATTGCTCTCGCGAAATCTTTTTGCCTTTGGGCTTCTTTTCGGGCAACTCCAACTCATTGCTCAGGGAGCGTAGGTCAATACGATCAGCAACGAGTACCAGGGCGCCGTGATTGTAGTTCGCCTCTAAGATGAGCCCCGGCAAGCCACATAGGTCTTCCGGCCCGGCAGGTGAGGGAAGATCGAGGGCAAACCACACCTCGATGTAGTGGCCTTTCAGGGTATCGCGCCACACTGCATTCATGCACACGAAGCCCGCTACTTCTTTTACGTCGTTGAGCACCTTCCAAGTAGGGCACTGCAGGGTGTCCTCGATTAGGTAAACTTTACCTTGTATCTTCTGCACGTCCCGCTGGTAGCGGCGTTCAAAGTCGCGATAAAACAGCAGCGGTTCTTTGCGCCACTCATAACCCACCATATCGGCCTCGGCCTTCTCTGGAGACTCCTCGTATTTGCTGCGCGTAGGCGAAAAATAAAGCCGCATATATTCCTTCCACTCGGCCCGGTTACTCCACAGGTAAGCCATTTTCTCGCGTTCGCGACCTGAGATGTAGTCTAAAGCTGCTACCTTTTTTACCCAATTGTGCGTTGCCAGATAGCGCACCTCACCCTCTGCTTGTTGAGCAATGGCCTGCATAGACATGAGCCAACAGGCAGTAGCCAGAATAATGACCCAATGCCTGGAAGAGAAAACAATAGTCACCTTATTATTCATCAGTGTAAGGGTGCGTAAGTCGTGTGATCAGAAAATAAGGCCTTTCGAACGGTTTATTCTGTCATCATGGCCGCGGAAGTTGTAGCCAATGCTAAGCATAAAGTAGCGCGCCAAAGTAGGAGCAATGCTTGTTACTACGAAATTCTGCGCACCGAGCTGCGTAACTGCTACGCGTCGATTAAACACGTCGAAGGCCGCCAAACGCATCTCTATGCGGTTTTTAGGCCCGAACAGCTGCCGTACCGAAGCGTTCACGAGAGGTATTTCCTGCCGAAAATCGAAGGTGGGATTGCTAAAAGAGCGATAATCAACATTGGCCTCTAGAAAAGTCATGCTGAGGAACTGCCACTTGAGCGAGACCCCGGCGGAATGGTTTTGGATGCGCTGGTTGAGATCGCTGCGCACGGAATAGGAGATGTTATTAAAGTTCACTCCGCCGTTGACACCTACATACAATTTGTTGTTTGGCGTCAGGGACAATGAAGATCTAAGCCCGATATGGCGGTCGTCGGTTTCGTTGGGCACATCGTTAACAAAGGCCGGTGCCACGTTCCAACCAAGGCTGCCGTTCACCGAAAAGCTCAAACGGTTTTTCACAATAGGCACACTGCCCCAGTAATAGGCCCGAACGCGATGCCCGCCATCGGCATTTTCGGGCCGTGAGAGCGTCACAATACCGAGGCTATCGATGCGCTCCACCCGTTGGTTGTACACAATCTGGCTCTGAAACAAAGAGACGTCTAAGTTAAAGCCCGCACTTGAAAACGATGCTGCATTCCAATAGTAGGCGCTGAAGTCGAAGTTATGGTAGCGCTCCGGCGATAAGTCTGGGTTGCCCACGCTTTGGAAGGCGGGGTTGCTAAAAATAGGGATGGGTTGCAGAGCGGCCAACGGGGGGGTGGAGACGCGATAAGTATATTCCAAATCGAAGCTCAAGTTATCCGAAGGTTCTATCTCAAAGGCAGCATAAGGGATGAGGTCGGTAAACGTGCGCTGAATGGGCGATAAGAGGAGCGGCAGATGGCGGTCGCGTGCTACGCGTCCTTCGAGCACCAGCTGTTGGCCGGCCAGCCCAGCAGTCAAGTTGAGGCCCTCGCGCACATAACGCAGGCTAGATCCTAAGCGATAGTACTGCTCGGCGAATTGATAGAACACGCTCAGATGGTCCACACGGGTATTGCCCTGCTCAGGGTTGCGCACCTGGCGATTGGTAGCGTTGTCCGAACGACGCACGTTGCAAAAGGCTTGTAAAAACCAACGCTGGTGTAACGGTTCTGAAAACATCGCACTGCTCTTGGCCTCCCAAGCTCGGGTGTCGTTGCGGTTGAGCGTACTGAAGCGCTCGGTGCGCTCACCAGGGAGAAAGATGTGGTTTTGGGAAAGAAAACGCTCGCTGAGGTCAGACGTCTGCCCATTGTAGCCCGCGCTAATGGCCAGCACACGGCCGGGCTTTTTGAAGCGATGTCGAAAAAGGGCTGAGCTGTTCAGCGACCACGCCTGTCGGTCGGAGTTATCGTCCACCCAAAGACGGTTGACAAGCCCCGAAGCCGCATCGCCGTTAAAAAAATACTGGCCTCTTTGCTGCTGCTCGTCGGCCTGACTCAGGCGCAAACCTGCCTTGACGATGAGCACCTTAAGCGAGTCGAACTCTCGCTCCCATCTCATATTCAGGTGATGATGGCCGCGGAAGTCGTTGCG
>JBEQAD010000045.1:0-14666 GCA_041640515.1 Saprospiraceae bacterium | reverse complement strand
CGCTTCCAGGCTGGGCAACCCTTCCGAAGTGCCCTAATGACTGAAGATGCTAGCGCCAACCTGCCCGCCGGCACCAAAGCTTTCTCCATTAGTATTGATGCGCCCAGTAGCGATGCGGTGCTGGAATATTATCTAATGTCGGAGAATGCCGGCACGGTGCAATTCTCGCCCTCTAATTACGTTCAGGCGCCGTACAAAGTGAAACTGGCCGACTTGAACAAGTAAGCAGCATACACCCTCTGATGCCGCGCTAAAGACGTCGGCCATCCCTACCTGAAAACGCGATATACAGCCATGCGAAACCTCCTCTTTTCTCTCTGTTTCGTAGCCGCAGGACAGCTTTTTCCTCTCGCAGCCGGCGCCCAGGACTTCTATGGCAAGGGTATTCAGGAAGTTCGTATCGAACTGCCGTATAAAGACTGGGATTGGAAGCTGGATTCGCTGAAAGCCGTTAACCCCGAAGGGCGGCTGTTAGGGACGGCATTTATCAACGGCGCCCGATTTGACAGTGTCGGTGTGCGATACAAAGGCAATAGCTCCTACTACCGCACGAGAAAAGAGACATCGCGCAAGTTGCCCATCAATATCAAACTCAACTTCCGCCTGAAGGACCAAAAACTTAAAGACGGACACACCACCGTAAAGCTATCTAACGCCTTTTTAGACCCCAGCTTCATCCGCGACCCATTAGGGTACCTGATTGTACGCCGCTACATGCCTGCCCCCGAGTGCAACTTTGCCAAAGTATTCATTAACAAAGATTTCTATGGACTTTACGTCAATACAGAGTCCATTGATAACCTGTTTATCCAGAAGCACTTCGGCACGTACTCAGGTTATCTTATTAAGTGCGACCCTGACCAATGGAAGCGCGTGCGTAGCCAAAGCGGCTGTCCCAAAGGGGAAAACGCCTCGCTGATGTACCTCAATGACAACCCGGGCTGCTATGAGGCCTTCTATGAAGTTGATGACCCCGCTGCTTGGCGGCCGCTTCTTCATCTTATCCGAGTGCTCAACCAGGAGCCGCAGAAAATTGAGACCGTCCTCAACGTAGACCAGACGCTGTGGATGCACGCCATTAACAACGTCATTGTCAACTTGGACAGCTATACAGGCTCCCTGTCGCATAATTATTACATTTGGATTGATTCCACAGGCGTAGGGCATCCGCTCATTTGGGATCTGAACATGGCCTTTGGTGGCTGGCGTCGCGATTTTAGTTTTAGCTCAATGAGCGACCAGGAACTCATCGAGTATAGCCCCTTGGCTGAGTTCAGCAACGCCAAACGGCCACTGATATCCAAGCTGTTGCGCGTACCCCTGTATCGAAAGATTTACTTGGCGCACGTGCGTACTATTGTCAACGACTGGTTAGCCAACGGCCAATGGCTCAAGGAAGCAGAGGCTATGATGAAGGACATAGACCCCTGGGTAAAGAAGGACACACTGAAACTGTACTCCTACGAAGCCTTTAAGCGAAGCTTAGACAGCACGATGGTCTCCGGCTTAGATAAAATCATTGGGCTGCGCGAACTGATGGATCGCCGAACGAAATACTTACTACAACATCCGGCCTTGAGCAAGGCTCCTCCTATTATTAGTGCAGTCAAGCACACTGCTGAGGTCGATACCGTACTCATTACGGCACAGCTGAAAGACGCCGAGAACAGCTGGGTCTTTTACCGCAAGCACCGCATGTTTGCCTTTAAAATGCTACCTATGAACGACGCTGGCCAGGACGGCGACCAGACTGCGGGCGATGGCATCTTCAGCGTGCGGTTGCCTCGTGCTGAAGTGGTGCATTACTACGTAGTGGCCGAGAATAAAGACGCCGTAGCACTCTACCCTGAACGGGCCTCACATGAGTTTTTGAAGATAGAATGACCAATCCGCCTCTATAAAGGCGGAAAGACGGTTTGCGCTAGCGCCATGCTCTTGCCAAAGGCGCGGCGGTCAATACCTAAGTCTACGCCAATTTCATCAAAAAAGAAGAGCAGGTTCTCCGTTGCCATGTTACCCGTCAGATCGTCCTTGGCCATAGGGCAACCGCCAAAGCCCCGCATGGCACTGTCGAAGCGGCGACAGCCACTCTCCCAAGCGGCCTCTATTTTTTCTCGCCAGTTGTGCGGCTGCGTGTGCAGATGAGCACCGAAAACTATATTCGGGTAGGCAGGGATAAGGTTACTGAACAAGTAGCTGATATTTTCCGGAGTCGAACAGCCAATAGTATCGGAAAGTGAGAAAATGTGAATACCCATAGGGGCCAGCTTGCCCACCCATTTTTGTACAATGTCTGCATTCCAAGGGTCACCGTAGGGGTTGCCGAACCCCATCGAGAGGTAAAGCACCAGCGTCTTACCATGCTTTTCGCAGAGCTCCTGGATGGCCTTAGTACGCTCTACGCTCTCAGCAATGGTGGCATTGGTATTGCGCAATTGAAACGTCTCACTAATGCTGAACGGGTAGCCCAAGTATGTAATCTGCGGATATCTGCAAGCCTCCTGCGCACCGCGCTCATTGGCTACAATAGCCAACAGCCGCGTGGAGGTATTACTCAGGTCTAAGCGCACAAGCACTTCGGCCGTGTCGCGCATTTGAGGGATAGCCTTAGGGCTGACAAAAGAACCAAAATCTAAGGTGTGAAATCCCACGCGCAGCAGCTGATTGAGATAAGCCGCCTTGACATCTGTTTCGATGAAAGCGCTCAAACCCTGCATAGCATCGCGTGGGCATTCTACCAGTTGAACCATAAAGTCAGGCTGAGTCATATGTGCAGAGAAATGGGCGGGGCTGTTGTGTTGAACAAAACCGCTGTGCTAAAGTTATATTGCACACATTAAACTATTGCTCGTCACCGACAAGCGGCGCACTCTAGGTATGTTTAGAATGAAACGCAAAACCCTCTGGATAATACTCGGCCTATTTCTCATTATGAGCGGCATCACAGCCCTGGCACTTCAGCTAGTGGGCACACAGTGGGTGTTCCTACAGTTCATAGAAAAGCCCGGCCGTCTTTTCGCCTTTGTGGCTAAGTTACTCATGGTCATGGCAGGGTTCCTCCTCATCACCATTGCCAACACCGACTGGGAACGCGAGCGCCAGGAAAGCAGATAGCCCTCAAAAAAAGAAAGCGGCCTTTTTGCTAAAAGACCGCCCTCTTTCTCTATAACTAAGGTCTGATTAGAAAGAGAAAAGCAGACCCGCAGTAAGGGCAACGCCTCGATTCTTAACAACAGACTCCTCGCCGCTACCGTGGGAGTGCTGGTCTAAGTTGGTAAAACCCAGTAGGTATCGCCCATCCACAAAAAGACGAGCCGCGCTGCCTAAATTAAACCCTAAAGAAGCTCCGATTTGGGCGCCAATATCAGTTCGGCTGACTTCATCTTCCTCAAAGTCAACGTCCTCCGTTTCTGTATTGCTATTGCCCGCAATATCCAGGGTGATTTTTCTCTTTCCGTTGAGGCCATACCCAAAGCTTGGCCCTAGCAGAAGATCAAAGCGGCCAACGCCAAAGCCTGTGCCGACTTTGAGCAGAAGCGGAACCTCTATGTAATTAATTGTAAAGCGCACGTCCACTTTAGTAGGAATAGGAGAGGAAGCTTCCTCAAAAATTTTAGTGCCTTTCTGAATATAAGTCAGTTCTGGTTGAATGGCGATGGTGTTATTCAGGCGAATTTCCATCAAGGCACCAAAAAGCAAGAGGCTGGATGTTTTAGTCTCCGCACCAATTTCGTCTTTGGCTATATCGTTGAGCGACCAATTGGCCATGTGCAGACCGCCGCGAACGCCCAGCGCTATTTGGGCCGAAAGACTTGTTGCACTCAGGAGAAGCAGTAAGAATAGCACGCGTTTAAAGTAATGTTTCATAAAAATAAGATTGGTGAATAATGCAATAATGATTTTTCACGCAAAGATAGTTATTCAAATAAACTAATCAAGTCACCAAGCGTGTTAATTTTGCGATAAATGTTAAAAATAAGTACTTTTTCAACATGCTTACCAGCATGCGTGTGACCATCTTTGGCGAAACTTTAATAGACCCGGCGGCTATTGACCAAATAGAGCGTTGCCTGACCACACCAGACGACCGGGCTGTCTTGACGGCTGATGCTCACGTGGGCTATGGGCATCCGATTGGCGGAGTAGTGGCCTATCGCGACAAAATCAGCCTCTCCGGTGTAGGTTTCGATATTGCCTGCGGCAACAAGGCGTGTCAGACTAACCTCCGCGCTGCCGATGTGGACATAGAGAAGATAATGGACGAAATCTTTTGCCAGATAGGCTTTGGCATTGGGCGGCCTAACCCCAGGCCCGTAGATCACCCTGTGCTTGACCATATCGCCCACGCACCCTTCAAGCCACAGCGCGCCCTATTGCGTCTGGCCGCTGAGCAGTTGGGCACTGTCGGCTCAGGCAACCACTTTATTGACCTCTTCGAGGACGAAGATGGCTGGTTGTGGATAGGCGTCCACTTTGGGTCGCGCGGTTTTGGCCACAAAACCACCACGGGTTTCATCGCTTTGTCGAAAGGCAAACGCTTCGACGAACACGTGCCCGAAGGAGGTATGAACACTCCTCCTATTCTTTTCGATGCGCACAGTGAGCTCGGGCAAGACTATCTGGCAGCCATCCAGTTAGCAGGTGAGTACGCTTATGCTGGACGCGACTTAGTGGTGGAAAAAGTACTGGAGATCTTAGGGGCTAAGGCGGTATTTGAAGTGCACAACCACCATAATTTCTTGTGGGAAGAGGAGCACTACGGCCAGAAATACTACGTAGTGCGCAAAGGGGCCACCCCCGCTTTCCCGGGCCAGTACGGTTTTATTGGGGCTAATATGGCCGATCTATCGGTCATCATTCGAGGCGTGGATAGCGCACAAAGCCGCAGAGGGCTTTATTCGACAGTGCACGGAGCGGGCCGTGTCATAAGCCGAACGAAGGCAGCAGGCAAACGCCGCTGGAAGAACGGCCAACTACAATACTTGTCAGAAGGCACCGTGCGCTGGAATAAGGTAACCGAGCACCTAAAAGCCCGCGGCATTGTACTGCGCGGGGGGGCTCCCGACGAAGCCCCCGAGTGCTACAAACCGTTGCAAGAGGTACTGGCCCAACACGCCGGCACCATTGAGATTGTCCATCGCCTGCGACCCATTGGCGTGGCTATGGCACCCGCCGATGTATACGATCCGTACAAAGACTGACCCTCTCACCTTAGCCTCGGTTGAAGCGGCCCTGGCTCGAAAAATTCCTTTCGGCGCTTCCGATCACCTTATTTTTGCCAGTATTACAAAACTGTGTTTTCTCTCTATTTTATGAAAAAAGCCTTCTTCCTCGGCCTGGCCCTCGCATTACCCTGGTATCTTCTCGCCCAAAAAGCGGAGTACGAAGTGGCAGCCATTG
The DNA here is from genome assembly GCA_041640515.1 of Saprospiraceae bacterium. Lineage (GTDB taxonomy): Bacteria > Bacteroidota > Bacteroidia > Chitinophagales > Saprospiraceae > M3007. Next base: position 9,266 of record JBEQAD010000045.1, on the reverse strand, counting down.
GCTTCTACAACTTGGAAAATCTCTTCGATACATTGCCCAGCCCCAACACCAACGACCGCGATTTCCTGCCTGATGGTCGCCTAGCTTGGAATTCCGAAAAATACTGGTCGAAACAAGCTAACATGGCGAAAGTTATCAGCTTACTGGCCACGAACGTAACTCCTGACGGAGTGGCTTTGTTGGGTGTGGCGGAAGTGGAAAACCACATGGTGCTGGAAGACCTGGTAGCACAACCGGCCCTGCGAAGCCGCAACTACCAGATAGTGCACCACGAGTCGCCTGACGAGCGCGGCATTGACGTAGCTCTCATCTATCAGCCTAAATACTTCCGGTTCCTTGGCTCCCGCCCGCTGCCGGTTGAACTAATAGACCCTAAAACCGGTGAACGCGACTTCACGCGCGACGTGTTGCTTGTCACGGGTATCTTTCAAGGCGACACGCTGCACGTGATGGTCTGTCACTGGCCCTCTCGCCGTGGTGGCGAGACAGGGTCAATGTGGATGCGGGCAGCAGCAGCCCAGGTATGTCGTAACGCCGTAGACAGCCTCTTAGCCCAGAATGAGATGGCTAAAATTATTGTCATGGGCGACCTAAACGATGACCCTACCAACCCTAGTCTGACCAAGGTACTTCGCGCAGCCAAAAGCACCGACACCATGAAGCCAGGCGACTTATACAACCCCATGTACGCCTTATATCAGGAGGGCAATGGCACCTTGGCCTACCGCGATGCGTGGAACCTGTTTGACCAGATCATTGTATCCAAGGGACTGGTGTGGAAGCAGCTAGGGGGCTGGCAACTACTGCGTGCTGTTGTTTTTCGAGAGCCCTGGATGTTCCAGACTGAAGGAGCTTTCCGTGGCTATCCGCTTCGCACCTTTGTAGGTGACATGTTCCTTAACGGCTACAGCGACCACCTACCTGTGTACATCCTACTGGTGCGCAAAAAATAGTGCTTATGTCAAACGTGCTTTTATCCGTTAGCCTTTTGATGGTCGGCTAAGAACTTAGCTAGTCCTATATCCGTCAGTGGGTGATGAAGCAGACCTAACAGAGCGCTCAGCGGGCAAGTAACCGCATCGGCGCCAGCTTTGGCGGCTTCCACAATGTGTAAAGGGTTGCGAATGCTGGCCGCCAGGATGGCCGTATCAAAACCCGCCGAAACGTACACTTCGGCGATCTCTTCTATCAGTGCAATACCGTCCCACCCAGTGTCGTCCACGCGCCCAATGAAAGGAGAAACGTACGAAGCGCCCGCCCGAGCAGCCAGTAGGGCCTGACCGGCAGAAAACACTAGCGTGCAGTTGGTGCGGATGCCAGCCTCGGCGAGGTGTGCGATAGCTTTGAGGCCGTCTCTGATCATAGGTACTTTAACGACAATATTCTCGTGCAAGTCGGCCAGCCGTTTACCTTCTTCTATCATACCCTTAAAATCAGTGGCAATGACCTCTGCGCTCACGTCGCCGTCTTCGCCGACAATCTCGCAAATAGTGCGATAGTGCTTGAGAATGTTTTTCTCGCCTGTAATGCCCTCCTTGGCCATGAGCGAGGGATTGGTAGTTACACCGTCGAGGATGCCAAGGTCAGCGGCTTCCCGTATTTGGTCCAGGTTAGCAGTATCTAAGAAAAAGAGCATGGCGTGTGTAAAATGAGAAAGATAAACACTGGGATGTAAAGCAATTTAAATGAAAAATGCGCCGGACACACCGCTCAACCGCATTACCCTTGCTGCGTTTCCGCCCTGGGGGAGTTTTGCAGGAGCTGGTCGCCCAGCGCGAGGCAAAGGTAGAGCAACAGGTGTAAAAAAACTAAACCCATGTATTTTTTGCCCGGCTATCTTTGCCTCTTGTCTTCCTGAATGTCTGATATTCAAAACATAAGTGCATGCAAGAAAAAAGCACTGCTGGCCCCGTTGATATTCCTTCTGCGGCTCGCCACGCCTACAGCACCGAAGCGCTCTCCTGGATGAAGACGCTGCCCAGCTCATTAGACCGGGTAGACCTGTATGCGCTGGACAACAATGACTTTGCTATTCGTTTTGTCCGCGAGTTGGTAGAACGCCCGCAGTTTGAAATCGAAGTGGAAGCCACGCATCCAGCCACCGTGTGGTTCAACCACTTTTACTTCGAAGCGCGCAACCGTGAAAAGGTATTTGGCACACGCAACTTGGGTATTGGCTATCCGATGGTGCTTTTCCGTTCTGGCGAAATGGCTATTAGTGCACCGTTATTTATATGGCAGATTCTATTGGAACCCCACGCCCAGCACGCCGACCGCTGGCTGGTACAGCGCACCGATATGCAGCGTATTTTGCCCAATTATCCGCTGTTCCACTTAATAGATCAATTACACCATACCCACTTCTCGCAACGCGCACGTACGCTGGCAGATAGCGGCTTCATCAGTGCCGCAACGCTATCAGCCTTTACTGACACCATACACCGACAGCTGGCGCTCACCGAAGAAGGGCTACCGTTGAGTATTCAGCCCAACCCAACAACCAATGAACTGCCTCACATACAGAGCGAAGGACAGCTGCGCTGGGCAGCCGTAGCCGGCATCTTTCCTACTCTGCCTCGCACGGTATCGGTAGAGGAGCCTAAAATTGACCCTGAACAGACAAATAGCCTGGACTGGCAGCATCCTTTCAGTTTGCTCCCCTTGGACCCTTCACAGCGCTGTGTACTCCAAGCCGCCCAGCGCAACACGCTGACCGTCGTGGAAGGAGCTTCAGGCACGGGAAAAACCTATGCGCTGGCGGCTATTGTGACTAATGCCCTCTCCAATGGAAAAAAATGCCTCGTCGTTTCTAAAAGTGTCAGCGCCCTGCGGCGTGCCCAAAAGTTCCTACTCGACCGAGGCATTGGAGATCTATCTTTCGTCGTGCGCGATACAGATAGCGACCGGCTCATGTTGGCAGACATGTTGCGCGCTGCCACCGAAAGTAAACCTAAAGACTTACCCTTACCACAAGATGTTCAAGCTACGCTTCACCGTGCCCTGCGACACTTGCGCCAACTGGATGGAGCCTGGGAAGCCTTGCACCGCCCCCTTTTGGGTAAGTACCACTTCGCCGACGTAGTAGGTATGTTCATGCGGGCCAACCGCGCCGAAGGCAAGGAACTCCTTTTGTCCCAGCTCAATCCGACCGACTTCCTTTTTACAGCAGAAGAATACGAGGGCATCAAAGCCGCTATCTTTGACAGCGAGCCGCTCTTCCGGCGCTTCCCTACCCTCCACCACCCGCTGGGGCAACTGAAGCATAATATCTTCCTGGAGCGCTCCTCCGACGATGGCCTGGCCTGGACACAAATGCAAGTAAAACAACTACTTCAGAAAGCTACCTCGCTACACCATCTTTACATCGCAAAAACAAACGAGTACACCGAGGCCCTCACCGAACACTATGAGCAACACTACTCTGAACTGGCTAACTGGGTGCGGCGCATTCGCGAAGGCCTGGAAGACGGTGTACAGCGGTTTGGACCGGATTTTGAAAAGCCGCTCTCCACAGCAGAGAAACTCTACGGTGTCTTTTCGGAGCACTACAAGCAAATTGTGGCAGCTAAAGAAAAAATTAGCGCCGATTTTGAGCAGCTTCGCCAAGCGCACCAAAACCGCAAATATTTCGAGTTCGAATTCGCCCCTGGAACAGATGCTGGCCAAATACCCAAGATTGCCGAGCAAACACGCGCTTACGAGAAAACTTTAAATACCTGGCTGCGCAGCATTCCCGCTCTTGTGCGCGAAGACGTGCGCCGCCTCAACGCTCGAAGCGTACACCCGGAGATTGACTTCCGCGACGCAATAAGCGACCTGGAAACGGCGCTAGATACCTTCCTGGCTGACTTCAACAACTCTGGGCTTTATCAGGAAACGCTTAAGCACGAGATGCTTACTATTCCCAAGCGACAAGCGTTTTTAGAAAGTCTTATCGAGCGATTAGAGGAAACACTGTTTTACCTGCGCGACTTTCAGGACTTTTACATCTGGCAGCGCCATTGGCTTCACCTGTCCCATCCCGAACAGCAGGTGGTACGGGCTCTATGTAAGATCAAGCCGCATCAATGGGAGGCTGCATTCGATAGCTGGTATCTGCACCACTTCCTGCAAAAGTACTATCACCCAGGCCTCTTGTGGGATGAGGAAACTCTGCAGGCCTATCACGCCGATATCACGGCATTGAGCCAACTGCTGCCTGCACAGACGCGTGCCCTTTGGCACAACCGAAAAAGTGCCGCGCTGAAGGCCTTGCGCGCAGCCAATCCGGATGCCTACAAGACCTGGTTTGGTAAGAACAACCGCGTTCTTTCTCTGCAGCATAAGCCGGAAGAGCTGTTCGAAATGCACCTTATTCCACTGTCTGAAACGCTGCCCGCTCTCTTTGTAACGCCGCAAGTAGCGCTCGACGTTGTGCAAGCTTCCAACATGAAGTACGACCTGGTACTTGTGGATGAGGCCCACAATATTCCCAAACAAGAGTGCTACCATCTCTTTGGGCTGGCCAACAGCCTGGTTGTCTTTGGCGACGCCAAACAAGACATGACGCCCGCCGAAGAGGATGACCTACTGGAGTACTGCAAATCTATAGGTGGGCACACCTACCAACTTGAATACCAGCACCAGAGCACCCCGGAAGAATGGCTGCGCTTCAATCAGATAGCTTTTGGCACGCCGTTCAAGCGCCTCCCCTCTGGGCTATCCGCACGCGACGTAACGGTGGTGACCAACGTAGAAGGGCGCTACGACGAGCAAACGGGCACCAATGATGCCGAGGCTCGCCAAATTCTGGATTGGCTCAACCTCATCGAGCCTACCTCTGCCAAGACCTATCCTGTGGTGGGCATTGCCTGCGCAACAGTGGAGCAACGCGACCTCATTGCAAGCCAACTGCTCAAAATTCGCCAGCGCAAACTGGCTGGCCACGAAAAAATCCAGCAGCTGCACCTCAACGGGCTGGGCGTCTACCAGTTCGCTGAATTGCAAGGCCAACACGTGGACGTCTTGCTCGTTTCTATCGTCCATGGCCTGGTGGACACGCAAGGTACGCTAACCCAGCATCTCCATTTTTGGAATACACAACTGGGCTTCAACCAGCTGCACGTGCTCATGACACGTGCCACTCAGCGCATCTACATTGCTCACTCCATCCCTTCGGGATTGTACAAAGCCCTAGCGGCTAACAAAAATTTCCGCGGCACCTGTGTGCTTTCGCATTTGGTTACGTTCGGCGAACTCGTCCAACGCGGCGACCATGAAGCTGCTGAGCAGCAATTAGCCCACATGCGCGAGTTGTTAGAATACCCAGAACCGGCGCACGACACCACTCTCTTCGCCCGCGAAGCAGAGACATACTTACAGCCGTACTTCTCTGCGGGACAGCTGCGCCGTAATGTCGAGGTGGAGGGCATGGTGGTGCCCACGTTAGCTGATAATGGCCAGACGCGCCGCGTGTTGCTGTACGACGGTGTGCTAGCACCTACAGCGCTGCCCTCCTACGAATGGGAAGAGCGGGTGCGGCAGTACTTTGCTCGTCACAACATCGAGGTAGTGCCGACATTTTCAGCCCAGTGGTGGAAAAGTCCGCGCCAAGAAGCGCGTAAGTTAGCTGCTCGGCTGCTTCGATAAATTCTGCACCACCTGAAGACCTGCTTATGAAGCGGCTTCGCGCCATACTCCGACTATTTTACTTTGTCGGCTTTGCCGTCGTCCTCATCGCGCGGGTGCAGTTGCGCTTTTGGTTTTCTGGAGAAGACATGGACTGGGCGCTTCGCCTGCGCCAGCGCTGGGTACGGCGTTACTTATTGCCTGCGGTGGGTGTTCGGCTGCGAGTAGAGGGGAAGGCGCCTACCGGCCCTTGCTTAGTGGTGGGCAATCACCGCTCTTATCTCGACCCTGCCTTAGTTGTTACGGAGGTGTTAGGCTGGCCACTGTCTAAGGCTGAGGTGGGCCATTGGCCACTCGTTGGGCAAGGTGTTCGACTGACTGGTGTCCTCTTTGTGCAGCGCGCAAACATTGACAGCCGAAGAGATGCTCTTGCCGCCATAGCCACCAAAATCCGCGAAGGTTATCCGGTCATCCTTTTTCCAGAAGGCACCACTCATGCTGACGCTCACACGCGTGCCTTTCGGCCAGGAGCTTTTCGCGTCGCTGTCGAGATCGGCGTGCCCGTCATACCTGTAGCATTAGACTACCGCACCAACTTCCCTTATTGGATAGGGGATGATGCCTTTTTACCTCATTTCCTTCGCTGCTTCGGTGAGCGCTACACCGATGCTGCTGTGCACTTTGGCCCACCTATTCAAAGGGCTGACGCCGACGAGGCCATTGCTGCTGCTCGGTGCTGGATAGATGAGCACCTGGACTGCATTCGCCAAAATTTTTCTTCGACCTGACGCCGCGTCGTTTCACGCTCCCGCTTTTGTGTCTACCTTTGTGGCCGTTTGTTAGACGCGGTCCCGTAGTTCAATGGATAGAACGGAGGCCTCCGGAGCCTCAGATAGTGGTTCGATTCCACTCGGGACTACATCGCATATGCGCCGCCAAAATCTTGCGAAGAGCGATGTTGGCGGCGCTGTGTTTAATGCGCCACCGCTGCTTTGTTAGGCCCTCTGTGTCAGGCGGTATCGCTTGTTTTCCCGCCTCAAAACAGCCCGCTAACGATGCCATTTTCGTCCACGTCAATTTTTTCTGCCGAAGGGACTTTGGGCAGACCCGGCATGGTCATAATATCGCCACAAATCATGACAACAAAACCCGCACCCGCGCTAAGGCGAACTTCGCGGACGTTGACTATGTGACCGGAAGGAGCGCCTAACTTTTTCGGGTCGGTAGAGAAGGAGTACTGGGTCTTGGCCACACACACAGGCAGATGCCCGAAGCCCTCCTCCTCCCATTTGCGCAGCTGGCGCTTCACGCTTTCATCAGCACTGATATCGGCAGCACCGTAAATTTTGGTGGCGATAGTGCGCATTTTCTCCCATAAAGGAAGCGTATCGTCATAAAGCAGGCGAAACTGCGCCTCGCCGCGCTCGACGGTTTCTACTACGACGCGGGCGAGGTCTTCAGCGCCTTTGCCTCCTTCTGCCCAGTGCTTACTGACCACAACGGGCACGCCATACGAAGCCATTTTGTCCTGCAGTAGGCGTATTTCGGCGTCTGTATCAAAAGTGAAATGGTTGATGGCAACCACGCAAGGTAGGCCAAAGTGCTCGCGCAAGTTGCGCACATGCCGTTCGAGATTGACTATGCCCTTGGCCAGCGCATCCAGATTTTCTCGTTGAAGTTCTTTGGGCTCGGCTCCGCCGTGGTACTTGAGAGCGCGCAAGGTAGCCACCACTACGACCGCATCAGGGCTCAAGCCCGCTTTTCGGCACTTAATGTCAAAGAACTTTTCAGCACCTAAGTCTGCGCCGAAGCCCGCTTCAGTCACTACATAGTCAGCCAGTTTTAGTGCGCTGCGTGTGGCGATGACGGAATTGCAGCCGTGGGCAATATTGGCAAAAGGCCCGCCATGTACGAAGGCCGGTGTGTGCTCGAGCGTCTGCACCAGGTTGGGCTGGATGGCGTCTTTGAGCAAGACGGCCATGGCGCCATGGGCGTTCAAATCTCGGGCACGCACGGGCTTTCGGTCGGTAGTATAGCCTACAATGACGTTGGCCAAACGCTCTTTGAGGTCACTCAATGAGGTAGCCAAGCAAAAGATGGCCATCACTTCGGAAGCGACAACGATGTCGAAGCCGTCCTGGCGGGGAAAGCCATTGGCATGGCCACCCAGACCAATAACGATGCTGCGCAAGGCGCGGTCGTTCATGTCCACCACGCGCTTCCACTGAATGCGGCGCACGTCTATTTGGAGGGCGTTGCCCTGGTGAATGTGATTGTCCAGCATGGCAGCCAGCAAGTTGTTTGCTAGAGCAATGGCACTGAAATCGCCCGTGAAATGGAGGTTAATGTCTTCCATGGGGATAACCTGGGCGTATCCGCCGCCGGCAGCACCGCCCTTCATGCCGAAAACAGGGCCTAGGCTGGGTTCGCGCAGACAGATGAGTGTCTTCTTGCCTAAGCGACTCAGGGCATCTCCTAAGCCGACGGTAGTAGTAGTCTTGCCCTCGCCAGCGGGAGTTGGGCTAAGGGCTGTCACCAAGATGAGTTTGCTCTCTGGTCGGGAAGGCAGGTTGTTCAGATAGTCGAGCGATACCTTGGCTTTGTAGTGTCCGTAAGGTTCGAGGGCGGTGTCTGGAATACCGAGTTTTTCAGCAGCCAGCGCGGTAATACGCTGGGGGGTCGCCCGTTGGGCAATTTCGATGTCTGTCAGCATAGGTCTGGATGCGTTTTACTGTAGTCAGGAACCAGCGGGCAAGGTACGGCAGTCGTTTTTTTCTAAAAAGAGGCGAGGTGCCCCCTCCACAGAGCTAGCACCTCGCCCACCAACCAAAAAGAGACTGCCTGTGAATCAGCGGTTACTTCTGAACAACAAACTTCTTTGTGAGTGTGCCGTCTGGCGTAGCGATGCGGGCCAGGTAAGTACCTGCAGATACGTTTAACAGCGGATAAGAAAGCTGTTGGGACGTCATGGCCGGATAGTCCTGCATCAAAATCACGCGTCCGGTCAGGTCTGCAATTGTGATGGTAGCGTCAGTGGGGCGCTCCAACTCGACCAGTAAATGGAGTACGTCTGCTGCAGGATTGGGCGCAATGCGCAGCGTATTATCGGCCAGCGGCTTCTCGTCCGTAGTGCTTACCAAGAAGATAACCATGCGAAGCACCGCGTTGATATCAGGGCCAAAGCCTCCTGTGTACCAACGATCAGAGAAAGTAAACGTTGACGGGAAGTAGTAGCTCACATCGTCGTTAAAGCCGTGGTAGGCAACGTTGCTAGGAGAGGCATAACCAACAGCCAGCAGGTAACGCGCTCCCTTATCGAGTTTGACCCCTGGAAGGCTGGTGGTCAAATCGAGAATCTCGGTTTGTTGCAACAAACCGCCCACCATAGTATCTGGCGCCGAATAAGCACCTACGCCAACCCATTCTAAATCAGGAGAAAGGAACTGGCTAACGTCAAAGTTACCTGCTACATTGAAGTCTACGTCGTCATTTACGCGCAGCAGATAAATGGATGCTTCTACATCTTTGATGTTTAGCTCAGAGGAGCTCGTGGTGAAGGTAAACTGCGCTAACCTGGCTTGATAGTTTTCCTGGCTGGCCGGGCTCATGGTGTACAGGTTGGCTACGTACCACTCCGACGGCGTTCCGCTGGGGCGATA
>JBEQAD010000044.1:0-15199 GCA_041640515.1 Saprospiraceae bacterium | reverse complement strand
CTGGCCGCGCACCCGATACCACTGCGCTGGCGGATGCTCTGGCGACTTTCATTCGCACGTTGGAAACAGGCGACACACCCTTTGACCGCTGGATGCAAGGAGACAAACAAGCCATGAGTGCCGCTGCCGTCCGCGGCCGCACCATTTTCATGGAAAAAGGCAAATGCTTTGATTGCCACTTCGGCCCCGACTTTACTGGCGACGAGTTTCGAAATATCGGCTTGTTTAACGGTCAAGACCTCAACGACACTGGCCGTTTTGCCATCACGAAGGACTCGGCTGACTTAGGGCGATTCAAAGTCCCGGGCTTGCGCAATGTGGCCATATCTGCACCCTACATGCACCACGGCGGTTTTCGAACCCTGCGGGAGGTGATTGACTATTATGACAATCCTGACCGCTTCGTGCCTAATAGTATCAACCGCGACACTTTGCTGGCTCGTCCTCTGGGACTGACAGAGACGGAGAAAGACGATTTAGAGGCTTTTTTGCGAGCCCTCACCGACGACCGATTTGTGCGTGAGCCATAAGATCTGAGGCTCCATGCCGTGGCAAGGGGGCAGTTATACCAGGTAAAACCACAGGCAGCCGCTGCCATGCTCTAGATTAGAGGCACAGAGATGGGTAGTCAATAGGCTAGCTATGGTTGAAGCAGCACCTCCTCTCTTGAGGCAGCGCTTTTCACACGGGCAAAGCGCTGTTTCAAGCGCAAAAAAGGCTTTTCCAAAAACTGATAAGACAGATGCGCTGCCAATAAGGTGCCCCCAAGGCACAAGACATATACAAACACATAGTGGAGCGCATTATCGTAGGCCAGGCGCCCATAGAACAGCCGACCAAGAGCATAAAGGACAAGAGGGTGAATGACGTAGATGCCGTACGATATCTTGCCCAAATAGTCGAACGTGCCGGTGTTTAGGTTAATCAGGCCAACACCTCGAATTTGCCCCAGGATAAGAGCAACACTGAAGCAGGCCAGCATCTCGTGGTTGATGACATTGGCAAGGTGATAACGATTGACCGCTGCTAGGGCAATCAGCGACCAGCCCACGGCCTGCACGCTCCAATGAGTAGCTAGATGGAGGAACCCTCTCTGCCGATGAAAGAACAGATACGCTCCCATGGCACCGATCATCATGCAACTGAAACGGTTAACATCCACGGCAGTGTGAAAAACAGTGCCCGGGAAAACGTAAAAGCCGACGACCTTGAGCACCATGAAAAAAGCTAATAACACGCCCGTAGCCCATAACAGCCGGCGGTGAAAGGTACGCACAAACACCGGCCAAAACAGATAAAACTGTTCCTCTACGCCTAACGACCAATAATGCCCAAGTAAATCGCTCTGCAACTGGAACGACTTAGGAACGTTCGGTGCAAAGAAAAAATAAAATAAATCGCTGATGGACTCGTGTGGCACCTGAGCGAGGCGGCTGACCACCAATGCCACTATGAGATAAGTATAATAAAGCGGCCAAATGCGCAAAATGCGGCGAACATAAAAGCGGCGAATGCTGATGGGCTGTATCGCCTGCTCGGCGAGTAGTAGGTAAGTGATCAGAAAGCCGCTCAAGGCAAAAAAAATGGTAACACCAAAAACAGACAGGTCTATGCCCTTGGGGTAACCGCTGGGCTGCTGTCCGAGGAGGTAGCGGTTCAGGCCAAACCAATTCAGGTACACCGTGATGTGCGACAGCACCACGGCCAATGCGGCTATAGCGCGGAGGCCGTTGAGACCCGGGAAAAAAATAGGTTGTTCTACTTTCGACATGTTCGCACCTGTTTCAGCCCTGCGCTTGTCAAAATCCTTGCCGTAAGTGTGTGCGCCTCTGGTCGAGCGGATGCAACCTGCCAGGCGCCACCTGGTCTATTCTGGTCTGAATATCTCTACAAAGTAGTGCATTTGCCGTAAACTTACCCCAAAAATTGCTTTTCCTATGTTTTCACTTTTTATTCCAACGATGAAGCACATTCTCTCACAAGGCATTTTTGCGCTGTTTTGCTTATTGTTCTGGGCGTATGCCGCGCCGCTCCAAGCACAAAAAGAGCTGCGCCTGCCTCCAGGCATGAAGAAAATTACTTCGGTAGAAGGCATTACCGAGTACAGCCTGCCCAACGGCCTGCGCGTGCTCCTGTTCCCTGACCCTTCGAAGCCCACTATTACGGTGAACATCACTTACAAAGTCGGCTCTCGCCATGAAAACTATGGCGAGACGGGGATGGCTCACCTGCTGGAGCACTTAGTGTTCAAAGGCACACCGCGCCATCCCAACATCCCGCAAGAGCTGACCGAGCGCGGCGCCCGACCCAATGGGACCACTTGGTTTGACCGAACTAACTACTTCGAAACGTTCGACGCCACAGAGGACAACCTGCGCTGGGCGCTAGACCTGGAAAGCGATCGTATGATCAATTCGTTCATTGCTAAGAAAGATTTAGAAAGCGAGTTCTCTGTAGTGCGCAACGAGTACGAGATGGGCGAGAACAACCCGCTGTCAGTGCTTAACAAGCGCATGCTGGCTGCCATATTTCAATGGCACAATTATGGCCACTCTACCATAGGCGAATAGTCGGACATTGAAAAAGCGCCTATCGAGCGCCTACAGGCGTTTTACAAACACTACTATCAACCCGACAACGCGGTGCTACTCATTGCTGGCAAAATTGACGAGCAGCGTACCTTGGAACTGGTGCACGAGTACTTCGGCCGCATTCCTAAACCCGATCGGCAGCTCATCACCACTTACACAGAAGAACCCACCCAGGACGGTGAGCGCCAGGTAGTTGTGCGCCGTGTTGGCGACGTCCAACTGTTTGCCGCCGCCTTCCGTACCCCCGCTGGTTCCCATCCCGACTACGCGGCGCTAAGCGTGTTGGCCAACCTACTGACCGATGAGCCTACGGGTCGCCTATACAAAGCCTTAGTCGAGACGAAAAAGGCTGTCTCCATCTTTGGCTCGGCCAGCGGATACGCCGAAGGTGGCGTCACAGGCTTCACGGCCGAAGTAGCTCTCGATCAGTCGCTCGACGACGTCAAAAACACCCTGCTGGCCGAACTGGAGCGCCTGAAAACTAAGCCACCCACCCGCGAAGAAGTAGAGCAGGCCAAAACCCGCCTGCTCAAAAACTGGGAGCTGGCCTTCAAACAATCCGACCGTTTGGGCATCAGCCTAAGCAATTACATCGGTGCCGGCGACTGGCGACTGGCTTTCCTTTATCGGGATTGGATAGAAAAAGTAACGCCGGAAGACGTCGCTCGTGTAGCCAGCTTCTACTTCAAAGAGGCGAACCGCACGTTGGGCTATTTCATCCCAGACAAAAACCCCGACCGCGTACAGGTGCCCGCACCACCTCAGCTAGACGAGTTACTTAAAGACTATACAGGCCGCGCTACCATAGCCCAAGGCGAAGACTTTGACCCTAGCCCAGAGAATATCGAACGGCGCACCACCCGCGGCCAGCTGTCCAATGGTATGAAGTACGCTTTACTGCCCAAGAAAACTCGCGGCGAAAGCGTCAACGCTGCTATGACTTTCTACATGGGCGATCTCAAAAGCCTGCAAGGGCTCTCCGTCGTGGGCTCTATGACTGCGGCCATGCTCGACAAGGGCACCACGCAACGGCCGCGGGCGGCGCTGAAAGCGGAGCAAGACCGCCTCAAAGCGCGCATCTCTGTCAGCGGCAGTGCCACCAGCGCGCGTGTTAGCATAGAAACTGATCGCGCACACCTGGCCGACGCCATCCGATTGGTTGGCGAAATGCTTCGCCAGCCCTCGTTCCCTGCCGAAGAGTTTGAGAAATACAAAAAGGAATACATCACCCGTCTGGAAGCTCAAAAGAGCGACCCCATGGCCCTGGCGCCTAATCTCTACAGCCGTCTGTCGAAGCCAGACTACCCCGAGGGCGACCCGCGCCGCTCGATGAGCATCGAGGAGGAAATTGCTGCCGTTCAGGCCGTTACCCTCGAACAGGTGCGCGACTTCTACCGCCGCTTCTATGGCGCCACCTACGCCACCTGCGCTGTAGTGGGCGACTTCGACCGGCCAGAAATAGAAAAAACCTTGCGCGAAACCTTCGGCAACTGGAAAAGCCCGGCTCCTTACACACGCATTGCGCAGGATTATCAGCCAGTGCCGGTGAAAAACGAAACCATCCTCACGCCCGACAAGGCTAATGCCGTGTATATAGCTGGGCTGGGCTTCCCCATGCGCAACGACGACCCGGACTACCCGGCGCTCATCATCGGCGGGCAAATTATTGGCGGCGGCTTTCTCAACTCGCGCCTAGCCAGCCGCATTCGTCAGAAAGAAGGGCTTAGCTATAACGTCAGCGCTAGCTTCAGCGCCAGCCCGCTTGATAAGTCGGGTGGTTTCACTGCCTTTATGATTTACAACCCCGCTAATTTGGAGCGCTTAGAGAGTGCCTTCCGCGAAGAAATCGAGCGCGTGGTGCGCGAAGGCATCACAGCGGAGGAACTGGATGCAGCTAAGGGCGGCTGGTTGAAGTCGCGCCGTGTGGATCGCTCCGCTGACGCCGCGCTGGCTCGAACGCTCGACAACTACCTGTCCTGGGAACGCGACCTAAGTTGGGACGCTCGCTTGGAACAACAGGTGGAAAAGCTGACCGCGCAACAGATCAACCAAACGCTTCCAAAATACCTGAACTACGCCAAACTGACCATCGTCAAAGCCGGCGACTTCGACAAGGGAGCGAACCGCTAATCCATCCATCGCCTATCTATCACTCATTCAAACCATATCTCTATGTCGAAACCACTAAGCCTGTTAGCCGCTGCTTTAGGGCTTTGGCTCTTTCTCGGCTATTCCGAAGCATTTGCCCAACCTCAAGGCAAGCCGCCCTCTCAACAGCGCCGCATTACTTACTTTAGTTCTGGCGGCGATGGTGGGATTTTTTCCTTAGCCACTACCGAAATGAACGGACGCGAGGTGCGCCCTATCCTGCGCTGGTCGCCTGTCTTCAATTTTGGCAGCAACTTCAACTGGGATTTTGCCGAGCACGGTGGTGTTTTTCTGGGTTGGAACGTGCGTAATATCGGTCTTATCACCAAAGACAGTGTAGGCAAGGAAGATCTCTTCAAGCGGCGCATCTACATGCTCGGCCTGCCTCTGGGCATTAAAGTGGGCAACTTGCGCAACGGCAGCTTTTTCTATTTTGGTGGAGAGTTTGGTCTGCCGTTTAACTATAAGGAAAAGTACTTCCCAGATAACAACCGGAAGCGCAAAACCAAATTTAATGAGTGGTTCAGCGAACGCACGCCGCAATTCACCACGGCGGTCTTCGCAGGCTTTCACTTCCGGCGTTCGCTCAACGTCAAGGTGCAGTATTTCTTCAATAACTTCTTCAACCCGAATTTTGAGACGACCGACGCCCAAGGCAATGCCATCAGACCTTATCAGAACTACCGGGCTAACATCTTCTTCATCACCTTCGGCTTTGACTTTGAGCCGCGCTACACTGCTCCGGGTGAGCGAAAGCCAAACGCTCGCTCTCCTCAAACGCCAAAGAGTACCCGACTTTAGCACTGTACTTTTCTCTTTTGACCACCACTCAATGTTTGTTTTGGCATGATTTTTTACGCCGTCGTGGCGGCAAAGAGCTTAGCATTTGATTGGTTAATTGTTTTCATGGTTATGTTGCGCCATTTCGTCGAAAGACGGGATGGCTTTTTTTATGCCCAAACCTAATGATGAAGAACAGCTGAGGCATTTTCTTTGCTCGTCGCTCCAACCAGTACCGGCTGGTAATTTCCATTCTATCCAAAAGTGCGGATTTTTCTATGAAAATTCTCATCCTGGGCGGCGGAAATATGGGGATGACCTATGCCCAAAGTTTCTTACGCAGCCACATCGTGACGCCAGAGAACTTGATGGTCCTTTGCCATACGGCAGAACACGCGGAAGCACTGCGCGCTACGCACGAGGGCTGTTTTTTTAGCGACGCCTCTGCTTGCGTGTCGGCAGCCGATTTAGCCATTTTAGCGGTTAAACCGCAGGACGCCCCCCAGCTGTTCGCTCAGATTAAAGGTCTAACCTCATCTGACCAAGTATGGCTGAGCATCATGGCTGGCGTGCGCATGGCTACGATCACGGAGGCTTTGGGTGTGCGCAAGGTTGTCAGGGCAATGCCCAATTTGCCTGCCCAGATCGGTGCCGGGGTAACGACCTTTACGGCTACAGAAGAGGTGACGCGCATTGAGCTTGTCATGGTGCAAAACTTGCTAAACACTACGGGTAAAACGCTTTATGTGGAACGCGAGGATTTATTGGACGCCGCTACGGCGGTCTCTGGCTCTGGGCCGGCCTACGTCTATTTTTTCATGAGCGCCATGATAGCAGCAGCTCAGCGCATGGGTTTTTCGCCTTCGGAAGCTGAGTTGTTAGTTAGCCAAACGTTCACCGGAGCGGTTGACTTGTACAACAAGGCCGACCTCAGCTGTGAGCAGTGGATTGACAGAGTGGCCTCCAAAGGAGGCACTACAGAAGCGGCGCTACGTGTCTTTGAGCAAGCCCAGCTCTACCAGGGCATCACAGCGGGTATGGCAGCTGCCTGGAAGCGCGCTGAAGAGTTGGGACACTCGCGGAGTTCTTCGAAAGAGGCATGAAAGTTGGCAATCACTTTGACTGGACTAACTTACTTATTAATATCCTCCCAATTATGAAAAGATTACTACCCTTCCTGCTCTTTTGGTGCATAGCTCACTATGCTACGAGCCAACCTTGCCACCTGTTGGCAATGGATGATTTCAACTACCCGGCTAACCAGCCACTACAGGGTAAAGAAGGTGGCTCCGGCTGGTCTGAAGGTTGGTATGTGCAGGGTACCAACACTCAACTGCCTGGCTACCAGACGCAGAGCACTTCGCTGGCCTTTGGTGCGCTGCGCACCAGCGGCGGCCATGTGAGCGGCGGGCGCGAATACCTGACCGCAGGGCGTCGATTAAACACAACACTCGGCGGACCTTTTGCTGATTATGTAACTGCCAGCGAGGAGGCCATAGGCGCCCAGACAGGTGGCACCCTTTGGATGAGTGCTGTGCTGCGCAAGAATCAGAACAACAGCCAGTCGGTCTTTGCTGGCTTACACAGTGAAGGGCTGGCCTGGTGTAACGATTGTACGCAGCAGCGCATTGAATTCGGCTATTTTGAGGGTCACAGTGACGTGAGTGGGCAGCGGCGCTGGACACTGCGCCTTGGCAACACCTACTACCCCACCTCGGTGCCCGTTAGCATAGGCACGCCCACCTTCTTTGTACTCAAACTGACGTTCCAGCATAGTTACACCGTCGCAGAATTGTTTGTCAACCCTTCCACTTTGGGCACGGCCGGGCCACCATCAGCACCATCGGTGGCACAGCAAACTCCGCAGCCTTTCCTCTTTCGCAGTGTGCACATCTATCTGGGCAACACTCCCGACAATGGCGCTGCCGATGAGATTCGCTTGGCAGCCTCTTACGCTTGCGCGGCCCCTGACAACAGTGTAATGCTCGACCTGCCGCCGGTGGCTGTTATCACCGCCTCGGTGAGTGATGGTATTGCTCCGCTGACGGTTCAACTTTCGGCTGCTGGTAGCTACGACCCCGAAGGACTGCCTTTGGCCAGCTACGAGTGGAACTTTGGGGATGGCACACCGCCTGTGAGTGGCATTGAGCACTCGCATACGTTCCATGCCTTAGGGCAGTTGCCCATCCGCTTGACGGTGCGCGATGCCGGTGGACAACAACACGTCGCTACCCATACAATTACGGTGCGGCGCTCCGACAATACCTTCCCTTGTCTGAGCAGCTTCACGTTGGTGCGCCCAGCTTCTTGCGCTGGTACAGGGGGCGTAATTCGCCTCCACAACCCTCCACCTACCTTCTCCCTTCGAAATGCAACAGGCGCCGTAATACTGCCAACGAATGGCGCTGAATACCGCGACCTTCCCGCCGGTATTTACACTTATCAAGCCTCTAGCCCACAAGGCTGCGCTGATGGCTTCACGCTTCACGTGCCTGTGGATAGCACCACGTGCCCTGGCTGGGCGCCAAACCCTTGTCGCATGGCCATAGGTACCAATTTGAGCGGCTTTGCCGATTGGGTGCCAGAGCGGCCTTTGCGCAACCGCATGAAACACGTGCGACATCATATAGTGGCTTACAACGACGCCTGTTACTGTTGGAGCAATGGCAACGAAGCCCTCATCACCCTTACGTCCGACGGATACCCTACCCACATCCCGCAGATGGCCAACGGTGTGCCCAACAAAGTGCGCTACGTCGTGTCTACAGAGAACGCCAACCTACCACCAGGTGCCTATGTATTGCGCTACGAGGGTCAAGGTACCATCACTGTAAGTGGCAATGCAGTCGCTGTCAGTAGCACGCCGGGGCGCTTACAGTTCAATGTTACGGGTACGGATATTGTCATCCTCAACGTCGAAGCCTCGCAGGCTGGCAACCCCGTGCGCAACTTTCAGCTCCTGCGCTTAGAAGACGAAGGGATAAACCTGGAGGAAAACCCGTTCTACGAAGGCTTTCTGGAAAAAATCCGCCCCTTTAAGGTCCTGCGATTCATGGACTGGGGGGCCACGAATAACAACCCAGTACAAAGATGGAGCGAGCGGACACCCGTCACTTATTTCACTTATGGAACACCACAGGGAGTACCCTATGAAGTCATGATTCAGCTGGCGAACCAGACCCAAAAGGATGTATGGATCTGCGTACCGCATGCTGCCGACGACGACTATATCGCTCGCATGGCCGCGCTCTTCCGCGATCAGCTGCACCCCAACCTGACCATTTACCTCGAATATAGCAACGAAGTATGGAACTGGATTTTTGAGCAAGCCCACTACAATGACCAGCACCGACCGGCCAACCTGAACTATGGGCGCGCTATGGCTGAAAAGGCAGGCAGAGTGTTTCGCATTTGGCATCAGGTTTTTGGTCCACAAAAACACCGCGTCAAGCGCGTGCTGGGCTTGCAGGCCGGCTTCAACTATTTGAACGAACAAATTCTGGCCCAGCTGCCTGCCTCAGAGTGGGATTATGGCTCACCCAGCAGCTACCTGGGTTTAGACCATTCGCCCCAGGGCCAGCCGGTGTTGCACGCCGGCAGCACCATAGACGACATCCTGACCAACGCCCGCAACCACTGGGCTGAATTTCGCCCGCTGGTTCGGCAAGACTACTTCAATGTGCAGCTCTTTGGCAAAGAAGTCATCAATTACGAGGGTGGGCAGCACTTCGTTGGCAACGTGTCTGGGACGCCCTATCCCTACCAACAGGCCATGTGGGATGCCCAATACCACCCAGGTATTTATGCGCTGTACAACGACATGTTGGACACCATCCGCCAATGGGGCAGCCGTCTATTTGGCAATTTTAGCTTGGCCTCTCGGCAAGAGAGTGTGTACGGCTCTTGGGGAGTGTTAAGTCACATTGATGTGCCGCCTCCCTACTTCCATACGGCGCCTAAATACCAAGCCCTACTGGACAATCTGTGTCCTGATACTACGACGAATACTGTCCGACGCGAAGAGCCAACAGCAGGGCGCCTCGTCGTTTGGCCAAACCCTACCGACGGTGTCTTCACGGTACAGTTTGACCTTGAGCAGGTCGGGGGCGCTCGTTTGTTGGTGTACGATGTGCTTGGGCGATGCTTATGGGAAGAGAGTCGCACGTTTTCCACCAACGGGGCACACCAATGGAGCGTGCGTTTGCCCTCAATGCCACCGGGGATCTATCGGGTGGTTGTATTTTCGGCACAATATCTGCCGCATTCGGCCAATCTTCAGGTGCGTTGAGCCTAACACGGGTGAGGAGATAGAGCAATCTTTTCTTTAGGTGCTCCTAGAGGTAATCTTTGGTCATCATTTTGTGTTGCTTATCCATCCCTGTATAAAATGGGTCTATCGCAAAAGCGCTCCACGATGCCTTCTCTCCGTTGCTTCTTCCCCATCATAGTAGGCATGACGCTGGTGCTGCTGTCCACTACGCTCGCCGCTCACAGCGCCACCGACACTGTCTCACATTGGGTCAACCGCCTCCTCACGCGTTTTACGCACGACGACCGGCCTGCGCACAAGCCGCGCTTTTTAGTCTACCCAACTTTGGGCTATTCGCCTGAAACCAGTTGGGAATTTGGCGCTGCCGGCTCGCTGCTTTTTCACGCCAAAAACGACCCGGTACGCAATCGTTTGAGCGAGATTACGGCTTTTGGCTTTGGTACGCTGCGCGCCCAGTACGGCCTTTGGTTCGACAATGCGGTGTACACCGACGGCGACAAGTACATCCTTTTGGGGCGCCTGCGCTTTCAGCACTTCCCCTTACTCTACTATGGCATCGGGCCGAATGCACCCGCCGAGGCTCCGGCGGTGGTAAACGGCACTTATTTCCTGTTGCGCCAACGCGCTTTGCGTCGCTTGATGCCGAACTGGTTCTTTGGGCCCGAGATAGATATCCAATCGCTGACACGCGTCCGTTTTGAAGCCGAGCACGGCAACCATGTCCTGCCCGAAGGTGGCCAAGGTTCTACCAATATGGCCATAGGGCTGGGAACGGTATATGACTCGCGCCCTAACATGCTCAACACCCGCAACGGCTGGTTTGCCGAGCTGTCGTGGCTGCACTACGACCAGCGCTGGGGCAGCGACTACACGTTCAACCTGTACTTCGCCGAAGTACGCCGCTACAAAGACATGGGCCGCGGCCAGGTGTTAGCGCTGCAGGCGCTTGGCAGCATCGTGGCGGGTAGTGTTCCTTTCAATCAGCTTAGCCTGCTGGGCAATGAGTCGCTTATGCGCGGCTATTACACCGGGCGCTATCGCGACCGACACTACTATGCCGCTCAAGTGGAATACCGCCTGCTGCCATTTCCATTTAGCCAATATTTCGGGGCCACTGCTTTCTGGGCGGTGGGCACGGTAGCGCCTTCTTTTTCAGCCCTCTCCTGGCGACACGTGCGCTGGGCAGGCGGCCTAGGGTTACGCTACCTAATCTTCCCTAAAAAAGACATCTTTGTACGCTTCGATGTCGGCTTTACGCGGGAAGGGCCGGCTTTCTACCTGTTTACTGGTGAGGCGTTTTAGCGGCTACTGCCGAGTGCTGCTTTGAAAGTCTGTAAGCATCGCTGCCGTGCAAACGCATGCTCCACTATAGGTTTAGGGTAGGCTGGCGTGCCCCATTCGGGTACCCATCGGCGGATGTAGCGCTCCTCGGGGTCAAATTTTTTAGCCTGTTCAGAAGGGTTGAAAATACGGAAATAAGGTGCAGCATCGGTGCCACAGCCTGCAGCCCATTGCCAGCCGCCGTTGTTGCTGGCCAAGTCGAAATCGAGCAGTTTCTGGGCAAAGTAAGCCTCTCCCCAGCGCCAGTCTATCAGCAAGTGTTTGGTCAGAAAGCTGGCCGTAATCATGCGCACCCGGTTGTGCATGTAGCCTGTTGCGTTCAGCTCGCGCATGCCCGCATCTACGATAGGATAGCCTGTCTTGCCTTCACACCAGCGCTGAAAATCCTCAGGTGCATGGCGCCAAGCGATGCGCTCGTACTCGGGTCGGAAAGGATGACTGACGACATGGGGGAAGTGAGCCAGTATTTGGCTGTAGAAGTCGCGCCAGATGAGTTCGCTCAGGTAAGTGTCGTTGAGTTGTTGGGCATGGCGCGCCTTTTCGCGTATGCTAATAGTGCCAAATCGGAAATGAACGCCTAACCGCGAGGTGCCGGCAATGGCAGGGAAATTACGCGTCTGGTCATATTGGCGGATAAGGCTGCGTGGCACAAAGGCCGGGGGAAAGGGAATACCTGCCGGTTCAAAACCTAGATCGGCCAGCGAGGGGAAGGGCAACGGCTCCGCCTGCCGATAAAGGGCGTTGAAGTACCGATGGTTTGGATAAGAGGACAGATAAAACGACGTGCCATCTGGCTCGATGCGCTCCATTAGTTTAGCCCGCCACTTACGGCTGTAAGGCGTAAACACCGTGTAAGGCTTGCCATCGTCTTTGAGCACTTCATCCTTTTCGAAAATAACGTGGTCTTTGAATGTCCGGAAAGGAATGCCGTGCTGGTTGAGCAGTGTCTCCACAGCGCTGTCGCGTTTGATGGCGTAAGGTTCGTAATCGCGGTTAGTGTATACCGCCGTTATGGAGTATGCCTGCACCAGGTGATGCCACACCTCGAGGGGTTTTCCGTACTTCACGAGCAAGTCGCAGCCCAATTCACGCAGGCGTTGCTTGAGGGCAGCAAGAGAACAATGGATGAACTCTACCCGTGCATCTCGTCGGCTTGGTAAGTCGTCTAGAATGTTCTTGTCAAAAATGAAGAGCGGGAGCACGGAGTATCCGCTTCGCAAAGCGTGATATAGCCCTGCGTTATCGTCTAAGCGCAAATCGCGCCGAAACCAAAAAATAGCGACAGGCGGACGCCCCATGGTGTTTTGCTTTTTAGAAGTGCGGTTCAAACGCCGCTTCTGTGCAGAAGGTTCAGGCATTCAAAAGCCGCGTGCTTGGGCGGCTCCCAAACACGCGGCTTTTTCCAAATGCGCTCAAGCATCATTGTTTGTTGAGCGAGGACGAGCGCGGCGGCGCAATGGTGTTGCTTGTTTGCTCTACATCCATGACTAAGGGTACACTACCATTGGTAAAGATGACTTTGGCGTTGGGCGATTTGCTCAGTTCCAGCCAGGCCTCAATGGCCTTAAACTGCAAAATCTCTGGCGTCAGCCCTTCCGAGATGATTTGGTTGGCGTCGCGGACTCCTTGAGCTTGCAGGCGCTTGCGTTCGGCTTCCTGGCGCTCCTGCTGCAGCACAAACTCCATGCGTTGGGCCTGCTGTTCGGCTTCGAGTTTTTCCTCAATGGCCTTGGTTAAGTTGCGCGGCAGGACGATGCTCTTCAGTAGAACGGCCTCAACAACAATGCCGCGCGGGCCGAGTGTTTGCATCATCAGCTCGCGAATAGCTACCTCGATTTCTGCTCGGCTGCCCGAGTGCATGTCCTTGGCAAAATAGCGCGCCGTCACATCAGCCACTGCCGAACGGAATACCGGCAGGATGAGGGTGTTCTCATAATCCAGCCCAACCGTGCGCAATAGGTTGGGAGCGTCTTTTTGCACTACTCTATAGAGGATGGACACTTCGCTTTGAATGGTCAGACCTTCCTTCGAGGGGATGTTTACATTAACCTCGATGTTTTCCGTCTGCCCACTGATCTTGACAATCGTGCTGGTGAAAGGGTTGAATGTTTGTAAGCCGCTAGTGCGCACTTTGTCTTCGTACTTGCCCAAATTACGGCGAACGGCAAGTTCGCCTTGCCGCACTACGACGCAGTTGGAGGCCAATAAAACCAACGTCATACACACGGCTGCTACTGCGAGAAATCCTTTTGTGTTTGGCATAATTCTATCTATTATCTTAGGTAAAGGCTTTTTTGAAAAGATAACATAAGGAGGCCGTAGCAGTTCAGTGTTTTTGCCTTAAAGGCGGCTAATTTGAGCAAATCAACACTTTACACCCTTCTGATCTGGTTTAAGGCTCCACAGCGGCTCTCGGTTTCCCCTCTAAGATAGCCTGGCGGCGTTCGCTGTACATACGCCAGAAGGTAGGAATGGCCGTAGCCGCTAGGGAGGTTTCTGTGTTGAACATCACACAGATGCCAAGGCGATCGCGACGGTTAAGGGCAATCTCGCTGCGAAAGTGATTGACGTAGCCACCGTGATAAACTAATGTGTCTGTTTCGCCGGCTAAGATGCGCCAGCCGATGCCATAGTAGGGGACGATGTGCTGCCCCCACAAATGAGAGTATCGCCGCTCGCCATCTGTGCGCACTAAAGGGCGGAAAACTTCGTCCAGCACTTCTGTTGGTACAATGTCGGGGCGGCAGCCCAACAATACCAGGAGCCATTGCCCCATATCGGCTGCACTGGCATTTACGCCACCTGCCGGTGCGGCGTTGTAGTAGCGTGAGGTGATGGGTGAGGGTCGTATGCCCGCCCGAGTGTGCTCGTGAGGCCAAGCGATGTTGCTGTTGCTCAGCATGGTGCGCTGGTCAGTAGAGGCATTGCGCATGCCCGCAGGCTCGAAGATGCGTTCTTTGAGCAGCTCGCCAAAGCTTTTGCCCGTGGCTACTTGCATGGCTTCACCCGTAAGGGCAAAAGCAGCATTTTGATAGGCGAACACCGAGCCAGGCGGGTGTTTCACTCGAAAATTGGCAAAGCGCCGCGCAATGGTACGCAGGTCGTAGCCTGCCTCTATCAAATTGGTATAGGCATGGTAAGGCAGCCCTGTAGTGTGTGCCAATAGATGAATCAGCTGCACTTGCGAGGCGTAAGAGGAGGGGGTTAGTTCAAATTCGGGCACGTAATTGCGGATGCAGTCGTCCCAACAGAGCCGTTCCTCGCGCACCAACAAGCCAGCAAGTACCCCCGTGAAGCCCTTGGACAGAGAGCCCAAGCGAAAAACAGTGTGTGCATCTACAGAGTCCGGCGCTCCCAACCGTCGAAGGCCGTAGCCGCGTTGGAATATTATTGTCGTGTCGTAAACAATTACTACCGCTGCACCCGGAACCCCCGAGCGCGCCAGCGTGTCTGACATGAAGCGGTCGAATTCTTCCAGCAGTTCGCGCAGGTGTGGATTGTCGGGGTATGGCGGAAAAAAATGCACGTTGCTTTGGGAGCGCACATTCGTGCAGCCCTGGGCAAGCAGCAAAAACAGGGCTAAAGGCAACAGCCGGAGTAAAACAGGACGATGCATAAGGCAAAGGTATTCTGACGAAAAGAAAAAAAAGCAAACCCAACTTTTGGGCGTAATGCTTACTTCCGCAGATGGATAGATAAACGGTGTTTTTCCAAAAAGGCGTTTCCCCCATTGGTTTTTTAAAAGACGCTTAGGACTAAAAATACCGAAGGCATTGCCCCTAACTATTTTTACTGCTCTAAATGAGGCAAGAGTTCTGGCTGTCTTTCCTTACAGCCTGAGCTGACATGTTTAACCTCTTGCCAAAAAAGCCCGACTCTCTCTTGCAGCAGCTTTTTTTATTTTTTCGCCAAAACAAACCGATGCTATGCGAACGCACCTGGTTTTTGCCGCACTTTCTCTTTACCAGCTTAGTTCAACTGCACAAACACCTTACTTCCAACAAGAGGTGAACTACACCATCCGCGCGACCCTGAACGACACGGCACACACACTTCAAGCGCACGGACG
>JBEQAD010000043.1:0-15404 GCA_041640515.1 Saprospiraceae bacterium | reverse complement strand
ACTGGTTTTCCGGTAGAAGTCTTTCAAAGAATACGCTCGCAATGATACCTGAAGTCATTTTAGAGGAACAAGGGCTGCGCGACGGCTTGCAGACGCTAAAGGTCATCGTGCCTACGGAGAAAAAATTAGCCTGGATAGTGCAGTTGGTGGAAGCAGGGTTGCGCCGCATTCAGGTGGCTTCTTTCGTACATCCGCGCCTGGTGCCCCAAATGGCTGATGCTGAGGCTATTTTTCAGCAGTTGCCGCAACGCGATGACGTGGTATACTCGGCTCTGGTGCTCAACCAAAAAGGGGTGGAGCGAGCTATTGCAGCGGGGGCCAGGCACCTGGCCATTTCCCTCTCGGCCAGCGACACCCACAGCCAGAAGAACACGCGCATGACGCTGGAAGAGGCTAAGGCGGACTTCAGGGTTAACGTCCAGCTGGCCCGCACCCACGGCATCCGCGTACGCGCAGGCATCCAGTGCGCTTTTGGCTGTCGTTACGAAGGGGCTATTTCGCCGCAGCGCGTCTTAGACTTGGTCAAACACCACTTAGACGCAGGCGCTGATGAGATTGCCTTGGCCGACTCCACAGGCATGGCGCATCCCGTGCAGATGCGCCACTTGGTGCGCCAGGCGTTGGAGCTGTGCGGCGCTGTGCCGTTGGCGCTGCATTTGCACAACACAGAGAACAAAGGACTGGCCAATCTCTTGGCTGCCTATGAGGTGGGCGTGCGCCAATTCGATACGGCCTTTGGGGGGCTGGGAGGCTGCCCTTTCATCCCTGGAGCCACAGGGAACATTGCTACCGAAGACACAGTCCATTTCTTCCGCCAAATGGGTGTAGAAACAGGCATTGACTTGGAAAGGGTCGCAGCCATTAGCCGCGAAGTGGAAGCTCTCACAGGCGCCCAGTTGTCTGGGGCATTGTATAAGTTACCTCCTTTATTGCCGACCTCATGAAGAAGCCTTCCTATGTCTTGGCCGTTGTGGCGGCTTCGTTGGGTTTTTTTGTGGATTTGTACGATATTATTATTGTCAGCGTCGTGCGCCAAAGTAGCTTGTTGGGCGTGGGCGTGCCCGCTAGCGAGCTGCTGCCCAAAGGTGTTCTGTTGCTCAATGCTCAGATGTTGGGCATGCTTGTTGGCGGTTTTTTATGGGGTGTTTTGGGTGATAAAAAGGGGCGGCTGTCGGTACTCTTCGGCTCTATTTTTCTCTATTCCGTTACTACGTTGGCCACGGCGTATGCTCCAAATTATGAGACGTTTCTGGCCTTGCGCTTATTGGCTGGCATTGGCTTAGCAGGAGAACTGGGAGCGGGCATCACGTTAGTTAGCGAGCAGATGCCTCAGCACAAACGCGGCTTAGGCCCGGCTATTATTGGGTCGTGCGGCATGTTAGGTGCGTGGGTAGGAGGGCGATACTCTTGGCAGTTCACTTACCAGTTGGGTGGCTTAATGGGCTTTGCTCTGCTGTTTTTGCGTTTAGGTGTGCTGGAAAGCGGCATGTTTGAGGCTGTAAAAAAGGCGCAGCGGGCTTCGACATTGGGCAATTTGGCCATTTTATTTGGCAATCCCTACCACCTCCGTCGGTATATGGCGGTCATCCTGATGGGTTTTCCGGGGTGGTTTGTCAATGGCATTGTGATGACGTTTACCCCTGAAATCGGCCAAAGCATGGGCATGAGCCAGCTACCTTCGGTGGCCACCGTTTTTACGATGTTTTTCTTAGGGTTCACTTTTGGCGACTTTTCCTGTGGGCTGGTCAGCCAATGGCTCAAGAGCCGCAAGCGCGCCATTTTGATTTATTTATCCGCCTTTTCTGTGTTAACGGTGGCCTACTTTGCTGTGGGCCGCTTTTCCCTGCAGGTGTATTACGGCCTGTTTTTGCTTATGGGCATCAGCGTGGGCTACACCATCGTCCTGCTCACGACTGCCGCGGAGATGTTCGGCACAAACATCCGCTCAACGGTAACCACTTCAGCGCTTAACCTGCTGCGCGCCTCAGTCATTCCTCAGTCGTTGCTTTTCAGCGCTCTGACGCCTTCCTTGGGGGCAGCTACTGCTGCTGCCATTACGGGTCTGTGTTCGCTGGGCCTAGCCTTTTGGGCGTTCACTCAGTTGGAGGAGACCTTTCACAAAAACTTAGACTTCACGGATTGAATGACCAAATACTAAACAGCCATGAAACGACGCGCTTTTATCAGACAAACCGGGTTGGCCTTAGGCTCCCTGATGGTAGGGCGCTTTGCCTTTGCCAGTGAGCCAACAACAGACGTCACGGTGGTTGGAGCGGGCATCTCAGGGCTTTATGCCGCGCATGCACTTCAGGAACGAGGGCTGACGGTGCGCGTGCTCGAAGCATCGCAGCGTGTAGGCGGGCGATTGTACACCTTAGACGATTTGCCCTGGAAACCCGAAACGGGCGGGACGGAAATAGGCGATGGTTACCAGCGGCTGCTCGGCTTGGCAGAGAAAGTGGGCATCTCGGCCGTCGAGCCTGTTGGCGACGTGCGCAGCATGCCAGTGCTGTATGTCGTGCGTGGAGAGAAAGTGCTGGACAAGCACTGGCCCACCTCTCCGCACAACCTACTGGCCGAACAAGAAAAGCGATTTGCCCCTGCCCTGTTGGAGCCTGCCCTGTTAGGGCCACTCAACCCCTTAGAGAAACTGGAAGACTGGTACGACCCGCGTTTTGCCGCTTACGACATTGCCCTTGACGACTTGCTGCGCCAAAGAGGAGTGTCCGAGGAGGCGATTCGGCTCATTGGCGCGAATGCAAACACCAATGACCTGCGGACAACATCGGCTTTGCATGCCTTCCGCGCCCTGACATTTCGCCAAAAAGGAGGAAGTCGGAAGACACTGCGCATCCAGGGCGGCAGCCAACGCCTTCCCGAGGCAGTAGCTGCGCGCTTGCGCGCAGGGGTAGAAACGGGCAAACGCGTTGTGCGCATCCACGACCGAGGGCGCCGCGTCAGCGTGCACTGTGCCGACGGTTCCCAGTACCTTGCCCGCCATGTCATCGTGACGGTGCCTATGTCGGTGCTCTCAAACATTCGCTTCTCCTCAGGGCTGACGCCCCTGCACCAGGAGGCTGCCCAAAGCTTGCCTTACACCCGCATTACTCAGCTGCACGTGGCTTTTCGGCGGCCTTTTTGGGAAGACGACGGTTTGCCGGCTAACCTATGGACAGATGGTCCTTTTGGGCGTATATTCCTCAATACCGGGCAGAATGGTCAACAAGGGCTGATTTGTTGGGTCAATGGTGTTCAAGCAGCCGCTTTAGATCGCCTCTCCGAGCGAGAAATAGCAGTGGCCTTTTTAAAAGAAATGCAAACCCTCAGACCCTCTTCAGAAGGGCAGCTGGAGATACTGAAGATAAACTCCTGGGGCAATAACTCGCTGGCGCGGGGTGCCTACTTTCATCTGGCACCTGGGCAGGTGTATCGCTTCTTCCCCGCAGTGTGTCAGCCGGTAGGGCGTATCTATTTCGCTGGTGAGCATTTAGGCCTGAAAAACAACGGTGTAGAAGCCGCCTGCGAGAGTGCTGCTTACGTCGTTGAGCAAATACTTAGCCGAGGATAACCTTTTCTTTATCAGTATAAATGCCAGTATTTTCTATGACCGATGGTATCCGCGGACGCGCCCACGTTTACGGCGATAATATTGACACCGACCGCATCATTCCGGGCAAATACACGAAGACCTTGGATGTCCAGTCGTTGGCGGAGCATGTGCTGGAAGACCTCGACCCAGCGTTCAGAACCCGGCTGCAGCGAGGTGATATATTAGTGGCAGGCAACAACTTCGGTTGTGGCTCCTCTCGCGAGCAGGCGCCCGTTGCCCTTCAGGCAGCAGGTGTGGCGGCCGTCATTGCCCGATATTTTGCGCGCATCTTCTTTCGAAATGCTATTAACATTGGCTTGCCTGTGCTCGAAATTCCAGACCACGATATAGCCCAAGGCGATGAATTGGAGGTGGACTTGGTCAGCGGGACGGTGCGCAACCGCACCTCGGGCAAGGTCTATCAGGCCAATCCTTTGCCTGATGTTATGCTTCGTATCCTGCAGGCGGGCGGTCTAGTCGATTATTTGCGTATAAACAAGACGTTTTGAGGCTGTTTTTATGGGAAATATGACAATTGTAGAGAAAATTCTTTTCCAAAAGACAGGCCGGAAAGTGCGCCCGGGTGATATTGTTATTGCGCCGGTGGATGGCGTCATGGCCACCGACACCACAGCGCCGGGTGCCCTCAAGGCTTTTGAAAAGATGGGTGGGCAGCGTGTATGGGCGCCTGAGAAGTGCGCGTTGGTCATTGACCACGCCGCACCGGCGCCCAATGAGCGCGTGGCTAACCTGCACCGCCTTATGCGCGACTTTAGCCGCGAGCAAGGCATCCGCCTCTTCGAAATTGGCGAAGGCATCTGTCACCAGGTTATGGTCGAGCAGGGCTACGTGCGCCCGGGATATTTGTTTATCGGTGCAGACAGCCACACGCCTACTTATGGAGCCCTCAATGCTTTTGCTTGCGGGGTGGGAGCTACTGACCTAGCCGCTGTGTTGCTTACTGGTCAAATTTGGTTAAAAACCCCCGCCACCCTTCGCCTCCGATGTCATGGTCAGCTCAGAGCCGATGCCAGCCCCAAGGACCTCATCTTGTTTCTGACTGGCAAGGTGGGTATTTCGGGTGCCACTTATATGTCTGTGGAATTTGAGGGTGAAGTCTTCAAAAACATGTCGTTAGCAGGGCGCATGTGTGTAGCGAATATGACTGCCGAAATGGGCGCCAAAACGGGCTTTGTGCACCCGGAAGGGCTGCAGCTTCCCTATCCTTTCGAGCCCGTAGAGCCCGATGCTTCCGCTTCCTACGCCCAAACCATCGAGGTAGATATTGGGGATCTGCCTCCCCAAGTAGCGGCTCCGGAATCGCCGGATAATGTGCACGACATTGACCGCTACCTCGGTACCCCAGTGCATTATGGCTTCATCGGCACCTGTGGTAATGGGCGGTTGGAGGACCTTCGGGCTGCAGCGCGCATTCTGCAGGGCAAGCGGCTGGCCGAGGGCGTGCGGCTGGTGGTGGCCCCTGCTTCGCGCTCGGTCCTGCTCGATGCCATGCTCGACGGCACGGCGCACACGTTGGTTGCCGCTGGCGCCACGCTCATTACTCCCGGCTGTGGGCCTTGCGTGGGAAGCCACGAGGGAGTGCCTGCCGATGGAGAAACGGTCATTTCAGCGGCCAATCGCAACTTTCGCGGGCGCATGGGCAACCCGCGGGCACAGATTTTTTTAGCATCGCCAGCTACTGTGGCGGCTTCTGTGGTAGCAGGCTGTATTACGGCTCCACCGCCCAACCTCGACTATTAATATTGGGCGGCGCGTAAAGCGTTTGGCATCTTGTCAGTGCTTTCAACAGGCGACGTCAGAACCACCACGGCGAGGGTATAGGCTCTTTTTTGATTAAAAAAGCGCGTTGACGCATGAAGCGCTTGATGGCTGATGGCCCCATGCGAGTGCCGCCAATGCCCGACATTTTGAAAGACTGCTTTTCGCCCTCGTGTACCAAGGCCGTCAGGGCGCATTCATTGATGGAAATAGCACCGGCTTCGATATGCTGACCTATGCGCAAGGCTGTTTCCCAGTCGCGCGCAAACACCGCTGCGCTCAGGCCGTAAATGGTGCCATTGGCCAGTTGAATGGCTTCTGTTTCTGTTCGGAAAGACATGACGGGAATAATTGGTCCGAAGGTTTCTTCGGTCATCACCTTCATGGTGTGGTCAACACCCGTCAAGACGGTTGGGCGGCAATACCAGCCACCATTTTTTTGCTCGCAGCAGGTGTTGCCGGTGAGCACGTGCGCGCCCTTGGCCAGCGCGTCGCTCAAATGATCGTTAATGATGTGCACCTGCCGCTCCGAGATGACAGGCCCTATCTGACCATCTTCTGGCGTGGGCAGGGCCAGTCGGACGCGCTCAGCGCGCTCCTTCAGTTTTTGCAGAAAATCCTCTAAAATAGTGTCTTGCACGTAGACGCGTTCAATGGACAGACAGGACTGACCGCAGTTGACGGTGCTACCCCACAGAATAGAGGCAGCGGCATGCTCTAAGTTGGCGCCTTCAAACACTAAGGCAGGGTCTTTTCCGCCCAGTTCGAGAAAACAAGGAATAAAGCGCGCCGCGCAAGCAGCATACACCCGGCGCCCTGTAGCCACGCTTCCGGTGAAGCAGACCAGGTCTACTAAGTCAACCAGCTGCGCCCCCGTATTGCCGTCGCCTGCCAAAAAGAGCAGGACTTCAGACAATAGAGGGACTTCACGCACAGCGTCCATAAGCGGCTCAATGAAGCGAGGAGTAATTTCGCTGGGCTTCACTACGACGCTGCAACCTGCCAGCAGGGCCGGTAATGTGTCAATAAGGCCGAGCAAGAGAGGGAAATTCCAAGGGCTGATGACGCCCACCACGGGAATGGGCTGCAAGTCTTGTCGGATATGGATAAACGGAATGGCCGAGACTTTGTCGGCTGCCGGTTCAAAAAAGGCTTCAGCCAAACGGCACCACCGGTCAATGCTTTGGCCAATAAGCTGCGCTTCTAAGACACTCTCGTGGCGCCGGCCTGTGTCCAATGTAAGCGCCTCGATAAGAGCAGATTGGTGCTTCTCCAAAGCAGCTTTCCACGCCTGCATGGCAGCAATGCGTTCGCTCAGGGGGAGCTGCTGCCAAGAGGGCTGATGTTGGCGCAAGCGCTCGACGCTTTGCTGCAATTGTTGAGCGGACGGAAGATCAAAATAATAGTCTATCTGACCAGTTCGCGGATTTCTAACAGCGTATTTCATGTTTATTCATCGCTAGTGAGGGTCCAGCCGGACGCTATTTTTCGAATGTTGATGCCAATACGTCGAGCTTGAGGGTCGGCCCAGGCGTAGGCAATAGCGCGGCTATTCCAGTGGAGATGCTCTTCCGGTTTGTCATAAATAGCTAGCTTCATTATGGGCGTGCGATGGCTGTGTATGAGTTGGGTCAATTCTACAGTGTACTCGCCCAGTGTGCCATCAGGAAAGCGCAATCTAGCCGTGCCGCCTTGATCATGAAGCAATAAGCCGCTGTAAAAATAGACGCTGTCTTTTTGGAGGTGCTCCATGGGATACTGTATCCAACCGCGGAAGAAACGGCATTTGAGCAAGCGATAGGGCTCTGACTGATGGTTCAGAGAAAGATTGTTATCTAATAGAAGAATGGTGTCTTTTTTTAACAAAAAATAGAAGTCGGAGCTGTCCTCAGGATATCGGCCAAGAAAATACCCATCAGAAAACGTCCATATAATGGTGGGCGAAAGAGCAGAGTCAGGCATGTCTCCGGTAGCGGGAAAGAAATCCGACTGTAGCTGCCCGTCGTAGCGTTCAATTAGGCGCAGCCGATAGTGGGCTATTCGCTGGCGTTGCCTTCCTTCGTAGTAGGAAACTTGCCATACCCAGCGCCCTGCTCCTATATCCCGCTCAAACACGGCGTGGATGTGTCGGTGTGGATGCTCCACCCACACACGGTGACTGGGAGTCTCAGTGTTTTCCATCCAGCATTGCTGAAAATTATCCCATTCTCCAGTTAAGTAGCGGGCAAACAGGTCTGCTTTATCCTGTGCCTGAAGCAAAGAACACCCTGTCAATATGAACAACAAGGCGCTAGAACATCGATAATACAGGATAGAAAAGCCTGTGCTCATTTTCATTGCCCTACATGCGCGTATCATGAGGCGTAGTGATTCCTCTGCTAAAAAACGCTGGAAAGATAGGGACACTTCTTTTCCCATGTTAAAATGAGATATCAACAATATGAATGTATATCCGTCTATTGGCGGCTATAACTGCTGAATAGTATTTCCATCGAGCATTTCATAGGCTACTATTGGAGTTTTTCGCCACAAAAAGAGGCTTCTCTCTTTGAACATCGCTACAAAGAAAGACCATTGGGAGAGCAGCGGTAATACCAAATATAACAGGCTTATCTACTTTTGCTTGCGATAGGCAAAGCGCCGAGGGTGCCCCTGCTTCAAAACACAGCATCAAGCATTCTGGATTGCTTATTTCCTACTGCATCACTGTTCTGAATTTTTTAAAAAAAACAGCGGCTTATAATTCATGAAGAAACCTTTCTACGGTTGGTATCTACTTGCCTCGCTTACTTTGGCTTACACAGTCACAAATGGTTTGGTGCTGAATTCGCTACCTATTTTTTATCCGGAACTTGTCCGCGAGTTTGGTTGGAATCAAAGCGAAGTAACACGCCCGGCTCAGTTGCTCTTTTTATTGGTGGCAGTACTTTCGCCTTTCGCAGGCGGTCTACTCGACCGAGTAAGCGCACGCCTTGCCTTACTCACTGGAGCAGTGCTCATGACTCTGGGCATTTTTGGTTTTTCGCGCATCAGCACGCTGACAGAGATGAGCCTCATTTACCTGTTATTTTCAGTGAGCCTAGTATTGTGTGGCATCATTTCGAGCATGTACCTAATCACGCGCTGGTTTGTACGCTATCGCGGCATTGCTGCAGGTATTTTTCTGCTGGGCTCGAGTTTGGGTGGGGCGATATTTAATCCGTTATCAGAGTGGCTCATCCAAAGTATGGGTTGGCGCTTTGCAGCAGTAGGACTAGCCATAAGTGCGCTTTTTGTTTTGGTTTTGCCCCTGCTGATTTTTGTGCGCAATTCTCCTCAGGCAATGGGGCTTCAGCCCGATGGTGTTTCTTCCGATACTACTGTGGCAAAGACTTCGACGTCTCAGGCGGGGTATTCGTCTACCGGCCCGACCCTACTTCAAGTGGTGCGGAAGCCTACTTTCTATCTCATCTTAGTAGCCACGGCGGCCATGTGGTTTACTATCCTGGCGGTCGTGCAACATCAGGCGCTTTACCTCAAGGACTTGGGCGGCAACCTGCCTGCTGGTAAGATACTAAGCGTTTTCTTTACCTGTAGCTTGATAGGCAAGGTGTTCTTCGGCTGGCTGAGCGACCGCTTCGAGAAGAAGTACATCATGCAATTGGCCACGCTCAACATGGTATTAGGTTCGTTGCTTCTATTCCTGTCCAGTCGAAGCCCTCAGATACTTACCTGGGCCTATGCCGTAGTATTTGGGATTGGCTTTAGCGGCACCTTTACCATTATTCAAGTCCTGATTGCAGACTATTACGGCGGACGGGATTACGGCAAGATTTTGGGTATCTATACCATGATAGACACTCTGGCTGGCGTCAGTGGGATCATTTTCCTGGGAAGCGTTCGCGCCAGCAGTGGTTCTTATCAGCCGGGTTTTTTGGTCATGCTTATTTTGTGCACTTTAGCGGCGGTATGTATTCCATTCATTCGAAAAAGCGATTTTGCTGTTAATGAAAATTGAGAAACGCCTGGAAGAGTCGCTCATCCTGCGTCTTATTGCAGTAGGAGAGGCGCTCAAACGTCGCCGCGATAACATTTGCCAACAGTTAGGCATCTCTTCCCAGCAATGGCTCATCATGCTGCATCTAGCTAAAGACCCAAACATCCCTATTTTCAGTCGGGAGAAGCACCGCAAACCCATGCTCGCCTCTGAAATTGCCCGTAGCCTGGACGTATCTCGCCCAAACATCACCAAACTACTCAGTGTGCTGATAGAGAAAGGGCTTATTGAGCAGGTGAGAGACCGCAGCGATCATCGACGAAAGCGCATTGAACTTTCAGATACAGGTCGTTCTTTGGTCGAGTCGCTGCAACCCATGCGTCTTCAGCTGAACGAACAGCTGTTTGAAAACTTTGACCGGGAGGAGCTTCAGATAGTACTGCGATTTTTAGATAATTGTCTTTCTCGCCTGGAGGAATTCTAAACCAATCGCATATGAAGCACATAGTCCTACTTTTGGGGTTGTTCTTTGAAGGAGGAGCCGCTCTGCTGGCGCAAAAGCGCAATGGCGATGGCTTCCTGTCGGTAGGCGAGGCCCGCCTTTATTACGAGGTTTCTGGCACAGGACAACCTGTTATTTTCATTCACGGCTTTACCCTAGACAGCCGCATGTGGGAACTGCAGTGGCAAGCGCTGCGGAAGCGTTACCGCGTCGTGCGCTACGATGTACGGGGCTTTGGGCGCTCCTCTCGGGCAACCGGGCCGCATGATCCAGCAGAGGATTTGGCTGCCCTGCTCCATCATCTGAACATCGAGCGGGCGCATCTCATTGGTCTA
Organism: Saprospiraceae bacterium; assembly: GCA_041640515.1. Taxonomy (GTDB): domain Bacteria; phylum Bacteroidota; class Bacteroidia; order Chitinophagales; family Saprospiraceae; genus M3007. The sequence goes on along the minus strand of JBEQAD010000043.1, from coordinate 5,223 downwards.
TCTATGGGAGCCAACATAGCGCTCCACTTTGCCACCCGTTATCCGCAACGCGTCCTTAAGGTTGTAGCGGCTGACCCTAATTTAGACGGATTCACAGACTATACACCAGAGTTATTCAGCGCCCTTAGCCAAGTGTTTGACGCCGCTGCCCAAAAAGGCTGGAGCGAGGAAACACAGCACTTGTGGCTGCAGACGCCTCTCCTGCGCTTGCAGGCTCCAACCGTTGCCCATCAGACACTGCTGAAAAATATGGTGCGCGCTTACAGCGGCGACCAGTTCGTCAATCCCTCCGTAGCAGCTCTCAATTACGGGCAACCTCCTACCGCGGCCCGCATAGACAGCTTAGAGGTGCCTGTCCTCGTCGTAGTGGGCGAAAAAGACGAGGAAAGTATTCAGCGTATAGCGCGCCTTATCGCTCAGAAGGTTCCTCGTGCTCAGCTGCAGGTTGTCCCGAAGGCTGGGCACCTGAGTAATTTAGATCATCCGAAGTATTTTAATCGAGCTGTCTTGCAATTTTTAAAAAACTAAGACGATGCGCTACAAGGCTTTAGCTCTACAAACAACGTGTTTTGCCGTCAATGCAGCGCTGACGCCTGAAGAGGCGCGCAGGCGGATGGAGCACAATGTAGAGCGCATCGAGCAGCAAATACAGGCCTCTAAGCGCTTTATCGGCCCAGACCTGCGGCTGGTAGTGTTACCTGAGTATTTTCTTACGGGCTTTCCCATGAGCGAAGATATTGACCAATGGCAACGAAAGGCCTGCCTTTATCCGGATGACCCCCTGTGGACCAGACTGGGGGCTGTAGCCCGACAGCAGCAGATTTATCTGTCAGGCAATGTTTACGACTTGGACGAACACTTCCCTGACCTTTACTTTCAAAGTAGCTTCGTGCTTTCGCCGACAGGCGAGCGCATACTTCACTACCGACGCCTCAACAGCATGTTTGCTCCTACACCACACGACGTGTGGGATAAATATTTAGAAGTCTATGGGTTAGAGGCAGTCTTTTCGGTAGCTGATACCGAGCTTGGGCGTTTGGCTTGCATCGCAAGCGAGGAAATTCTCTATCCTGAAATTGCCCGCTGCCTGCTCATGCGGGGGGCGGAAGTTTTCCTCCATTCTACCTCTGAAGTGGGTAGCCCGCAACTAACACCCAAGAACGTAGCTAAGCTAGCGCGGGCCATAGAGAATATCGCCTATGTGGTGTCGGCAAACTCGGCGGGTATCGCAGACATTGCTATTCCTTTTGCCAGCGCCGATGGTGGCTCTAAAATCGTTCACTATGAAGGACATGTCTTGTGTGAAGCTGGCTTTGGGGAGAGTATGGTGGCCCATGCTACCCTCGACATAGGCGCTTTGCGCGCACATCGGGCGCGGCCGGGCATGGCTAACTACATAGCCCGTCAGCGATTTGAGCTTTTCAGCGAGAGCTATGCCCGCTATAGTTTTTACCCGCCGAACCGCTTTTTAAACAAAAAACCCGAAAGAAGTGATTTCATGGAAAATATCCGACAAGCGGCCGCTCGATGGAGCGAATAGGGCCGGCTTTCAACTTTCATTTCTATTGCATTATGAACACTTCCAATTTTTCTCAGCAGCTTAAGCGTTGGCTAAGCCGCAGTCTGTGGCTCATCTTAGCGGCAGCTGTGCTTTTTGGCGTTGGCTATTACTTCTATCGAAACTACACCCTCAGCGAAGGCTCGCGCACGGGCACATTGGTCAAGGTGGCGCGGCAAGGTGTGCTTTTCAAAACTTACGAAGGCCAATTGCACCTCACGGGCAGCGTTATGATGTCAAAGCAAAGCGTGTGGGATTTTTCGGTGCAAGGCTCACAGGTCTACGAGCAGCTGCAGCAATTGGAAGGCAAAACGGTGCGCTGCTATTATCGAGAGAAAGTGCACGCCTTTCCCTGGCAAGGCAAAACGAACTTCTTGGTATATAGGGCCGAGCCGCTGGAATAGAAAGAAGTTTCACAAGCGCTTTATAAGGCGAACCCCTGCGCTTTTCTCAGTTGGAAAAGTGCGGGGGTTCGCCGCTTGTTTGCGCATATATTGGCAAGGGCGTTTTAATTGAAACGCAAGTGCTTGATGGAATAGTAACAGATAGTGGCAAAACCAAACGCCAACATCGAGTGGAACAGCACAAAGGCATGGTTGCCCGTGCGGAGGCCCGTTATGGCAGCTATGAAAAACACCAAGGCCATAATACCCTCCGCGTAGGTTACCCATGAGATCTTGCGCGCCATGTACGCAGCCTGGTGTATAGGTGTCCGGTTGCCTGTAACGCCATACTTAGGTGTGCGCACAAAAGCCGACACTTTCCCGCGCAATCCCTCAATAACGGCAATAGCATTATAGAGCGATAGCCCCATAGACATGGGTAAGAAAGACAAGAATAGACCAAAAAAGCGCACTTTTTCCCAAAAAGAGGGCGGCGTTTGGCGGTTGAGCGCAGCTGTAACGTTGGCTGTGTAAGAAATAGCCGCCACGGCAAACAAACCCAAGACAGAGAAGGAGAGGAAGTGTGTGGAAATACCTAATTCGCTGAAGGCAAACGACAGCGGAATGCTGCTGACAGCAGCAATAAACACCCACAAGAACACACCGTATGCCAGCAGCTGGCTAATAGCGTGCAGCTTTTGCACAGGGCTTAGAGTGCGAGCGTTCCACACCATCTTAATTAATTTGCGAGCGTTCTGCGCCCCCCCCTTGTTCCAGCGGAATTGCTGACCTTTAAGGGCGTTCATGTCTACGGGCAGCTCGGCCGGGCTGCCCAGTTTCTCTAAGTACTGGATGCGGTAGCCCATGATTTGAGCGCGGAAGCTGAGGTCAAGGTCTTCTGTCAGTGTGTCGCTTTGCCAACCGCCCGCTTCTTCAATGACCTTTTTGCGCCATACGCCTGCCGTGCCGTTGAACTGAAGCAGCAGGTTGCCATATGAGCGTCCGGCCTGTTCGACAGTGAAGTGAACATTCAACTGTAGTGCCTGGAGCTTGGTCAGCATGCTATAATCGGCATTGAGGTGTTCCCAGCGCGTTTGGACAATACCTACCTTCGGATCCTCGAAGTAGGGCACAGTCGTGCGCAGAAAATCAGGACGCGGAGTAAAGTCGGCGTCAAAAATGGCGATAAACTCACCGCGAGCGCGAGGCATGGCTTCTTGCAGCGCTCCGGCTTTGTACCCCTGGCGATTGGTGCGATGAATATGTTCAATATTGTAGCCTTGAGCACGCAGTTGTGCCACTTTGCGGGCCACGATTTGCACCGTTTCGTCGGTGGAATCGTCTAGCACATGGATTTCAAATTTATCCTTGGGGTACTCCTGTGCTGCTACGCAGTCAATGATGCGTTCTGCTACATACATCTCGTTGTACATAGGCAGCTGCACCGTTACAAAGGGCAAATTCGGGTCATCAGGGGCGTATTTCTTGTACTCGATGACCGGGTGTTCCTTGTGAAACTTCTTGTATAACAATAAGAGGTGTATTTGCAGCAAGGCATACAATGTGACACTACTTATGGCTACAAAATAGACCATGAGCATTAAATAGCCAAAGTCCACAAACGCCTGGTAGCGCAAAGCATCAAATAGGGCCTGAATTCCAAACATATCGAGCGAGCAGTTTTAAGTTTTGTGAGTAGTGTGCGTATTATTATTATGTTTTCGGCGGTGCTTAAAGTAGTGCCAGAAGATGAGGGAGAGGATTTTCCAACCGGCGAGAATAACACCTTTGAGGGTGCCTGAAACCTTGCTCCGACCGGCCACGCGCTTTCGGTAACTTACAGGCACTTCAGCGCATCGCAATCGATGCAACGCGGCCTTGATTTGCATTTCTACCGTCCAACCGTAGTTAGGGTCGCGCATGTCCAGCTGTTGAAGGCGGTCCCAGCGGATGGCTCGAAAAGGCCCTAAATCAGTGAAACGCTGGTTGAAAAAGAGCCGAAGGAGCAAGGGAGCTAGCCAATTGCCAAAGCGCTGTGGTAGGCTCATGGCTCCGGGTTCCATCTCGCCCATCAAGCGCGAGCCAATGACAAGGTCTTGACGTCCGTCTAATACCGGGCCTGCCACTTTTGGCAGGTCGTTAGGGTCATCAGCGTAATCTCCATCGAGGAATACGACTACTTCGGGTTGAGTCTCCACAGGGAGTGTTCTTAGGTAGTCTATACCGGCCAGACAGGCTGAGCCGTAACCGCGTCGGGAAGCCCTCACTACCGTTGCGCCCATCAGTCGAGCGATTTCAGCCGTCCGGTCGGTAGAGCCGTTGTCGCACACGATAATCTGACGCACCCACTGCTTGGGTATAGACGCTAACACGAAAGGCAAGGCATCCTCTTCGTTGTAAGCAGGAATTAAGATGGCGATGCGCGGTTTGTGAGCATATTCCATAAGTTATAGTGCACCCTGACGCCTCCTTTGGAAAACCTAAAAAGGACGCACAAAGGTATACCTACCGTTAAAAAAAAGTTAAAAAGAAGAGTTGCTCTTATGTTAAAATTTCTCAAAATGTGCTCATGCTTGCCGATGGCACTCGGGATGAGATTTTAAAATTATTAAAAGAAAGATAGCCTATAAACAAAGGTTAATTTTAAGACGTCTCTGCTTTTAACAGGTAATCGGAACGATATTCATTTTGTTTTTCGCTTTCCTACGAAAGGTCAAAAAGTGGAAACGAAAGCAGAGTGTTAAAATTTTAACGAAATGGGAAACGACGTCTGCAGCGTCGTCTTCTGTAAGCCATCCATGCCGCCTTTGTTTGGCAGTCCTTTTTTTAGGATTCCTAAAAATCAACACTATCTATGACTACAGTCATAAAAAGGGCCGTTTGCAGAGGGCACCTTTACGGTGTAAAACTTTTTCCACTTGAAATAACACAACCGCTAAGTATGAAAAACTGGACTATTGCTCTGTTGCTCATTGGCTTTTTAGGGCTATGGGCATGCGGAGGAGAAGGTAACTCTACTCGTGAAAAAGAGACTTCATCTGCTGCGACACCCGAAGAGCAGATGATCATTGAAGGCAAAGGCATTGGAGAAGTTAAGTACGTCGAGTTAAAGACGCCATTAGAATCAGAGCGGGTTTCGCGGGGTAAGGCAATCTACGATATGAAATGCGCTGCTTGCCATAAGCTCGATGAAACGCGTATTGTAGGCCCGGGTTGGAAAGGCGTGAACAAAAAGCGCCGACCAGAGTGGATCATGAACATGATCACTAACGTGGATATCAT
>JBEQAD010000042.1:0-15519 GCA_041640515.1 Saprospiraceae bacterium | reverse complement strand
CGAGTGCGCAAGATTTTACAGGCAGACCCACCTGAGGGAGGTTTGTTCATCTGCGGCCATTCTCACATCTTGAAGGTGATGCCCGATCGCGTCTTAGGTTTTTTGCACATTAACCCCGGTGCTTGCGGCAACGAGGGTTGGCATCAAGTGAAAACAGTGGTGCGCCTCCAGTTAGAAGCGGGCAGTATACGAGGGGTTGAAGTCGTCGAATTAGGACCGCGCAGAGCATTGGTTTAGCCGTCGAAGAGCCATACCTTTGCTCCGCGTCTGTTTGGGTCCCGTAGTTCAACGGATAGAATAGAGGTTTCCTAAACCTTTGATACAGGTTCGATTCCTGTCGGGGCCACATCTAAAAAGAGACCATCCTTGCCGGCAAGGTTCTGGCAGGGATGGTCTCCTTGCTTTAGCGACAGCAGTCGCTTAATTGACACCTTTGGATACGGCGTTTTCTTTGCCGCGTACTTGGCCAGTGATTTCTAAATGAGTTTCTGCTGGTGTTGTATTAGCAATCACCGTCACATGCTTGGTCTGACGGCCCGGCTTGCCTTTGGTGTCGAATTCTACGGTAATTTCGCCGCGTCCGCCCGGGGGAATAGGCTGCTTGGGCCATTGCGGGACGGTACAGCCACACGAGCCTTTTGCATTTGAGATAATGAGCGGCTCAGAGCCGGTATTGGTGAACTTGTACACATGCTTTACTATGGTGCCCTCATCGGCCACACCGAAATCGTACACCGTCTGGTCGTACTTGATGGTCGTGGTAGGCACATTGGGCGGTGCCGTTTCCGCCTTGTTTACATTTGTTCCCGGAATATTGCCTGCGCTAAAGGGAGATGGCACTGGCGCAGTGCTCGCTTCGGCAGCTTCGCGAATCTTGTCGGCCTCTGAGGCGCCGAACCACTCTTTGAAACCGCCTGTGGCAAAATTGATGGCCAGCAACAACGCTACCAGCGCTAGCAGGCCAAGTTGAATTTTTTTACTTTTGTCCATAGTGCAGCAGTATTTTTTGTGAAAAAAAGCCAGTAAAGCCCCGCAAAGGTACACTGCATTGACCACTGCCCGTTTTTGTTGAGAAGGCTTGTTTGCAAATGGTTAACGCAGCCCAAACTTTGCGTTAGACTGTTTACTTTAGCGCTCGAAAGTAAGCCGAAAGCACCCTCATGTCTTCTTTTTTTCGCAGAGCACTGCGCCTTTTTGTTGTGCTTGACGACCCGGCAACCAAGGCTCCTGAGTCGGCGCCTGTGGCCACAACGTCTTCGTCGGCCTCTCCTGTGGCAAGCCGCTCGGTGCCCGCTCTGTCAGAAGAAGATTTGAGTAAGTATGAGCGTCATTTTGAACAACTATTTGAGTCGGCCAACCTGCCCGGACCTGATTATTTCGAGTTTTGGCGCACTATGGATGCCTTAGAGGCGCATATTCCCAACGAGGTAGACCGGATGAAAGCGGCTTTTGCCTCGCTGGCTGTGCAGGGCTTAGACAAAGCTAAACTCATCAGCACAGCGGTAAAGTATCGCGATATAGTAGCCCAAGACAAGGTTAACTTTGAAGGCGCCGTGCAGCAAAAAGCTACCTCAGAGATTGCGGAACGCCAGCGCGAAGAAGAAACCTTGAGGCAGCAAAACGACGAACGCCGGCGTCAAATAGCCCAGTTGCAACAAGAAATCGATCGCACCGAGGAACGCTTAGCCCAACTTCAGCACGAAATTGAACGGGAAAAGCAAAAGATTGAGCAGGTGCGGCGCAGCTATATGGCTGCCCATGAAAGTATGATTGACAAGATAAATGCAGATATTGAGCGCTTTCAGCAAATTCTTTAACCCATATTCTTTCACTTTTCTATGTTCAACATCATGCAAAAATCGCTTCTACCCGCCCTGCTTTTTGTTGCCCTCGCGTTGGTGGCGGTGCGCTGTGGTAAGGACAACCCTCAACCTGACAGCTCCGACGTTTGGGTAGTAACCAAGTATGTGGATGCCTTTGCTTCTGGCACCCAGGTAGACCTTGATGACGATACCAAGCGCTTCGCTGGTTATGCGTTCGAGTTTCAGAATGGCGACTTACTCGTCGTGCGTCAGCCCGATGGCACCCTTAAAGAGGGGAAATGGCGCCTGCACACCAACGACACCAAGTTCTCCATCGGCATGGAAAACCCGCCCACTTTACTGGAGGAAATCGTCGGTACCTGGGATGTAGAACTTCACTCGGCCACTTCGATAAAACTAACCAATCCCAATTTTAACCCCGGGGGCACGGTGGATTTCTCCAAGCAGGCTTTGCGTATTGAATTCACCAAGCAATAAGTGTCCGCTGGGTGCGTAACATAAACAGGGCGTGCTTTTTCCAAAAAGCACGCCCTGTTTTTAGACCCTCATAGAGGAAAAGTATTACATGCCTAAATACGAGCGTAGGAGCTTGCTACGGCTGGTTGCTCGAAGCTTGTTGATGGCTTTGTCTTTGATTTGGCGCACGCGTTCGCGAGTGAGGCCAAAGCGATCGCCAATGTCTTCGAGGGAAAGCGGGTGATCAACCCCAATGCCAAAGTAGAGCTTGATGACGTCAGCCTGCCGATCCGTCAAGGTGCTGAGCGAACGCTCAATTTCGCGGCGCAGCGAGTCCATGTACTCCAGGTGCTGGTCAGTGCCAGGCATATCCTTATTTTCTAGCACATCGAGCAGCGAGTTGTCCTCGCCTTCCACAAAGGGCGCATCCATGGATACGTGGCGCGCAGCCACGCCAAGGGTAGTTTCCACTTCTTCCGGCGTGATTTCCAACAGCTCGGCCAATTCCTCTGCACTGGGTTCGCGCTCGTACGTCTGCTCTAATTCGGAGAAGGCTTTATTGATTTTATTCAAAGAGCCGACTTTGTTCAATGGCAGACGCACAATGCGACTTTGCTCAGCTAAGGCCTGCAGGATGGATTGGCGAATCCACCACACGGCATAAGAAATGAACTTAAAGCCGCGCGTCTCGTCGAAGCGCTGAGCCGCTTTGATAAGCCCTAAATTGCCTTCATTAATCAGGTCGGACAAGCTCAAACCTTGGTTCTGGTATTGCTTGGCTACCGACACGACAAAGCGCAGGTTGGCTTTGGTGAGCTTCTCCAGCGCTGCCTGGTCGCCTTGCTTGATGCGCTTAGCCAGCTCCACCTCCTCTTCTGGAGTCAGCAAGTCCACTTTGCCGATTTCTTGGAGATATTTTTCTAACGACTGACTTTCGCGGTTTGTAATGGACTTAGTAATCTTCAGCTGCCTCATGGCGCAACGTGTCTATTGTTTTTTAGCCTGCAAAGGTAATACTTGCGAGTGGGTGGTGTCAAGGAAGTATCGAAGGAAGTGCTCTTTTCCTCCGCTATCCTGTTAAATTGCTTATATAAACATCGGCGGTTGCCTTCGAGTTCTCCTCAGCGGCTGCCCTTCTCGCCATTTAAATGCCACCATTACGCATCGAGGCCTGAAAAGTCACAAGGGTAGGCTTACCGGACGAGCAGTTTCTGCGTCATTATTTGCCCTGGCGTATACATGACTACCCAGTAAGTGCCTGGCGGCAGCTGGTTGGCATGCAGGAAAAGATGGGTTTCGCCAGCAGGGAGTTCTCCTTCGAACAGTCTCTGTACTACTTGGCCTAAGGCATTGTACACGTTCACATGGGCCTGCACCGCCCGTTCTGCCCGTAGTGGGACTACTGTGATAGCGGAGGCAGGGTTGGGGTAGATGGAGTTTAGCAGAACGTCGGCGGGTGCCGGTTGAGTGGCTACGCTTTCTGTCACACAAAAACTCCAGTACCCTTTAGGTGCAGGCATGGGGCGCGCCATGCGTTTACCATCGGAAGCAATAGCCTCGATGTAGTAATAGACCGTAATGCCTGGAGGCTGGGAAGGGATGGCACCTACGCAGTTCCATAGCGTATCATCCTGCAGATAGGGTCGCATAGGCACACAGGCCCATGGCCCTGTGGTATCCGTAGTGTAACACACGCGAACAGAGTCTACAGGAAGCCGATAGTGAACCGATGCCCACACGGGATAACCTGCTGGCCATCGGGCATTGTCCATGCAAGGCAAAGGCTGGTGGATTATGCGTAGTTGGTGCGGAGTGCCGATTTCCTTTGTAATGCAGTGAATGGCGCCAAGCGCGGCTATCATGCCGTTGCAGTCGATGCCTACAATGCGATAGCCTGGGAGGGCCTCCTTCAAAAGGCGTAGCGCGACGGTATCGTACCGGGTCTCGTAATAAGGTACAAGGAGGGTTTTATTCACGAAAACGGCGTTAGCATAGGTGCGATAGTGCCCGCCTTGGTCCGGATATTTGCCGTTGTGAGGGGGCATGGGTATGCGTATCACCTTGTAGGGCGTACCAAAGTAGGATTTGAAATGGCTCAACACATACTGAAGGTTGGCTTCAATTTGTGGCCCGTCGGCAATCCCTGGCGGATATTGCCCTACCAGTAGGGTTTCCTCGTCCAACAGCTTCATGTGCATGTCAATATGATGAATACCGTCGTAGGGCAGCACATCCATTTTGATGTAGCGGTTTAGCCCGTGGTAATTGGCCATAATGCGGTCGATGTCTTCTTCCGTTTTAGGAGTCGCACCAAAGCTGTTTCCAGGGCTATTTTCCATTAGGATCAGTTTGGAAGAAAAGCCCGAGCCCATGCCATCAGACATGAAATTGCCGCCCGTGTGTACTAAGTCCTCTGGCGGAACGGTTGCCTGATAGATGGGTATATTGAAATATTGGGCTATGGCGCTGGGCAAAACGTCGTCCAACGGGCGAGGGCGATTATAGCGCCAGTCAATGAAGCACAGCGAATCTTCATTTCCCACCTGCATGTATGCGCAATTGGGGCCGTAGTCGCGCACCCAGACGGAGTTGTTAGGCACGACGACAAACTCGACGTTACTCGTAATGTCTACATTCCTGCTGAGCAAATAATTTCTCGCGTTCGTTACGACCGTTTGGTCTGCACAGGCAATGACAACGCGGCATTCCTCGCGAACGGCTCTGACGATTTCCGCCTGAATACTTAAAAAGCTTCCCCACGTAATGAGTACGGCTTGGAGTTCCTCCCACTCTGCCATCGAACGCACAGGGAAGGGTGGAGGAAAAGGAGAACTCTCCATCTCCCCAGGAACAGGGCGATAGGTGCGAAGCAGGGACAATTCTTCCTCTGTCAGATAGCGAGGCAGCCCTTCGTTCGATTGGGCCAGTAGGTTTGCTCCGCTAAGCCAGAGCAACAACACAGAGAGAGGAAGGCAATAGCTCATATCCGATGCAGTTTTGTAATGGGCAGATAAAGTGTGTCTTAAAAAAGCCTTTGCTTCTTTTTAAGGGTTGTTCGTCTATTGCCTATGGAAGCAGTACTTTTTTGCTATGTAAAGTTCTAATTAAAATGGAGTACTGCCATCATAGACGGCTCCTTTTGGATAAATGCAGTTTTTTAAGAAGTCCCTGCCGCTTTTTCGACGCTGGTACCACTGCGCTGAGCCAGGCGGCCTACCGTCAGCCCTTGCACCAAAATGCTGAAAGCTACGACCACGTACGTCAGCGTCAGCCACAGTTCCCTGCCTAAATCAGGAGTCAGTTTGAGCGCTAGCGCTATGGAAATACCGCCGCGCAACCCACCCCACGTCAGCACGAGTATGGTGTGAGAGGTTATGGTGTCGCGTAGGCGGATAATTTGCGCCGGTACCCATACCGATAGAAAGCGGGAGGCCAGCCCAATAACGACGACGATTAGCCCCAGAGCAAACCACGACGGGACGAACGTCAGGACGACCAACTCTAACCCAATGAGCACAAACAAAATAGCATTAAGCGTCTCGTCAACGAGCTCCCAAAACTTATCCACATACTCGGTCGTCTCTTCCGACATGGCTAAGCGCTTACCGTGGTTGCCAATGAGCAGCCCCGCTACTACCACTGCCAGCGGCCCTGAAACATGAAACCGGTGTGCCACCAAATAGCAGCCCATCACCACTGCCAGCGTCAGCAATACCTCCACCTTATAGTTATCGATGCTGCGCAGGAGAGCAAAACCGCCTAGCCCCGCCGCAAAACCCAACAATAGCCCACCTCCCGCTTCCTGGGCAAAGAGAAAGGCAATGTCGGACCATGCCATGGCCTCCGGGTGGGTAGCTATCTTCAAAATAGACAAAAACACCACTACGCCTACGCCGTCGTTGAACAGCGACTCACCAGCAATTTTCATCTCTAGCGATTTGCTGACACCGGCTTCTTTCAAAATGCTCATTACGGCAATAGGGTCGGTGGGCGAAATGAGCGCGCCAAAAAGCAAACAGTGCAAATAGGGCGTGGGTAAACCGAAAACCTCAAGCAGCCCAAAAACCCCTGTGCCTACCAAAAAAGTGTTGAGAATTACACTCAGAGTGGAAAAAAGCACCACAGCCAACCGTACCTTCTTCAGCTCTTCTAAGCGGATGTGGATAGCCCCTGCAAACAGCATGAAACCCAGCATGACCTCCAAAAGCAGGTCGGCAAAGTCTATGCTGCTAACCAGCGTTATCGTCTCGCGCAGCGCTTCTGGGTAGATGCGGCCTACCCCAATGAGCACCAGCGATAACAGCAGGCTCGTCAGCATCAACCCTATGGCTAAGGGCAGCCGAATAAAGCGATGGTTGAAATAGGCAAACAGAGCCGATAACACAACTAGAAGGGCAAGCAAATCAAAGAAGTGTGTCATAGACAGTCCAAGTATTGAGGGCGGAGAATGTGGCCAAAGATAGGCGCTGTCTCCGAGGGCAGGAGAGGCTCACAGCATGCGCTCGATTTCATATATGGAGTTCACTTTGCCAGCGAAGAGGCAGTAAAACTGCGGGCGTTCACGCAGGAGGGATATTTCTGTGGGCCGTCCATCATCAATATAGCTCGCCTTGAGTTTGGTTTTTATAGTGAAATACGAAAAGAGGTATTGCAAGGAAACGCTATCGGCCAGATATTGCCGCATTTGGGCAATCATTTTATAAGCATTAGTGGCTGGGCGGCGCGGGCAGGTAGTGCAGATGCCTGGAGCCGATGGGCTGCAGAGAGGGTCTGTTTCGGGCTGCTGGCAAGCAAAGGTGGGCAAATCGTCGTAGGATATGCTGTGGTGGGTATAGGCTACGGACGAAACGGACAGCAGACCGCTCCGCCCGTAAGGCATGATGGAACCAAACGGCCCGTCCATGACCGTAAGGCCAACATGACTTAACTGGGAAGATGCAACAAAGGCTATTTCCGAGATTTCATGCGTCAGGGCCAGTGCTGGTACGCCGAACAACTGGTTCACGGCATTCGTGGCCGCATAGGTTGCATTAATGACAATAGGAGCGCGCAGGCTCCTATCTTGCGCCTCGGTGTCCCCGCCCGTGCGCACAGTGACAAGCCACTCGTTACCGTCGGCAATAGCAGCTGTGGCGCGGGAGCGCAACCACAGCGCGATACCTTGGTGGCTCTCTACTTGGTGCCGATACCAAGCGCCCAGCAGCACCGGGTCGAAGGAGTACTCCTCCGTGCGAAACAGTGCCTCCAACCGATGCAAGTTAAACAGTGGATGGGTCTCTACGCGCTGGCAAGGAATGTTGAGGTATTGACAAAAGCGCTCGAATTGATCAGCGTCGGTTAATGAGCCGTAGCGGTCTATGGCATAGTACTTTTCAAATGAAAAATGGATAAACGGGCGATGTTCCGCCGTGAAGCGCTCCTTATGCGCATCGCTCATAAGCGCCGTAGCCACAGAGCGCGGATAATGGTAGCCGCTGTGCAGGCGGGCTTGGTTGACCAACGAAGCTTTTTGAAACAAGCGTTCCTCTTTTTCCAACAGCACTACACGCGCCCCTTTGCTGGCCAGGTAAAGCGCTGCGTAGCAGCCAAAAATGCCGCCGCCAATGACAAGGGCATCGCATTGTTCTCGCATATGTCTATCTATCACTCAGAGGGATTCGGCCAGCTGATACACACCGGGCAGGTTGCGGCCTAGGCCGTTATAGTCCAATCCATAGCCCACCACAAAACGGTCGGGAATGTCGAAGCCCACCAAATCCACCTCCACCGGGAAGACAGCAGCCGTCGGCTTGCGCAAAAATGCTACCGTACAGAGACTGGCCGGATGTTGATTCCGCAGATAGTCCAGGAAAAAATGGAGCGTTCGGCCGGTGTCCACAATGTCCTCTACGACAACCACGTGACGACCCTCCAGCACAGCATCTATGCCCATGACTGTTTGCACGCTGCCCGAAGACTGAGTGCCGCTGTAGGAAATAAGTTTGACAAAGCTGACTTCACAAGGGCCATGAAAAGCGCGAATAAGGTCGGCGGCAAACACAAAGGCGCCGCTGAGGATGCTAATGAACAACGGGCGTTTATCTCCATAGCGCTGGGTGAGCGCCATGCCGAGTTCTCGCACCCGATGGCTCACCTGGGCTTCGCTAAATAGGCCAACAAAGAGCAAGTCGTACAATTGTACGTGGTCACCACTGCGGTCGTAGGCTGGCATGTGAAGGTCATTTCGGATGGTTAAAAAAAAGCGCAAGATGGCGCAAGAGAGCGGCAGGTTGCGCCGCAGCGAAGGTAGGAGCAATCTATTAAACTCTCGGGCACGACGCAGAGGTATGCGGCAACTGTACGCTAAGGGCGACAGGGGGCTTTGGCTACGCTAATTTTTTGTTAGCTGGTTTCACCCTGTTTTTTTGACCTATTTTTGCCTTCCAAAACCATAACTGCTCAAGCCTTTTTCAAACAAAGAATAGAAATTATGGCGCAAGAACCTACTGTGCGATATAGCGACGAAGAACTGGAGGAATTTCGCCTACTTATTTTAGAAAAATTAGCAAAAGCCGAAGAAGAGTTGGCCTTCACACAAAAACAAATCGAGGAGCTAAACGAAGTAGGGTTCAACCAACAAGGCGGCGACTGGTACGACGACTCCTCTGCCCACGCCGACCTCGAGCTGCTGCAGCGTATGGCACAGCGCCAGGAGCGCCACATCCAGGACCTGCGCAATGCCCTGTTGCGTATCCAGAATAAAACCTATGGCATCTGCACAGTAACAGGCCAACTTATCGATAAAAACCGCTTGCGTCTGGTGCCACACGCTACCAAAAGCTTAGAGGGCAAGGCTATCGCCAACTCCCAGCGCACAGCTCCTGCTGACGCCACCGCCGGCCTTTACGACGAAGAAGGCGACCGCAGCACCAAACCAACGCGCCCTATCGGCGACCGCGTCCGCCTGCCCAATACCTTCCTCTCCTCCGACACGCGCGACGAATGGGAGATCAGCGGAGAAACCATGGAAAATGCCGAGGGCTACACCATTCAAAAAATGGACGACGAGCCTGAAGAATAAATACCCTGGCTCCCCTCGCCCTTTGCTACCAGAATTTAACGGCTGAAGCCAAATACGCTTGTGCCATAGCGCTCAGCTGGCCCCAGGTAAATCCGCACGTGTCGCATTGGTAATACGACATAATGTTGCCCAAGTCGGGGTTGTAGTATTTGCCAGTAGCATCCTGCTTCTGATTGATGAACATACACTGAGGCGATACGTAAAGCGATAGAGGCTCTCCGGGCACGTAAGGATCAGCAGGAGTATCGCAAATCCCATCGCCGGCAGTTGTACAGTTAGAACCATCCACCAGTTCCGCCCCACTCCCCTCAAAAGTATTTTTTAGGCTAAAAAAGTGGCCTAATTCATGGGCTAAAGCCCGCGCGTTAACACAGTCTTTGCGCAAGACGATATAAGAAGAAACCGGGTTGCCGATACCGCCAATTTCTGTTAAGCCACACTCATCGTATGGGTAGGTGAAGGAGCCTACTAAATACAGGTTAATGCGGCGCTCTACGTTGTATTTCGTCGTTATTTCGGGTATTTCCTCGTTAGGACGACGCAGCGTGTCGTATTGCCAATTTTCATGGTAGCGAAACTCGCAGATTTCAAAACGAGCGCAGATGGGAGCAAAAAATGGGTTGGCATTATCCAACGCTTGCCGGACAGCAGCTTCTGTCATGTTGAAGCTCCCCAAACTGTCGGGGAAAACATGTACGACAATAGTAAACGTCTTGTTCAGGCATGGAAGCGAGGAATGTTTAAACGCGTACTGTTGCGCCATTAGCGGCGCACAGAGCCCTAGCAGCAGGGTCAGCAGGGTCAGATTTCGCATATTTTATTGCTTTTACAAGAGGTAAACATAGCTCTAATGCCTCGGCAAAAGTGGCAACTTTCGCCGGAAGTGCCGCATTCTTTTTGACCAAAATAACCCTATCTGTTCTTCGAGCGTACTTTTGTGCCATCACTCACCGATGGATGTCTTCACCCATGCCCGCTACTTACGAGGAAAAACTCCAAGCCTTCGGCCGTTTGCTTCAAATCATGGACGACCTGCGGGAAAAATGCCCCTGGGATCGCAAGCAAACGTTAGAGTCGCTCCGACACTTGACCATCGAGGAAACCTATGAATTAGCAGAAGCCATCCTAAGCAACGACCTCCAAGGGGTGCGCGAAGAAATCGGCGATCTGCTGCTGCATATGGTTTTCTATGCCAAGATTGGCTCCGAACAGGGGGCTTTCGACATTGCTGACGCCCTACACGCCGTCTGCGACAAGCTCGTGGCGCGTCACCCGCATATCTACGGTGACGTGCAGGTGGCCGACGACGAGGAGGTTAAGCGCAATTGGGAGCAGCTCAAACTGCGCGAGGGCAAAAAATCGCTGCTGGCTGGTGTACCCAACAGCCTGCCCGCTATTGTGAAAGCCTACCGCATGCAAGAGAAAGCCAAGCAAGTTGGTTTTGAATGGGAAAATGCCGAGCAGGTGTGGGATAAAGTACAAGAAGAACTCGCCGAACTGCACCAAAATCTGCAGCAAGGAGCCTCCGCTCAGGAGATCGAAGAAGAGTTTGGTGACGTCCTTTTTGCGCTGGTTAACTATGCTCGCTTCATTGGCGTGGAGCCTGAAGGCGCCTTAGAGCGCGCCAATCGAAAGTTTAAACGTCGCTTTGAGTTCATCGAGGCTAATGCACCTCGCCCTCTAGCTTCCATGACGCTAGCCGAGATGGATGCCCTTTGGGAAGCCGCCAAAGCCACAGAGAAAACAGCCAACGGCGCCCTCTGACCCCTTAAAAGCCCAGCCCAAAAATGGAAAGCCGCTGTTTGAACCAAATAAGCGCGCCAGTTTTTTAAAGATAATTTAGCCCCACTTCTGGGAGAGCGCTTGAGAGCCAGCGGAGGCACTCCTGCTATTCCAAAGTTATACCAAGCACCCAACGGCCGCTTTTGCCTTCAACTACTTATCTTTACTGCGTTAAAGCATACCTTGCTCATGAGCATCGGCATTCTTTTTGGCTTATTGATCCTCGTGTTGGTGGTGCTGGCCTTGTGGCGGCGCAAGCAAGAAAACGAAGCTTGGTTGCGCGAGGAGCGCTATGACGAAAGCGGCGCCTGGTTGGACAAACGCTCCAGCGAGCGTGGTACGTACGGCTCATTAGACGCAGCGAAGGAAACCGAGCGTTTCGCTCTGTCGCGTCAGGGACGCATTGCCGAATTGAGCATAGATATTCGCAATTACTGTTTGAAACATTCGCCTCGTTTTCAACAGCAAGGCGATGCTGTCGTGCTCGCCTTTAGCCAACAAATTCGCCGCTTGATAGAGCGTTTTTTCGACACAATTGAGGCCGCTAAACAGGGCAAGGCCCTTCCGCAACCACCTAAAACTTCAGACAATGCTCACGTCGGCGCGCTCAAAAAGCAAATCTTAAACACGGCTTTTGAGCAGTATCCCTGGTTGCTGGATTGGGATATTCCCCAACTCAAGCACCTGGATGCCTGCGCACTTGCGGTGGCTCAGGACATCTTCAACCGCGCCGAAGCGACCGAGGCTTCTTCGTAGCGGCCTCCTTACAGGTCTTCTCCCTCTGTCTTTGGCAATGCCTTAGGCTCAGGTTTTGCCGCCCAAGCGGTAGAGGGGTGTCCAGTGAAGTGCTTGAGCATGACAATTTCCCGCTGGGTAAGTTCGCGAAAAGCACCGCGCGGAAGGTCTTTTTTGGTAAGGCCGGCAAAATAGAAGCGATCGAGCTTTCGGACGCGGTAGCCCAGACTCTCAAAAAGGCGGCGAACAACGCGATTTCTGCCCTCCATAATTTCCAATTCGACAACGTCCTTCTTAGGTTGCTCTACGGAGTAGCGTATCCAGTTGACCTGCAGCAGCCCGTCTTCGAGTTCAATTCCTTGAGAGATGCGTTCAAAATCAGCTTGGGTAAGCGGACGGTCGAGGCCGACGCGGTACTGCTTTTGTATCTGACTACTGGGGTGCATGAGCTTAGCCGCCAGGTCACCGTCATTGGTGAGCAACAGTAGCCCCGTCGTGTCGCGATCTAAGCGTCCGACCGGATAGATGCGCTCTGGGAAGTGAGGATCTACTAAATCGAGTACGGTAGGGCGCCCGTGTTCGTCGGAGGTCGTAGTGATGAGGCCTTTAGGTTTATTGAGCAGGACGTACACCTTACGCTCCTGCACTTGCATAAGTTGGCCGTCGCAATAAATGACGTCGCCTTCCTGGACGCGGTAGTAGGGTTCGAGTTTGACTTCACCATTTACGGTTACTAACCCTTTTTCGACGTATTCTACTGCTTTACGGCGGGAGGCCAGGCCGCAGTGAGCCAGGTATTTGTTCAGCGGCATGCCCACCCCGGTAGGTAGGGGTGGCTTAGGTTTGCGCTCGATGTGGAAAGTTTCCTTAGGGCTAGG
This sequence comes from Saprospiraceae bacterium, assembly GCA_041640515.1. Lineage (GTDB taxonomy): Bacteria > Bacteroidota > Bacteroidia > Chitinophagales > Saprospiraceae > M3007. The sequence continues at coordinate 2,785 of JBEQAD010000042.1, read as the reverse complement.
TTTTCGCCCAAAGGGCTTTTTCTTAAAGCCACTACTGCTGCGGTCGCTGCCGAAGGGTCTGCGCGGGCCGCTATCGGTGCGTTCGCGAAAGGAGCGCTTGTTGTGGTCGTTGTTTCGAGGGCGGTCTTGCCAGGGCCGACGCTCTCCTTCACGGCGCTCTTGGGGTTCGTAAGGCTTACCACTGCGTTCGCGCGGGTATCGCTCGTTGGGGTATCCGGGCTCATGGCGCTGTTTCAGCGGTGAGTCTTGGGTTGGTCTTTGAATGCGCGGTCGGCGCTTTTTCTCTTCCATCAAAAGTAATAATTTAACACAGCGGCTCTTTTTCTGACAGCAAATATGAGGCGAAACCTCGGGGCGGCGGTGTTAATTTACAACAGACTGTCCAAAAATTTTCGCCTGTGAGCTTAGCAACCGAGGGCCGACTTTAGCGGTGGCCGTTTTCTATTTCTGCCAGTTTCTTCAATAGCCAATTTTTGGGCATCGCGTAAGAGGTCTCGCTGACGCGCTGGCGGAGTTGGGCCAGCGTCTTTTGGTCGGAAGGGGCCAAGGTAGCCAGTCGTTTGACCAGGTAAATGAAATTCAAGTACTCGCGCTTAAGGTTTTTGGAAATGACTTTGTTGCGCATTAAAAAAGCGCGGAAACTGTCGATCAAAGAGTCCAACGCCAAGTGCTCGCCCATTTCATAATAAGTGCGAAGCAGAATGGACTTGGCACCTAAAGCGTACACCACGTCGCTGTATTCCACATCGCGCAGACATTCGATAACACGCTCATAACTCTTCTGATAAAAATAAACATAAGCCAGGTTGAACGTGCGGGCGTTCTCGCGAATGCGTGTGGGCAGGTAGTCGGCGTATTGGCGAATAAATTGCTCCGTCCACTCGTACTGTCCTGCCCCGAGGCTAACCGTGATGAAGTTCTTGAACACAGCCTCGGGTATCTGGCCGTTCTCTACCAGCAGATCTCGCTCCACCATATCTTTTATGAGGTCGAAGTAGCGATAATAGTAGTTCGTGTGGCCTTGGTTGATTTTGAGGGCGCAATAGTTTTGAGCGATGAAGATGCACTCACGCAGGTCAGGGCGGGTTAGTTGGTTGCCTTGTTCCCTTAATAACTGGAGCCATTCTTCGAAGTGCACCTCGTTGTCTATTTCTAAGAAAGAAATAATGATTTTTTGAAAGATGCGAATAAGCGGCTCCGAGTCAAAGCGCGGGTCATTGAGGTACTCCCAGAAGCCGGCCATGAGGGGAATGTTGTGCGTGCTGACGCGAAAACCGCGGTAAAGCAGCCAGTCAATGTAAATTTTAAGCTTTTGAGTCAGATAGAAGCATTCCAGATAAAAATCGGCATTGGCCAATTTTTCCGGAAAGCTGGGCGTGGCTACCTGCTTGGACGAGCGAGCAAAAATGTTCCAGTGCTTGCGATACTGGGCATAGTAGTAATCGGTAGACTTGCCGGGGTATTCCTCAATAAGGCGCTCAATGTGGCGCTCAGTAGCAGCGAGATGTTTTGGTAAGTCAAAGCGTTCGAGAGCGCGCTGCAGGTCGAGTGCCTCGCTAAGGGGATCTTGTTGGCGCAATTCCAACACTAAAAAGCGCTGAGTAAGCTGAGTAAGGTCCGACAGCAAGCGGCGCAGGTGTAAGTCGTTATAGGGCAACTCAGGATAAAGAGCCTTCCACAGCGAAGGCTTGTCTAAGTCGAGCGCACTGCCACCTGATTTTCTCAGCGCAGCGTCTAGCGTGTCGAAAAGTCGGCGCAATTCTGCTTGCTCATTGAGGTAAGGAGAATGCACGAATTTGCGCAGGCGGTTCCGTTCGGGCTTTGACAGGGCACCCAATAAAGAAAGCAGCTTATCACTTAACATAAAAAAGTGTTGTTAGGGCAATAATACCGCTTTGTTTTTCAATAAAAAATAAATAACTAGGCAACTTTTTTTATCCGACAAGTTTGTAAAAAAGTGGCTGCCGTACTGTTGGGTGTAACGACATCTTTGCATGGAGTAAATCTGCTTTTTAAACGACCGCTTGGATGAACAGAAACGCAACACGCCGAATGTCTTCCCTTTTGTTTTTAGCAGGGCTATTCTTGATGGCTGCGGCTCAGGCGCAGGAGCCTTGTCAGCGCATTGGGCGGGTAGCTGCCGCCGATATGGGCTGCGGAGCCCGGGTGGTAGATTTGAAAGACGGGCAACTACTACAGGTCGTCTCAAGTTCGGCCGCATTGCCTGTGGGTAGAGTGTTCGGGTTTTCAGCGACGTCGGCAATGCCTCCGGCCAGTTGCCCTCCAACGGCTCTCCCTGCAGTTGCTCTTACATGCCTGACGGACACCCTTCCTTGCGAAGCAGATTTCACTGCTACCATCAGCCCTCAGAATGCTTTGCGCTTAAGCTTCGAGGCCGTGGTTTTTGATCCTGACAACCAGAGGTGCCAGTGGAATTTTAGCGATGGCGCCACAGCAGAGGGCGTCTCCGTGCAACATACTTTTTCGCAAGAGGGCTACTACGTTGTCTGCTTGACGCTAACCGATTCTATGGGGTGTCACACGCAGCGATGCCGATCGGTGTGGGTTGGCGCTACCAACGCCACCACCTGCGGCTACGAGGCGCAAGTGGTGGCTGTAGGCTTAAAAATGCACGCTCAATTAGTGCCCTTAGGCGTGTTGGCTCCTCCACTCAAGTCGGTGCGCTGGTTTATGGCTAAGACAGGGGCCACATTGGCCGAAGCACAGGCTTTTACGGCGATGTTGCCTGGCGCGGGGACCTACCACATCTGTGCACAATACGAAA
>JBEQAD010000041.1:0-15547 GCA_041640515.1 Saprospiraceae bacterium | reverse complement strand
ACGGCCTGCTTGCTTTTGATCGCGGTACTTTACATATGCGCCTCCAGACCCGTGCTATGCAGGGCAGTGCAGCCCTGAGCGGTACGGCGCACTTCGCTCCGCGACCCTCCTTGAAAATACGTGCAACATTTCAAGATGTCGATTTCCAGACACTTATGGAGCAATGTGATAACTTTGACCAAACGGTTATAACTCACGAAAACCTGCGCGGCAAATTGTCAGGGCGCGTAGCAGCCTTTGCTTTCTGGGATGAAAGCAACCACTTCCTCTTAGACCAGCTGCGCGTTCTGGCCGATGTTAGAGCTACCCAGGGTGAACTGGTGGGCGTCAAGATGTTGGAAGACTTCGCAACGTTTATCCACATCGAAGACTTACGACGAGTGCGCTTTGCGGAACTACAGAACTACCTGGAAATCAAAAATCGCACTTTATATCTGCCGGTCATGTTCGTACAGAGTAATGCCCTGAATTTGACCTTATCGGGTACCCATACATTTGACCACGACATTGACTATCGCATCAAGGTCAATGCAGGACAGGTGTTATTTAACCGCATCAAACGGCATGACCCTGATTTAGACCCGCTACCGGCACGCGAAGGCTGGTTTAATGTTTTCTACACCATTCGCGGCAACTTGGACAAGTACGAGATGAAGCGCGGCAAGCGAGAAGTGGTACGTGAGTTTGAACGCAGCGAGGCCCTCAAGAAAAGCATTGCCCAACGGATAGAAGACGAATTTCGCGGCGCAGACGGGCGCCCGTTTCCTGTAGCAGGCACGGCAGAAAGTGACCGGGCGCGCCCTGGTGCGGTACCGACCTACTGACGCCCCGAGCCGGCGCCATAGAGTGCTAAGTAGCGAGTGATGTACTTTCCGATGACGTCAAACTCCACGTTAACACGGTCTCCTGCACGTAGGTGTTGAAAATTGGTATGTGCCCAGGTGTAGGGAATGATAGCCACCGAAAACTCATCGTCACGCGGCATCACCACCGTTAGGCTTACACCATTGAGGCAGATCGAGCCTTTATCCACCAGGATGTGCTCTGGGGTAGGTCTATATTTAAAAGTAAAATACCAGGAACCGTCGCGCATCTCGATACTTGTGCATACAGCCACGTCATCCACATGACCTTGCACCAAGTGTCCATCCAAACGCCCGCCCCATATTAAGCTGCGCTCCAGGTTAACCACATGCCCCGGCTGCCACGTGCCTAAGTTGGAACGGCGCAGCGTTTCTTCCACTGCCGTTACCGTGTGATGGCCATCACTTACCGCCACTACAGTCAGACAAACACCGTCGTGGCTGACACTCTGGTCAATGCGCAACTCGGAACTGATGGGGCTTTTCAGGGTAAAATGAACGTTCGAGCCGTCGCGCTCGGTGCGTTCCACTGTGCCAAGGGCTTCGATAATGCCGGTAAACATGGGCCTATAGATGCTCACTTTTAACAGCTAGCTATAACCGTTAAAAGCGTAAAAAGATTTGAACGCCAGCCGAACGCGCTCCCTAACTTGCGCCCTGTAAAGGCCATCTACTTGGTCTCCTTGCCTTCCGTCACAGGGAGGCAGGAGCGTTCGGGCTTCTGTTCTTTCTATTTAACACCTTTCAATTGCCATTGCTATGCAAAAACGAACTTTTCTGAAGGCTTCGCTTTGGTTGGCTGCCGGCGTAGCGCTCTCTCCTCTCCTCAAAGCTTGCGACTCTGCCAAAAAAGCCAATGGAAACAAGATGCCGGTTATCCCTCCGCCTAAACTGCGCCGCACTAAGCCGTTTGAATTGCCTCTTTTGCCCTACGCCTCAGATGCGCTAGAGCCGTATATTGACAAGCAAACTATGGAAATTCACCACGGCAAGCACCACGGCGGATACGTCAACAACCTCAACGACGCCGTCGTGGGGACGGTCTATGCCGACTACGAATTGGAAGACATCTTGGCGCGCATCACAACAGCCGAGGCGGACCGAAAAATCCGCAATAACGCCGGTGGGCACTGGAATCACACTTTCTTTTGGCAAATCATGAAGCCTGGTGGTGCTCCGCTGCCAGAGGGGCAATTAACAACAGCCATCAACGCCACTTTCGGGTCATTCGAGCAGTTCAAAACGGCCTTTTCCGACGCAGCCAAAAGTGTATTTGGTTCGGGCTGGGCTTGGCTGTGTGTGGGCAAAGACAAAAGTCTGTTCATCACCACTACGCCTAACCAGGACAACCCGTTGATGCTGCAAATCGTGCCCAAAATAGGCACGCCCATCTTTGGCCTCGACGTGTGGGAGCACGCTTACTACCTCAAGTACCAAAATCGTCGCCCTGACTATATTAGCGCCTTCTTTAACGTAGTCAATTGGGAAGAGGTCGCTATTCGCTACAACCGCGCTATGTTTGGTTAGTGGCTAAAGAAAGCCTGCTTATCCACTAAGTGATGGGCAGGCTTTTTCCTACAACCAAAACGAGACCTGCGGCGTTTACCTAATCAAACGCAACTCTTGCCATGTTGGGCTATCGCTTCTCTGAATACAAGGCCAATCCTAACCAGGCGCCCTTCGAGCGCCTCTTTAAAATCTTTCAGGAGTTGCTCTTATATACCTCGGGCGATGTTCAAGAAGCGCTGGCTTGGCTGACAGAACTGGACAAAATCTATCACCTTACTACGCCCGACTATGGCATTGGCGATTTTATTCGCGATTTAGAAGAGCAAGGGTACATCCGCCGCGATGGTGATGGCCAAGCAGGCTACAGACCCACGGCCAAAATGGAGATTACCCTGCGCCAAAAAAGTCTGGAAGATATTTTTGGAGACCTAAGAAAGGCAAAGAGCGGTCAACATAACACTACGTTCATCGGTCGAGGTGATGAATTTACCGCCGACGTGAAGCCTTATGAGTTCGGCGACTCCTTGGAAAACCTGGCTGTGACCAACTCATTGCGAAATGCATACATCCATCATGGACTTGACGAATTCCGCCTCACTCAAGACGACCTGGAAGTGTACGAAACCTATTATCAAAGCCAGATGTCGTCAGTGCTGATGATTGACATTTCGCATTCTATGATCCTATACGGCGAGGACCGCATTACACCAGCCAAAAAGGTTGCCCTGGCTTTAGCAGAGTTCATCCAAACGCGTTTCCCTAAGGATACGTTGGATATCATCGTCTTTGGTGACGATGCTTGGCCTATACAACTCAAAGATGTCCCCTATTTGGAAGTGGGGCCTTATCACACGAACACTGTGGCGGGGCTGGAATTGGCTATGGATATCCTGCGCCGAAGGCGCAATCCGAACAAGCAAATTTTTATGATAACCGATGGCAAGCCTACCTGTATCAAGGTGGGCAAGCACTACTATAAAAACGCCTTTGGGCTGGACAAAAAAATTGTCAATCGCTGCCTTAACCTGGCTATCCGCTGCCGAAAGTTGGATATTCCCATCACTACTTTCATGATTGCGCGCGACTCTTACTTAGTGCGCTTTGTAGAAGCGTTCACCCAGGCAAACAACGGGAAGGCGTTCTACTCTTCGTTACAAGGGTTAGGCTCCTTCGTGTTGGACAGCTACAAAAAACGAAAGCGCAAGTAAGTAACCATTTCTCCAGGCATAAGCGGCAACAGCAAGAAGGGGGTACACCCGGCTCAGCCTTTTGAAAAGCGCCTTGTACAGCAGGTGGCCCTTGCAAACATCAATGGACAATGGACCTTATTATGCTAGCGTCGTTGCCAGCGTTTCCTCCTTGGAAGAGGCGCTAACAGGTGGTAAGCGCGGATCGGTAGCGCACTCTATGAATACTCGGTAAGGGCACCCTTTACACATCTCAACGTCGAGCTGCTGATAAATGGCTTGAATAGCATCCGTCTTAGACGAGAAAAAGTGGTCTCGTCCAATTTGGTCTATAAAGCCGCCACTTTCCATAATGTCCTGGGCAATGAGCTTAAGCCGAACGACGTACAGGCCACCACCTTTCTTTTTCCAAAAAGCCGCTTCGCGAGCTAGCCACTCGGCGCCGTCTAAGTCTACATAGTTGACACCGTTAGCCAAAATAAGAAGGTATTTTTCCGGCCCCTTTCGCATTTCGCGCAACACCGCTGAAACATGGTCAATGGCGCCAAAGTAGAGATGTCCGTCAATACGGATAATTTTCAGCTGTGGGCACTGAGGCACATCTTTTCGCAGGACATTGACAATTTGGTGGCGGTGATGCTCCGGGTCGGGAGCCATAACAGCGATATTTGGCTGAGACGTCTTCTTCAAGAAGAAATAGAGTGATAGCAACACACCGATGTATACGGCAAACTCCAGCTCAGAAAATAAAGTGGCAATGAATGTTGCGCCCAAAATGAAATTGTCTTGTTTGCTGGCTTTGCGAATTTCTCGGATATGCTTAAAATCAATCAGGCTCCACCCAATGAGCACAATTAGGCCAGAAAGCGCTGGTGATGGCAAGTAGCGGGCAAACGGCCCCAACGCCAACACAACAATTAGGACAAGTAAAGCCGCAAACACCGCTGACATAGGAGTGCGGGCGCCGGCTTCGTAGTTGACCCCCGAGCGCGTAAACGAACCAGAACCTGCATAACACGAAAAAAGACTGCCTACTACGTTGGACAGACCTTGACCGAAAAACTCCTGGTTAGCTACTATCTGTTGCCCTGATTTGAGGGCAATAGCTTTACCAATGGCTACTGCCTCAATGAGGCCGAGCAAAGCAATGGCGAAGGCGCTGCTCAACAAGCCCCGGTAGGTGCCATCGGCAAAATTAGGTAGGCTGAATGCTGGTAAAGCACGCGGAATTTCAGACACGAAAGGAATGCCTGCCTCAGGCCCTCCAATACCCCAGCCCAAGGCGGTGCCAAATAAGAGCGCCACCAAAAGATGAGGCAGCCGAGGAAAATGCTTGCGCACGTAAACAGCTACAAAAAGAGTGTACAATGCCACGGCAAAAACAGCCCAGTTAATCTGATGGAGATGCCCCAGAGCCTGCTGCCATATACCCAAAAAGCCGGCGCGCATATCCATGGGAATGCCCAGAACGCCATGCAATTGGTTGGTAACAATAAGTACCGCGGCCCCCGCCGTGAAGCCCACCACTACCGTGTGCGACACAAAACTGATATAACGCCCCATACGCGCCAGGGCTAAGCCTACTTGAATAACCCCGGCCATAAAGGTCAATAGCAGTACCTTGGAGATGTACTCTGGCGAACCTGGCGTTGCAAAGTGGCTGACTGAGGCAAACACCACTAGCGATATGGGCGTAGTGGGACCCGAGACTAAGTGACGGGAAGAGCCAAACAGTGCTGCTACAATTGGCGTGACAATAGCCGTGTAAAGGCCATATACCGGAGGAAGACCAGCAATCATAGCAAAGGCAATGCCTTGCGGCAGGACAATGATGGCTCCTACCAAACCTGCCATGAAGTCCGCCTTAATGGTCTCGCGGTCGCGCAACTCGTCTTTCCACGATAAGAAAGGAAAGAAAAGCGGCAGAACATGCTTTCGAAAATCAAAGCTGATTTCTTCTGGTAGGTTACTTTTAACCTCCTCAACAATGTGGTAGAGTTGTCCGCTCAGAAATTCCTTTACACGCATGAATTAAGTGTGGTTTCGCACAGGAGTGGGGTTGATATCCAGAAAAGGCACGTTTTTATGTTTCCGCTGGGAAGTAAAAGGCTTCGTCTACGGGGCGCAAAGCGCGCTTCATCCATAGAGGACGGCGCAGATTGTTAGGCCCGGGCGCTGGGCGCGTCATGGCCAACCATTGGCGGTACACTTCCATACTCTTATTTGTGTCTACAAAGATGTCGCCATATTGGTCTTCAGGATGTGCTTTTTCGACACGTACCTTCTGATGCCAGCAGTGCATGCCGGAAATGGGGTCTGGATGCACAGGGAAAGTGATGTTTTGGTGCACACCGCCATCGCTCCAATAGATGCGAGCACTGTCTTTGTCCGCGCTACGGAAAGGAGTAATGCCGCGCAATTGGCGCATGCGATAGCCTCCTTGGCCATCTTCGTCTATTTGCACAGTAGCTGTAGCCCAGCGGTTGCCTGGAGCATCCTGCGGACGACGCCAGCGGCCCAGGTGGTGCGAGCATACCAGCACACCTGGTTTGACGCCTTCCGTCACCCAGACTTTGTCCACAAAGTAACCAATATCAGTATTGACGCGTACCAGCGAGCCTGTGCGTACGCCTAAGCGCTCCGCATCGCTGGGATGCATCCAGATAGGGTTGCGATTGGCGATTTCGTATAGCCACTTGGCGTTGCCGGAGCGGGAGTGAATGAGCACGGGTAGCCGAAACGTAGGCAACAGTGGAAATTCTCCTTTCGAGTAGTCTATATTCTCGGGATGAATGTGGCTCTTGATGTACGTGGGCAGGGCGTATTCTGGCCACTTCCAGTCTATCATCGTCTGACTAAAGAACTCTTGCTTACGCGATGGAGTAGGGAAGCCCACACAGGCTCTGCCCTTCACTACGACACCAATGGCTTTGCCATTTTTATAAATAACACCTGTCTTAGGGTCTGTCGTTGAGCCGGCCAGTTGTGCTTCGTTCAGCGGCTCTTCGTTCTTGAGGTAGGCGGACTTCTCCACCAGAAATGCGCCATACTTGCGCATGTATTCCAGCGGTGAGAGACCTTCTTTTGCCGCTGTTTCGGGCAGGCCAGGCGTATGGTCAAAAATGTACTGATAGTACTCATCTACTGTCACACACTCACCCGGCCGGTAAGGCGACTCGAAGTGCTTACGCACCCCTAAGGTCCCGTCGGGGTCAATCCGCCAGGATAGCTGAATCCAGAATTCGTCCTCTTCCCATACTTCGCCGGGGTTGACCTCGTAAGTAAAGCGCGGGTTTTGCCCTCGGCGGCGCGCCACCTCGCGCAGCACCGGCTGGCGGAAAGCAATCCAGACGCCGGCATGCGTTTCATAAGTGTTTAAGTCATGGCGCTCTGAGGCGTGCCCCATGGGCAATACATAGTCAGCGAAATAGGCGGTTTCGCTCCAGGTGGGCGTCAGCGCAACGTGACAGCCAATGGCTTCCTCGTCCTTGAGAGCCTCTATCCACATGAAGCCGTCCGGATACGTCCACACCGGGTTGAACACGCGAGTGAAATAGGTGTCCAGTCGGCCGCGCTTTTCCTTAAGGAAATGGGGAAGCAGGAAAGACATTTCAAAGAAAGCCAGGGGGTATTCTCTTGGGAAGTGGAGCTCATTCCAAAACTTTTGCGCTGGGGGCTGGTCAAAAAACTTGGGTTTAAATTTATTCCAGTCGTTCGGGCTGGTGCCGCCCTCTGTACCTACCGAGCCTGTGAGCACATTGAGGAAGTGCAGGCATCGGGCTACAGCCCACCCGCCCAAGTTACCCGAGCCTGCCGAGCGCCAGTTGTGCGTGGCAAAGCGGGTGCCGGCTTTGCCAATTTCAATCGCTACCTCGCGAATGATAGACGCCTTTACTCCGCTCTCCTTTTCAGCAAACTCCGGTGTGTAATCGGCGTACACCTCTTGCATTTTCTCGATAAACTTCTCAAAAACAACAGGTTCGCCAGGATAGGCAGCCTCCAGCCACTGTTGCCAATTCACCCAGTTTTCTAAGTAGTCGCGGTTGTACAGCCCTTCGTCTATGATAATTTTGGCCATAGCCAGCAGCACTGCGGCTTCTGAACCGGGGTAGGTAGGCATCCAGTAGTCGGCCAAGCTAGCCGTGTTGGACAGACGCGGATCCATCACTACCAGCTTGGCGCCGTTCATCTTGCCTTCTATGATGCGCTGGGCATGCGGATTGAAGTAGTGGCCCGACTCCAAGTGTGCCGAAATGAGCAAGATGACGCGCGCATGAGCGTGGTCAGGTGAGGGGCGGTCATGGCCGTGCCAAATGGCATAGCCAAAACGCGCACCCGATGAACAGATGTTGGTGTGCGAGTTGTGGCCATCTACCCCCCATCCTTGCAGGACGCGGTCCATATAGCCTTCGTGGCCTGGGCGTCCTACGTGGTACACCACCTCGTTATGGCGCTTTTCTTGCAATGCCTTGCGGATACGCCCGGCGATGTCATCCAAGGCTTCTTCCCAGCTGACGCGTTCCCACTTGCCCTCGCCGCGTTTTCCAACGCGCCGCAGCGGATAGAGGATGCGGTCGGGATCGGTCATTTGGTTGATGGTGTCCGGCCCTTTTGCGCAGTTGCGACCGCGTGAGCCTGGGTGATAGGGATTGCCCTCGAACTTGCGCACTTGCCCCGTCTCCTTATCCACATAAGCCAGCAAGCCACAGGCCGACTCGCAATTGAAGCACGTCGTTGGCACGATGTCGTAGGTGCGTTTTTCGCGGCGTGGCCACGCTTTGGCTTCGTATTCCGTCCAGTCGTTCCAGCGCTCCGGAGGCGGATAATTTTGTAAGGCACTACCTTCCTGCAGGCGTGGCAGGCCATCTTCGCCTCGATGCAATTTGGGAATAAGACCAATAGACTCGGCTATTTTTTCGACAATACCAGGCATGGCAGCAAAATGGTTGAAGTGAGAGGGAAGTTTTTTTGTTAAAACACAGACAGGGCGATCGTTTTGCGTCTTCAGGTCAGGCTAAGGGAATGCGTTGCGGCCCTTCCACCCAAATTTTTTCCAAACGATAGATGCCCCAAAGCGCCAGTAGCGCAGCAGCCACTACCACAGCGGGCTCCGCACCGTGCCAGAACAAACCTATCCAAGGCACAATGTTGCCTAGTCCCAGGGCAGCCCAGAAGGCGCGCCGGTAGCGACCGTGCAGGATCATCTTCACCACGGCTTTGGCGTCTGTAGTAGGGTGGGGCATGACGAGCTCTATACCTACGACCAGGATGTTGGCCAATAGCCCTAAAGCAAGTACTTGAGCGGGCACGCCTCCCAGCGACAACGCGCCAAACGCCTCCAACATCGCCAGGGCGGCTGCACCTCCCACAGCGCTGTGCACCAACATGTGAACGGGCAACATTGGGCTTTGCCAGAAATCGCGCCCGCGCGCCTGCGCAAATAAGAAGGCGGTGTATATCGCTACAATTAGCGCCAAGAACACGCCCGGCAACGTCAGCCCTTCAGCCACTTCTGACCAGCCTAACCATCCCGCAGCCAACTGCAAAGTAGCTATACCGCCAAATAGCGTCAGCGCGTAGCCGCCGCGCACCAGCCAAGAGCGCCATTGAGGGCGCAAAATGACGTACAAAAAACGCTTTGGCTGGTCCAGGTCCTTGACCAGCAGCGCCGTCGTCAACAGTAAAAATACCAGGCTGATGCCCAACGACGCATAGAAAAGCGACCAGTTGCGCTCCGCTTGACTCAAGAACAACGCTAACCCTAACAGGTAGGCGCCGGAGGCAATTGCCTTAGTGGTTACATAGGCCGGCACTTCCCAACCCCACATGATGCCCTTGTCGGGAATGCCGTAAACGCGCCGCCCGTGTTGCCCTGTGAGCACCTCGATATTGCGCGTTGGTCCCAATTCGCCATTGGTTGGAACCTCAGTAACTGTGCTTTTCTCCAGCAGTTCTTGCACTACGTCTTCGCCTGACCATGCCAATCGCTCCGTATAGCGCGCGTAGTGCCCAACACCGCGCGCCTGAGCACTCCACAGGTTGCCCTCAGGTATTTCAGCAGCCATCGGCGATAACGAAAACTCATCGCCGTCGATATAAAATAGATTGGGTTTCGTGCTTTTCTCTGGCTTACGTACGGTGGTCTGGTGGCGGGCTAAAGTAACGCTTATCTCCGATGCTGGGTCGTCCATATCGCCAGAGATAATAGCATGCTCTGGACAAACTACGACGCATGCCGGCTCCAGGCCGACATCTACCCGATGCGCGCAGTAGTTGCACTTAGCTGCTGTCCGTGTGTCGGGGTCGATATATAAAGCGTCGTAAGGGCATGCTTGCATACAGGATTTACACCCGATGCAGCGCTGCTTGTCAAAGTCTACAATGCCGTCAGGACGGGTGTATAGCGCCTCTACTGGGCAAATCTCCACGCAGGGAGCATCTGTGCAGTGGTTGCACCGCAGGACGGAAAATAGGCGCCGCGTATTAGGAAAGGTGCCTTTTTCGACCTGTTTGACCCAGGTGCGAAACACGCCCAGCGGTACATCGTGCTCACTTTTGCAGGCCGTAGTGCAGGCGTGGCATCCGATGCACTTGCGATTGTCAATAATAAAGCCGTATTTCATGACGGGTAATTTAGACTTCGACCAAATAAGCAATCACCTTTTAAAGGTCTTTTAGATAAAAGACGCGATAAAGGTCAAAGATTGGCTATTTCCGTTAACGTGACAAAAGTCACGAAATAGTTCCTTAGTAATAGGAGCAGCCCTTTTAGTGCCCATACCATTCCATCCATATACCCGCGCGCTCCCTGCGCCATAGGAGGCGGCGGTTTTGTTGTAGATAGTGACGGTCTTTGGGTGAAACATCGTTAAATACGTTTGAAATCAGTACATACTCATTGGTTTTTGGCTCGAATTCCGCCCATTGCCGCTTATCTCCATTGAGTAGTACGTCTTCTCCTGTGTTTCGGTTTGGAAAAGCGGTGCCGATGCGCTCGAGGGGTACACCCGCTTTTTCGATTACTTGCATGGCCTCTGCACGTATGGCATGATAAGGACGATGAGCGAGTGTAGCGTCCCAGCCCATGGCAATACCGTGCGGATAAATCCATAAGTTACCTGTCAGCAGCCCTATTCCTACGAGAGCGAATAAAGCATACTTCCGAGCGGCAGCCAGCGGGCTTCGGTGCAGGCAATGCCAAAACAGCAGATGTAGTACAGTGAAGCTAGGCAAGAAATAGCGGTGCGCCGACAGGTTCTGGAAAAAGAGAGCAGACGGAGAAAGAAACAGCACCATAGCCAAGAGTAAGGCACCCCAGGGAACAATGGCTTGCCGCCTTGGCACTCCTACGGCTAACGCAGCTAAGCCAGCCCACTCGAATATCCGGCCAAAATCTGCCCAGCGCCACGCCAAAACGACTGCATTGCGCAGTACTCCCGCGCCATGTACGGGCTGGAATGCCGTCGCCCACGGAGAGGCTGGGTGAAACCCTGTCCAACCCACGGCGTGTTGGTGCCACAACAAAAACCAACCGGCAAAAACAAAGCCGGGGACGAAGGCTCCCATCCACACAACCGCGCGTTTTCCATCTCTCCTTAGCGCAGGCCATTGTAAGCACACCTGCCAAGCCAGCAGACCAGCAGCCGTCATCATGCCGCGCAAACTCACAGCGCATAGCCCTAAAACCCCCATCATAGCCCATGACCAGCGGCGTATCCAAAGACCTTCCACAGCCAATAAAAAGAAGAACAACAGCACAATATCTGGCCCAACGATGCTGCTTTGTGCTGCAACCACCGGGTCAGCCGCCACTAGCAACACCAGCCCAACTCCCCAAAGGACAGAGCCGCCTATGCGCATGCCCATACGGAAGAGCAACACCACCGCCACTGCAATAAATGGAAAGATTGCCCAATGGCTCACGGGCAGTGTCTTACCCCTCAGTTGCCATGCCCAAGCCAAGTAGTAGCCGAGCACTGGAGGATGGCCGCTATCTATTGCCGTGGGCAAAGGTTCCCAGCGAAGTCCGCGCTCGTAAAAGTGATGGGCATGTTTGCTGCTCAGTTGTATTGCATCCCAAAAAAACGGGTCGTGTTGAACCTCTGCCATCCACGTTGCGGCACCGGTTAAAAGCACAAGCAACCCAAGTCCTTGCTTGGCTGCCGTTCGGGTATTAGGCAAACAGGCGAAGGGCATTTTCCGTAGTGATACGAGCCACCTCCTCAACGGATACCTGGTGTAGCTCCGCCAGCGCTTCAGCTACAGCCACGAGAAAGGCGCTTTCATTGCGCCGGTACTGGGTCTTATAGGGCGTAGGCGTCAGGTATGGGGCATCCGTTTCGAGGACGAGGTGCTCCAGCGGTATCTGCCGGATGACCTCGCGCAGCGCTGAGTTTGGGCGCGTGACGGAGCCACCAATGCCCAGAGCAAACCCCAGCCCTATCATCTGCTGAGCCTCGGCAAGGTTGCCCTCAAAGCAGTGGAAGATGCCTCGTAACCGACCGTCTTGGTGTTGGTTTACAATGGACACGGCTTGCTGGTTGGCTTCGCGGCTGTGGATAATAATCGGGCGTCCCAATTCTTTAGCCCAGATGCAATGCCTGGCAAAAGACTCTTGCTGAAGGGGTAAGGTCTCCTTATCCCAGTACAGATCAATGCCCGTTTCACCAATACCTGCCCATGGGCGTTGGCTCAGCCAGTGTTCGACAGTAGATAGCTCGGTTAGATAGGTATCCGCTTTTACGTGAGTGGGATGTAAGCCCATCATAGCGAAGCAATAGCCGGAAAAGGAAGACTCTAACGCCAGCATTGGCCCTATGCTTTTCGAGTCAATGTTGGGCAAGTAAATACGCTGCACGCCGGCGGTCTTAGCGCGCTGGATCATCTCTGGCCGGTCATTGTCGAACTTGTCCGAATATAGGTGGGCGTGGGTGTCAATCAGGTGTAACATGGGAGCCCAAAGGTAGGCACTGCGGCGCGTATTCAGGAACCAGCCTCGAGGCTTTCACTTCTCCTTCTTGCTAAAGTCAGCGTGGAAAAAGATGCCTGTCATCGAGTAAAGCAGAGAGGTTTCCTATGTTTGCCCCGTAAAATTGTAAATCGCTTACTACGCATGTCACTTAGAGAACAATTAGAGAAACTCGCCTCTGTACGGAGCCATCCGTGTATAACTATCTCGCTCAACACGCATCGGACCCATCCCGACAATGTGCAAGATGGCATCTTGCTAAAAAATCTTTGTACCGAAACAGAGCAGCGGTTGCTGGCCGAATTTGAAAAGCGCCAGGTATTGCCCCTTATCGAGCAAATAAGATCCCTGCCTCAAAAAGTAGACGTTAATCACAACTTAGAGAGTCTGCACATTTTCGTTGGCAACGGTGTGGAGGAAATCATCAGGCTGCCGATTCATATTCCTGCTAACAGCGTGCACATTGCCGATTCCTTTGCCATTCGCCCTCTGATAAAGGCCGTCAATCGCGTGGAAGAGCACCTCGTATTGGTAGTTAGCCAGTCGGGTATTCATCTCTATCACGCCATTAATGATGCTATCCGCGGCGAAGTGCGTAATGGCGAATTCCCTTATCCGCCCATGAGTAACTACGAGACGGATAATGAGAAACTCTCGGATGCTAAGCGCTTAGACAACCTTGTGCGCGAATACCTGAACGGCATGGATAAAGCCCTCAACCGCGTGCATAACCAAACCGGCTTGCGCTGCGTCGTTATAGCCACAGAGGACAACTATAGCCGCCTGATGCAGGTAGCTGACCGCAAAGCCATCTACTACGAAGGTTTTGTGCCCATCAACTACAACCAGCTAGCTCCGCACAAAGTCGGCGCAGAGGCATGGAAACTGGTTAGTCAATTGCAGCGCCAGGAGCGCTCTAAAACTATTGAAGAAATGCTCGAAGCTGTCAAGCAGGGCAAAGTGGTCACAGACATTCACGAGATCTATAGGGCCGCCAAAGAGGGCCGAGGCGATTTGCTTATCGTCCATGAAAGTTTCTCTCTTCCAGCGCGTATCACGGGCGATTACTCCTTCGAGATAGTGGATAACCCTACGCTGCCCGAGGTAGTGGACGACTTAACCAGCGACATAGCCTGGGAGGTTTACTCCAAGAAAGGCCGGGTAGTTTTCACGGAGCAAGACACCATTAAGCAACTGGGCGATATTGCGCTCAAAGTGCGCTATTGAGACGGCCCTGCTCCTCCGCTACGGAAGGCGCGTGCTTTGCCAGCGAATCAGCTGCCAACGCCCTCCTTTCTTTCGATAAACGGCTAAATACGACAGGCGCACTTCAAATGGCGCCTGCTCCAATCGCCCAGCTACGCGCACTACGCCGTTGACAATAGCCATCCGGCCCCAGCGCTCTACATGTACGCTGTCTCGCTCAATGCGCTCGTAAACCAAAGTTTCCGTAGCAATGGCTTGTAAATGGCGCTGCTTGTCTTCCAGCAAGCCATTCGAGTGGCGATAGAGCAAATTGTCGGACAACCATGAGGATAACGCTGCCGTATCGCGGCGCATCATAGCCTGAAAGCGGGAATCTTCATGGTGCAGTATGGACTGGTTTTTCGAACTTTGCGTTCGCCCAACAAAGGGGAGGAAGAATAATGAGAGGAAGGCAAAGACTCCGTAGCGCATGTTATTTTCTCTTTGAATGCAAAGAAAGCGTAAGCCACCCTCTAGCTGCACAACGATGACTAACCTACTTCTATCCCACATGCATCGAATACACCTATTTAGTCTTGTCGTAGCTATCCTGGCGCTGACTCAGTGTCAAAGCGACAAGCCTGCGGATCCCAACAAACCGGAGTACTTCCTTTATGCTGCTCGCGTGGATGACTTGCCGCTGCGCAAGAAGCCCGAAAAAGACGCTATTATCGTGGCACATTTGGCAGAAGGCGAACTGGTAGAAGGAAAAGGCGAAACCTCGCTCAACCGCGAAGAACTCCCCCTGCGTGGGGTTACCCAGCGCAGCCCATATCTATTGGTGAGCCGCCTGGAAGATGAAAAGCAGAGCGGATGGGCCTTTGGTGCCGGTTTGTTAACACTATATGCCGGCCCGCGCGATAGGGCTCCTGATGCTGGTGTGCTTCAAGCCTTTATCCAACACCTGCGAGGGCTGGACATCAACGACCTCGGCAGCGGCTCAAAAGCTTGGCGCTACGTAGAAAAACACTTTGAGACAGCCCCAGCGCCGTTAGCCGATGCTGCTTTTCAATTGTTGGAACAGTTTCTGCGCCGTATGGAAATTGAGGGCGAGATTTGGAAACTGACTGAGGGCAAGTTGCCTTTCACGGAGGCTGATGCTCGGGCGGTGTACCAGGATCGCTTTGATTACAGCAAATATCCCATCACTGCAGCCATAGACTCCAACGGTTTTCGGTTAGCTTGGGGAGAAGGTATGTTCTTTCCGGTGGTCAACTGGACGCGCCTGCGCGAGTTTTTCGGGCCACGCGTGAGCCCTTCTATGCAAAGGTTTATTATTCAACGCACCGAAGAGTACAACCATCCCATCTATCGCGATAATGCCTTGGTTGTGCCCTTGGAAGGCGTGGCCGAAATGGCGGTGTGGTGGGAGAACTTCAACCGGCGCTATCCTTACTTCATGCGTCGCGACGAAACGCAAGAGTCCGAAGCCTGGCTGCGTCTCGTCTTGCTCAACGGTACAGACGACCTGCCTGTATTTCCGGCGGAATCAGAAGAGGTATCGCAAAGCTACCGCTCCGCGTGGGAGTACGTCTTGCAGCGCCACCCCAAAACCGAGCTGGCTCGCCGCGTCAAAGAGATGGCTGACCTGTGCGCCTCCGAAGGGTGGAAACGCACCGAGAAAGTGAACGCCCTGCGCGCCCGTAATCTGCAAGAGTACAACGACCGATAGCCCTTCAGCCGCTCACAGTTCGACTGTGAAGACCGTACCCCGTGGGACATTATTGCGCACGGAAATACTCCCCGCGTGGTGGCGGACCACTTGGCTGACAATA
>JBEQAD010000040.1:0-15703 GCA_041640515.1 Saprospiraceae bacterium | reverse complement strand
CGGTCAGCTCGCCGCTCTCGATGAGGTCTTCCACTACTGTGCGGAAGAAGAGGTTCATGCGCTGCTCTACGCGGAAACCTAACCGAAACGTAACCTTGTACACATCGTCAGGAGCTAGCACCTTCACCTTATACTCCATAGTGTAAGGTTCGTCAGTGACTTGGATGTGAACAAACCAATACACATCGGCTCGCTTGGGCTGGGTCTGCAGAATGGAGTACAGGATTTTTTCTTCCACTTTGTTGGAAGATTTAGCGCTGCTCAGAAACACCAAGTTGGTCGCGTATTTGGGCACTTCCTCGTCATTGCTCAGCATGATGAGCTGGTCAATGTAGTCTCGGATATCCACATTCTGCAGAAAGCGCTTCTTGATTTTGCGCGCGCTCACCCACACGTACATCAAGAGGAAGAGCAGCGATGCCATGAGCACGGTGATGAAGCCGCCCTCGGCAAATTTGTGCAAATTAGCCACGAAGAATCCCCCTTCGAAGCTGAGGTACCAAACCAGGAATGCCCACACGAAAATGGGCCGGGTCCGCTTCATGATGAGGAAATTGGACATCAGGATGGTGGACATCAGCATGGTGATGGTCACCGAGAGGCCATAGGCTGCCTCCATTTGGGTGCTCTTCTTGAGGGCAACGGTGATGACCGTACAGCCTACCCACAAGAAAGTATTCACCGCCGGTAAATAGAGCTGGCCTTTCATGTTAGAGGGGAAAATAACTGTCAGTTTGGGCATTAGCCCTAAGCGAACGGCTTCACTGACCAGTGTGAACGACCCCGAAATCATAGCCTGGCTGGCAATAATAGCCGCCATAGTGGCAATGGCAATACCAAAAGGCAAAAACCATGGCGGCATAATGCCGTAAAATGGGTTGGGTGTCGCCTCCGGCAAGGCCGTTCCCTCGTACTGCAAACACCAGGCCGCCTGACCAAAGTAGTTGAGCAGCAGGCAGGTTTTGACAAATATCCAACTGATGCGGATGTTCTGCTTACCGCAGTGGCCCAAATCGGCATACAGCGCCTCCGCTCCTGTGGTACACAAGAATACGGCCCCCATCAAGAGCAAAGCATTAGGGTGATGCAACAACAACTGAATAGCGTGGCGAGGATCTATAGCCACCAGCACCGAAGCATCCTCATACACCTGGAGGCTGCCCAAAATACCTAACATGGAAAACCATATCAGCATGATCGGACCAAAGAAGCGCCCTACGGTGGCTGTACCGAATTGCTGAAAGAGAAATAGCGCGGTGAGAATGCCCACGGTTATTTGCACAGTCGGGATGTGCGCATAGCGAAACTGCTCGATAGACTCCAGCCCCTCAATAGCTGACGATACCGAAATGGGCGGTGTGATCATGCCCTCCGAAAGCACTGCCGCCCCGCCGACCATGGCCGGATACAGCAGCCATCTGCGCCGCCGCCGTACTAGCGTGTACATGGAGAAAATCCCCCCCTCGCCGTTGTTATCAGCTTGCAACACTAGTATTACGTATTTGAGCGTCGTCTGGATGGTCAACGTCCAGAACACCAGTGAAACCGCGCCCAAGATTGTCTCGCGATCCACTAAACCTTCGCCCACGATGGCTCGCATCACATACAGCGGTGAGGTGCCAATATCGCCGTAAATAATGCCTAAAGTGATAATGAGACCAGCTAAAGTGAGCCGGTGGTAACCTTGATGGCTATCCTTGAGGGCCATGCTCGTTTAATGATGGGTTATACGAATACGGCGAGGGAGGCATTTCGATTGGATCTATCTAATTAAACAAAAGTAAAGGCACTAACGGCACTTGGTCGATTGAGGGCAATCAGTTCCTCTCTGGCTCTTTTGCCCAAGGAGCCTGCTTGTGACCTTGCACGCGAATTTGAATACCTGAGTTGTTGAGGTCTGTATTGCCTATCCAAATCATCAGAAACGTTAGGTCTTTGACAGACCAGCTGTTGTTCAAGTAGGGATCCTTGCACGAAAGGTAAAGGTAGTTTTTGTCCACGTCCCAATTCCACCGACCCGTATCCACCACTTTGCCGTCTATAACCACGTCGAAGGTCTGATCTTCACGAAAAACCAGCCACTTCTTCTCGTAGTTGGGCTGAACGTTTTCTCCTCTTGGGCTTACGGCCATACTTAAATGCCAATAGGCGGAAGCCAGGTAAGCCCTGTGACTGGCCGAAGCTGGTGGCAACGCATCCACCGGTACGCGCATTAGACCGGACGTTTCTTTCTCTTCTGCGGGCTGGGTTGGCTCCGCGGTGCTTTTTTGGAGGTTTTTACACGTCATCCAAGCCAACAGCGCAGCAATAATCCCAAGAGCAACGGTGATCTTCATAAGCCGAAGCAGTGTTTTTTGCGAGGGCGAAGGTAGGCAGGTTGTACTTTTTTAGGATGGTCAAGCGTCTCTTAGTGCAAGTACCATGGCCAGGGCTTCTCCGTTTTGGAGCGATGCTTTATCCTTGCACGGCCGCTCTTCTATGGAGGCTGTTCTGTAAAAAACTACGCTCTTCTCTTATGTTTTTTTCTGAGTTCGACTGGATGTCGCGTTGGGCGTTATACAGCCCGAGCAAAACAGCTGCAAAAGAATACGAAACCGGCCGCACCCTTACCTACGGCCAGTTGGACTATTTGGGGCACTGGATGGCTAATTATTTATTCCGCCAATGCCACGTCAAGCCCGGCGACCGGGTGGCTGTGCTCGCCGAGAACAGCCTGGAACACCTTGTGCTCTTTGCCGCTGCTCAAAAATGGGGATTTATATTGGTGCCCCTCAACTATCGCCTGGCCTCTCCTGAAATAGACTATTTGCTAAGGGACTCGGAGCCGCAGGTGCTTATTGTGGAAGAAAAGTTTCTGCCGCTGGTTCAGGCCGCACCCGCCTACGCACGCGTGCCCTACCGAATGTGCCTGGCTGAGTTTGCTGACAGGTGCCGCCACGCCGAAATCAGCCCCGACAGGGCCCCGCTCCCTCAGGTGTCCATCCGCGAAGAGGACCCCATCTTCATCCTGTACACCTCCGGGACGACGGGGGTTCCCAAAGGTGCGCTATACACGCACAAAATGCTGTTCTGGAATAGCATCAACACTGCTTTATCGCTCACAGTCAATGCCGATAGCCGCACTGTCAACGTCATGCCTTTCTTCCATACGGGCGGGTGGAACGTCCTGCTCACCCCCTTCCTGCACCACGGCGGCTACATCTGCTTGTTTAAAAAGTTTGACCCGCCAGCGGTGTTGCACGCTTTAGAAGAGGAGCGCTGCACCATTTTCATGGGCGTGCCAACCATGCTCAAGATGCTGGCTGACGAGCCTTATTTCCAACAGGCCGACTTATCGCAGCTGCTGTACGTCCTCGTCGGCGGCGAACCTATGCCCATCCCCCTCATCGAGCGCTGGCACCACAAGGACGTGTATGTGCGCCAAGGCTACGGCATGACGGAAGTAGGGCCCAACCTCACCTCGTTGCACCACAGCGACGCCGTCCGCAAAAAGGGCAGTATCGGACGGCCCAATTTCTACGTGCAGGTGCGTATCGTAGATGGCGAAGGACAAGACGTCCCTCCCGGAAAGCCTGGTGAGTTGCTCCTGCGCGGCCCTATGGTGACGCCTGGCTATTGGCGCAACCCCACCGCGTCAGCAGCCGCTCTGCGCGAAGGCTGGTTTCACACCGGCGATATGGCCTGCATGGACGAGGAGCAATATCTCTACATCGTGGACCGCATCAAGAACATGTTTATTTCTGGCGGCGAGAATGTCTATCCTGCTGAAGTGGAGCGCGTACTACTGCAGCATCCCGCCGTAGCTGAAGCCGCTGTGGTGGGTGTTCCGGACGACAAATGGGGCGAAGTTGGCTTAGCCTTCATTGTTTGCAAAGCCGGCCAGCATTCTACGGAAGCTCAACTCGTCGAGCACTGCCGGGCACACTTGGCCCGCTTCAAGGTGCCACGCTATGTGCGTTTCATCGAGACCTTGCCCAAAACCGATAGCGGTAAGATAGACCGGAAGCAAGTGGCCACATGGGCCAAGACGGCTGTTGATGCTTAGTTTTTTAAGCGGTTTTTTCAAAAAGTTCTCTGCGAAGCGCTCGGACGGCATCTGCTGTGTCGAAATAGCCCAGGGTCTTGTAAAAATAGTTGTAGGCATCGTCCAAATGTGTGGGTTGCAACGCCTGTGGAGACTTATCCAAACTTTCCCTGGCGAACTCTCGTAAAGCGCCTCTTTTAGCGTGCATATTGGCTACTAAGCCCAACCAGCAGTGGTACGCGAGTTGTCTCACCTTCGCATCCTTTTCGTCTTTGCGAAGAGCAGCTTCTAATTTTCGTACGGCAACAACCGCAGGTTCATGGCGGTTCTCCCAGAATAAGGCCTTATTGGCTATGATGAACAACTCCCTGTAGTGCCCTCTCATATCCCCGATTTTTTCCATGGCGTCCATAATAACGCCGTGGTTTTGTTGCCTTAAGGCATGTAGAGCTATCTCCTTTAGGCAATGGGCTATCAAAGGGATGAGATTGGAATGACGCCCTGCGACCCCTAATTTATTATAGATGTGGGACAGTAAATCCAGCGCCTGTTTCTGGTTGTTGATAGAGATGTTTTCTCCGTTATTAGTGACGCTAACACAGATAATCTCTTTGATAATGCGCTTAAGGCGATACATGTATCTTCTACCCTCTGGACCAGCCTTATTTTGTGAATCAATAATAAATTCTACCAATTTTTCACATTGTTCTAAAAAATATTTTTTATATGCATCATTTCGTACTTCTACCGCCATAATGGCTAAATGTTCTAAATCCTTCTCAAATGCTTCTAAATATGGCTATTCTTGTAATTTTTCTTTGCTGTTTTTACGATATTTTCTGATAAGCGTTTTTCTATGCCATAAGGTGAGTCGAAATGACTCCAAAGATACCAAGAAGCTAAAATTACGAGAAGGAACAATAGACCAATAACTATAATAGGGACAAAGTGTTGATTATCACCGGAAATATATTTATCAATAGCTGTATTTCCAATAATAAACAGGGCTATTACAATAATAGTAGAAATACCAAAGACGATAGGCCATGCTTTAGTTAAGCGCTCGTGGTAGACATCTCGAAGATTTCCAGCGACGAACGTCTGAAAAACAAACGCCGGCACGCCCATAACAAAGACAAAGAAAGAGGTGGCAATAGCAGCAGCTGTAGCCAACCATTCCGCTTCGAGAAAATCTGGGTTGAAAAACAAGATCATTGAGAACATGACGCACGTAATTTTCTGAGGAAATCGAAAAACTCATCGTCGCCGGCTCGATCTGTTTTCTGGCAATAATTACCGTGTGATATACCGACTGGTGGTTCAAACAACTCTCTCGGCACATCGCGCGGGTCCTCTATAGAATAAACTCCAAAGCGGGTATTTGATAAATGTGCAAATAAAGTATCGCGCTGCTCGGATATCTCCTTTAATAAGGCACAGCCATATTCCTCATAACTATGATGGGCATACTTTAGCCAGGCATTATGTGGACCCGGTGGAAGCCGTAGGTCCACTGTAACTATGTCGTAAGTGTTCTCACGCAGCCGATTAAAACCCTCTGTAGCGTTTAAGGCAAAGTCGGCTTCATAGTCGTCGCTTAGATACAAAGTGATGCGCAGCTCGTTTAGGTCTTCAAAAAGATCATTGTCAACCCACAGTAGTTTAATTGTTGTCATTCGTCCTTAGCAATAGGCAGTTTAATGTAAACACGTGTGATAAAGGGGTTAGTGTAAATCTCCGGTAGATTGCCAGAAACTGGCTCGGAGGTGAGCGTTAGGGTGCCTCCATGTTGCTGGATGATCTCCTTGGCATCAAAGAGACCAATACCGGTACCGGAGCGATTCCGATCATCGGCTTCCTTGCCTCGTACGCCAAAATGGAAGATAGAACCTGACTCAACTTCTTCTTTGCGAATAGGCACTCCCCGGTTTTCAATAATAATCCTGACTTGCTCTTCAACAGGGATTTTTTCTATGCGCACAGTAACCCAAGACCGCCGTTCTTCGCCCTTAGACCAAGTGTATTTAATGGCGTTATGTAGCAAGCTGTGCAGGGCACGGTTCAGTAGTGACCGATGCCCCTGTATCGGCAAACGATCCTGACGGGAGAACTCCATACGAATATCCACTTGGCGCAGGGCAGCAAATTCTGCTAAAGAGCTAACGACCTCCAGAACAATTCTCGTAAGATTGAGCAACTTAAAGTCTTCTGGACGCGTAGGTTCGCCGCGCAGATAGTCTCGGAAGTAGTTAAAATCGAGGATTCGCTCTCCTAATTCGTTATAGGCT
The DNA here is from genome assembly GCA_041640515.1 of Saprospiraceae bacterium. GTDB lineage: Bacteria > Bacteroidota > Bacteroidia > Chitinophagales > Saprospiraceae > M3007. The sequence goes on along the minus strand of JBEQAD010000040.1, from coordinate 9,391 downwards.
GTAGCCAGAGTAACAACATTTGACAGCCTAAGCAATTCCGCTATTTCAGCACGCAGTCTTCTTATCGGTTCTTTAGAGATGTTAGTATCACTATCAATGCTCGTCAACGTATCGCGTATCTTAATCGATAACTGGCGAATTATCGAGGCATTATCTTTCTCTCGCCCATGGGCAATATTTAATTCTCGAAATAGCTTATTTAACAAGTCCTTCAATTTCAATATAAGGCTATTATTATCATAACCTCTTTCCATTGCCGTCTGATATAATAATTCAAAATTCGAACTCAGCCGCTTTGGGATACCTGTACGCTGTTGTTGCAAACGCTCATAATCCACTGCACTTTTGCGCAATAGGACGTCCTCACCTGTCGCTCTGAGGATCCATTCCAACGATCTGCGTAGACCATCTACAGTCGCTATGTAGGTATGTAGGATAGCTCCAAAATTATTTTTCAGGGTGCGGAGCTGTTCATTGATATGTCCTGTCAGGTCATATACGATACCGACGCGGACTTTTCTGTCTTGATTATCCAAATAACACACGTTAGCCACTACGTTGCGTCGTCGGCCCAAGCAGTCGCATATCTCTATATAAAAGTCTAACAAGGGTCTTTTTTTATCCGCTTCTTTATTAAGCGCCTTTTTAAAGCTCTGGTAAGCAGCTTCGTTGGGATGAAACTGTCGGATAGGTAGGCTCAGCACGTCTCTTATGTCATTGTATCCGAGCAATTTAGCAAAAACCTCGTTCGCATGTGCGATAATCTCCTTGCCGTTTTCATCTGTGCTAATGAGGAAAACACCTACAGGCAATTTGCTGTGGATGGTCTCATACAGGACATTGGAGACAATGCCACTCACGCGGTTAACCACGCCGTCTCCGTTGAAGGAAGCATTGCAGCTCAACTCGACGATGAGCATCTCGCCGCTGCTCCGGCGCAATCTGAGTGGATACCGTTTGAGCGTGTGCTGGCGCTGAATAAGCTCAATAAGATCGGGATAAGAATCGGTAGGCCATAGCAAATCTTTAATATGCAGGTCTTTCAGTTCTTCGCGCTGATAGCCCAATAGCCTGGCAAAAGCGCTATTGCAATCGGAAATACGATAGTTCGTCGCTTCAAAAAGGCCATCCTTAGTCTCCTCTTCAAAGCCAGCGAACCATTCGCTATCCGCCACATTTAGTGCCATACACAGCATCGCCTGCGGATGACCGTGCCTATCGCAAAAGACCCGCGAGACAAAGTAGACTCGACGGAGTTTGCCGTTCACCTTCAATCGCACTCGCACCCGCCGGCTCCACTGATCTCTGGGCGTGTCTCCAATGATTTGCAAAACTCGTCCGCGATCTGAAACATTATGGTAGTAATCCACCATGTAGGCTTTTTTCATCTCATCCTAATCGGCAAAGCCGAAAAAATCTACGGCACGCTTATTGCAATGTAAAAACTTACCGCCTTGGTAAGCACTGGCATAAATAGGAAAAGGAAATTGGGCCGCATTTTCGTAAGCTTCGGCAACTTCCTCTTCCCAAGAGATGGACGGCTGCAAACTTTTCATGGAGATATATTTGGCAAACTGCTACTTCTATGCGAAAAAATTATGTTATATTCTGTGGATATTTATCAAAAAAAATAATATTTTTTCAAAAAAAGTAGTATAGTAGATAACTGAACGCTTCCGAAGGCCCCATAATGGCCCTCGAAACAAGGTTTCTCCAGGTCGGACGAACCCTGTATTTTTGAGCGTTCAAAAAGCACCTGAAAACGAAAGCATAATCGGCATTAACCATTCAAAATCAATCCCTGATGCGACTTGTAGGACATGTCATCAAGACCGGCATTCAGCTGGGAGCCGTGCAATCAAGACACTGGCTATCGCCAGCGGTGCGGCAACGCAGGGTGTTGCTCCGGCTGCTTTCTGCCTCAGCGCACACGGCCTTTGGACGACACTACGGCTTTGCCTCTTTGTTGTGGCAACGCGATGCTGTCAAGGCATTCCAAACCTGCGTGCCTACGCATGACTACGACAAAATCTACCGCGAATGGTGGCACCGCTCGCGCCAGGATGAGCCTAATGTGTGCTGGCCGGGAATAGTGCCCTGGTACGCTATGAGCAGTGGCACGTCAAATGCCTCTTCCAAGTACATTCCAGTAACGCGCGACCTTATCCGTTCGATGAGCCGGCTGTCGCGTCGGGTGTTCTTCGATATGGCGAATTTTCACCTGCCTGCCGACCTATTCACCAAGCAGATGCTCATGGTAGGCAGCACCACCAACTTGCAACGCGAAGGAGGGCACTGGATTGGCGACCTATCGGGTATTATCGCTCTAAACCGGCCTTTTTGGCTCAAAAAGTATTACCGCCCTGAGCGCGATATTACTGACTTGATGGACTGGGGCGAGCGCATCGAGCGCATAGTTGAGCGCGCGCCAAGGTGGGACATCGGCTTTATCGTGGGCAACGTGGCTTGGGTACAAATGGTCATCGAGCGCGTGGTAGCGCGCTACGGCCTGCGCCACATCCACGAGCTGTGGCCCAATTTCTCACTGCTGATGCACAGCGGTATTTTCTTTGAGCCCTACCAACCCACCTTCGAGCGCCTATTAGGACGCCCAGTGCAATACGTAGACAGCTACCTTGCTTCCGAAGGCTTCATTGGCTACCAGCGCCGGCCTGGCATCCGTCTGCACCAGTTAGCCGTCAACGCAGGCATCTTCTTTGAGTTCGTACCCTTCAACGACTCTAATTTCGACGACGACGGCAACTTGAAACCAAACGCTGAAACCCTGTGGCTGCCCGACATAGAACGAGGCCGGCCTTACGCCCTGTTACTAAGCACCGAAGCCGGCTGCTGGCGCTATCTGCTGGGCGACACCATCGAGTTTACCGATACTCAACAGCTGCTCTTCCGCATCACTGGACGCACGAAACACTTCCTGAGCGTTACCGGCGAACACGTATCTGTGGACAACCTGAACGCCGCAGTGCGCGCCACCGACCAGCAGATAAAACTGGGGGTCAAGGAGTTTACCGTGGCAGCGGAGCCCTGTGGCTCGCACTGGGCACATCACTGGTATATCAGCGCAGACTATCCAGAAGCCCACGACCCACACACCTGTGCGCGCTTGCTGGACGAGCATTTACAAGCCATCAACGACGATTACCGTACCGAGCGTCGCTATGCGCTGCACGAAGTACGCGTTACGCTGCTGCCCCATTCGGTATTCTACCAGTGGCTCGAACAGCACGGCAAACTCAATGGACAAGCCAAAGTGCCGCGGGTGCTCAAGGGCAAGGCGCAGCAGAGCTGGGAAGCCTACTGGCCACAAGTCTTAAGTCGCAAGCAGTAAAGCATCGTAGAGCAGGGCGGCCCTTTTATCGAATTTTTGCTTACGGCAACGCTCTATGTGTGCATTTTCGCTGGGGCACCCTATCCCTTCAATTTTTTTGCACCGTGCGTCAGATACTCCGCATCCTGGCCGAAGGAGCCACCCAAGCCTGGCAGCAGCTGGTAGCCAACCGCCTACGGTCGTTTCTTTCGCTGCTGGGCGTCACTATCGGCATTTTCTGTATCATCGGCGTCAAGAGTGCTGTCAACTCTCTGGAAGACAACATTCGGCGCAGCCTATCCAAACTGGGCAATGATGTGGTGTATATTGACAAATTCTCCTGGTCTGAAGACCCTGGCCAGAATTTCTGGAAGTGGATGCGCCGGCCTAACCAAAGCTTCCGCGAATACGAAGCGCTCAAAGGGCGGATGAAAACCGCGGCAGCGGTAGGCTATTGGCAATTCCTGGGGAGCCGAACCATCAAATGGCGCAACTCCAGCGTAGAAAACGCCTTTTTTATCAGTGTAACCGAAGAGTGCAGCGACATTTTCCGGCTGGAATTTCAGGAAGACGGGCGTTTCTTTTCGCCTACAGAATACGCCAATGGCAGCGATGTGTGCATCATCGGCGCGAAAATCGCCGAAACCCTGTTCCCTCCAGGTATAGGTGCTGTTGATCAACAAATTAAGATTGGCGGACGCAAGCTGCGCGTGATTGGCGTGATTGTTCCCTCGGGCAACGATCTGCTCCGCATTATGGACTTTGATAATGCCGTTATGATTAGCCACACGTTAGCCCGGCGGGGCTTCCGCACTCGCGACGGCAACATGTGGGTGGGCAAGTCAACTATTGCTGTTCGTGCCAAGCCAGAAGTATCCTTGCAAGCCGTCAAGGATGAAATCACCGGCATCTTGCGCAGCGCCCGGCACCTCAAGCCAGTAGAAGAGGACAACTTCGCGCTCAATACATTGACCATCCTAAGTAATGTATTCGATAGTGTGTTTGGTGTCATCAATGCCGCAGGCTTTATTATTGGCATTTTCGCGCTCATTGTAGGCATGTTCTCCGTGGCTAACATCATGTTCGTCTCGGTCAAAGAGCGCACCGGCATCATTGGCATCAAAATGGCCATCGGAGCGAAGCGCTGGTTTATCCTGCTGGAAATCCTTTTTGAAGCCACGGTGCTGTGTCTGGTCGGCGGGGCATTAGGGCTCCTGTTCATTTGGGGCGCCACCTACCTCATTACGCATGCCATTGACTTTGACATCCACCTGTCGGCGTCTAACATCGCCATTGGGGTGTTCACTTCTATGATAGTGGGCGTGCTCTCGGGGCTGCTGCCAGCACTTCAAGCTAGCCGCATGGACCCTGTGGAGGCCATCCGAGCGCTTTAAATAAAGTGTCCTCCCGCTTGCGCATCCCAAGTGTCCTTTCCTCCAATCGCACTCTTCCCATTTAGCGTCACAAGAACGACGGGGCAACTATGCGACAGTATCTCCTCATCTTGGTGTTGTGGGTAATCGTCGGGTTATCCGCCAACTTGCCCGAACCGATAGAAGACCCTGGCTATTTCGACATTCCTCCCACTCCTCAACGGGAGGGCAACCCCGAAGCTGGTTACCATTACTTGCTCTATGGCGATGTTGTTCGTTCGGGTATACCGTTAGCGCTGTTTCAGCAATTGATGGGAAAAAGTAGCGATGACCTGGGGCGCACGGGCGACAGCCAGCGGCTCCCGTATATGTTTAATGCCGTAGAGGCGCCCAATGGTGTCAAAGTGGCTGCGCCCACCTGCTTGACCTGCCACGCTGAGCAAATCAATGGGCAGCTTGTCATAGGTCTGGGCAACACTACTGCCGACTACTCGCGCCCGACGCCTTCAAGCCTGTTCGATAAAATGGTAGAAATGCGTTACGGAAAAGACTCGCCCGAGTGGGCGGCCTACTTGCCGTTTAGCCGAAGCCAAAAAGCCCTCGCCCCTTACATCCGCACCTCCGTACGAGGACTGAACCCCGCCGACAAAATCTTCGCCGTCTTAGCCGCCCACCGCCACCCTGACAATTTGCGGTGGATAGACTCGGCGCAGTTTCATCTCCCCTTGGAAGTGGTGCCCACAGATGTGCCAGCCTGGTGGCTGCTCAAGAAAAAGAACGCCCTCTATTACAACGCCTTAGGTCGAGGCGACTTTGCGCGCTTGTCCTCTGCCTCTGCCATGCTGACCCTGACCGACAGCACAGAAGCGCGCCGAGTGGACGAGCGCATGGTGGACCTCATCGCCTGGATACGCACACTGCAGCCGCCCAAATACCCCTTCCCTGTGGACGAAGCCTTAGCCGCCCAGGGCAAAGCCATCTTTGAAAAAAACTGCTCTAAATGCCACGGCACTTACGGCGCGACGCCCTCCTATCCGAACCGCGTAGTTGCCTTGGAACGCATCGGCACAGACCCTCTGCTGGCCCAGACGTATGGAAACTACCCAGAGTATCACCGCTGGTACAACCGCAGCTGGTTCGCCCAAGGGCCGCACCGGGCCGAACTGAAGCCGACCAACGGCTACATCGCCCCGCCCTTAGACGGCATTTGGGCTACGGCTCCTTACCTGCACAATGGCTCCGTACCCACAGTGGCCGACCTGCTCCAGAGTACCCAACGGCCCAAGTATTGGCGCCGCTCGTTTGACACCAACGACTACGACCCCGAACGGCTGGGCTGGCGCTACCAAACAGAGACCCAACCTTCCGGCCCAGAGACCTACGACACTACCCTACCTGGCTACAGTAACAGCGGCCATACTTTCGGCGACCGCCTGACGGACCACGAGCGCCGGGCCGTCATCGAATACTTGAAAACCCTCTAAACCCTCCCGCTCCTCTGGCGGAAAAATGCCCACCTTTGCGCGGTCAAAAAAGACCCGACATTTCCTCGCATGGCTTCTGCAGTTTTCAAAAAAGCCCTCCGCATGCTGCTCTTCTTTGGCGTAGGCGTAGGGTTGTTGGCCCTGGTGTTCTGGCACCAGAATGCCGCTTACCAAGAGCAATGCCGCCTCGACGGCATCCCTCCAGAGCAGTGCCGGCTGTTAGATAAACTGGTGGCCGACTTTGCCGCTGTTCACTTGGGCTGGATGGCGCTGGTGTGGGCGGCTTTTACTGCCAGCATCCTGCTGCGGGCGTGGCGCTGGCAGGTGCTGTTGGAGCCCATGGGCTATCGCACCCGCCTGGGCAACTGCTTCTGGACCATCGTCCTGGGCTACTTTGCCAATCTTGGGCTGCCGCGTATGGGCGAAGTGGTGCGTGCTGGCGCCTTGGCGCGTTATGAACGCATCCCCGTGGAGCGCGTCATGGGCACCCTGGTCATTGACCGGCTGATGGATTTCGTCTGCTTAGGGCTGTTTGTCGGCTTAGCCTTCTTGTGGGAAGGCGACACGCTTCTGGCTTTCATACAACAAAACCGCCGCTCCGAAACACCACTGTGGCAAAATCCTGCCGTTATTGGCTTGCTCGCCCTGGCGGCGGCAGGTGGCGGTCTTCTCTGGACGTTTCGCCGCCGCATTGGTCGCCTGCCTTTATTTCGGCGGCTGGCAGGGCTAATTACGGGCTTTCTGGAGGGCTTGCGCAGCGTGTTCCGTCTTCAGCGCGCCGGGGTGTTCCTGGCTTGTTCGCTGGGCATTTGGGTCATGTTCTATCTACAGACATGGTTCAACCTCAAAGCCTTTGGCCCCACTGCCCATTTGGACTGGAGCGCTGCACTGATGGTTTTCGTCTTCGGCACTCTGGGCTTTGTCATTCCCTCGCCCGGCGGCATGGGGTCGTTTCACGCGCTCGCCATGGCCGGCTTGGCTCTCTACGCCATTCGGGGCGACGACGCCTTTTCCTACGCCAACATCGCTTTCTTTGCCGTGCAAATTTTTTACAACATCCTGGGCGGGCTATTGTCGCTGGCTCTGCTGCCCCTCCTCAATCGCTCCGCTCCGGCCGAGGCTCCACCGCATGGATAACTTGACACGCATCCGCCACAAAATCTGCACCCTCGAACAAGCGCTCCAACGCACACAGGGCTGGCGCGCAGCAGGAGAGCGCATAGTGTTTACCAACGGCTGCTTCGACTTGCTTCACTACGGCCATATCCACTACTTGGCCCAAGCGCGCAACTTAGGCGAACGCTTAGTGGTCGGTCTCAATAGCACCGACTCTGTACGCCGCCTGAAAGGCCCCCGGCGCCCCATCAACGACGAAACTACGCGCGCTCACGTGCTGGCTGCCTTAGAAGTTGTGGACGCTGTCGTCATCTTCGATGAGGACACTCCCTTGCGGCTCATCGAAACCCTCCTGCCCGACGTCCTGGTGAAAGGAGGCGACTGGCAGCCCGAGCAAATCGTAGGGGCCACCGTTGTCTTAGCCAATGGCGGACAGGTGCTGAGCTTGCCCTTCGTCGAAGGCTATTCTACTACACGCATCGAACAGAAGATCCGCTCCTGAAGGCGATGCTCCCTGTGGTTGTTTTTGTTTGGGTAAAACATCTGCCTGACAGGCTTCCCGCCCTCGGCTCTTTTGCCCGCACCATATGCCCAAAGGGCTAAAGAGCACGCGACCTGTTGGTATGCTTTGCTCGACCGGCCTGGCTTTCTCTGCGCAAGACAAACATCCATCCTGCTACGGCTTCCAAAAGCGCACCGGCCCCAGCCACTGGCGCGTCTCGGGCAGCCATATGCGCAAGACGTATAACCCTGCGGGCAGGTAGTACGGCGCCAGGTTAAGCGCAAGGGCCGGCTCGGCCGGCAGCGTCCGACGCAGCACTTCGCGGCCCAAGGCGTCGCAGAGCACCACGCTCATGCTAACGCCAGCGAGATCAGCCGCCAAATCGAGGTGTACTTGTTCGCCTGCTATAGGGTTAGGAAACACCCGCAGAAGCTCCACCTGGCTGTTGGGCGCCTCTGCGCTAACCATGTGCAGCAGAGCCTGCGTGCCGTCGTAGTCAGTTTGCCAAAGGCGATAATAGTTGATGCCGGGCGAAGGGGCGCTGTCCAGAAACTCGTAGCGGCGTCGCTCAGTGGACGTGCCCGCACCGCGGATACGAGCCAGTGACTGAAAGCGCACCGCGTCGGACGAACGTTCCAAGGTAAAGAAGTCGTTGTCGCGCTCAGTGGCTGTTTCCCAGGTTAGTAAAATGCCGCCCTCTACAGCCCGAGCCGTGAAAAAGACAAGCTCCACCGGTAGCGGAGCAGTGCACGGCCCGGCGCCGTTGCAAGCACTGGGCGGCGTCAACCCTAGGCAAGCCGGGTGGCTTAACAACGTCATGGCACCAGGGCCACAGGGATTAGCCGGCAAGCCAAGGACGTAGTCTGCCCCGCTTTCCTCGTTGCTGTTCAGCACACGGCGCGCCTGCCCAGGGCCAATAGAACGGTGCATAACAGCGGTATTATCCACGATGTGCTGCAACTGATGGCCATGCCCAAATTCGTGGAAGACCACGCTCTGAAAATCGAAGCTGCCACCCGGCACCGAAGGGCTGTCGCAGAAATACCACGTTACGCCGCTTTGCCGCATGTTTATATCAACCTCAACGACGCGCCAATGAAGCCCTCCACCATGGGAACAACCAACGTAGTAACTCGTCGCCCGTCCCAAGACGCCACCGGGTAGGGGCGAACCTACGTCGTACGTGATGACGCTTATGCCATCGTTCGCCTCAGCATTCACCGTAGTAGTCGAGGTGTTGAGCCGCCAGTTGACGCCCGACACACAGCGCCATTCGCGCAGCGCCCGCCCGATGGCGTTCACGGCGTCTTGCTGAGAGGAAGTGCACAGCGTAGTGCTTAAAGTATATGTCATGCCTCCCAAGCCATTGACATTGGCTAGTTTAGCCCCTACCTTGTTGCCACTATAGATGAAATTGGTATAGCCGAAAGTTACTGTTAAGTTGGTGGAACTTGTCGTCGCGTTGCCACCAGCGTCGACCACAGTGATAGGACCGGTGCCGGCACAGGCGTTAGCTGCCGAAGTAGAAGGAACGACAACTGTTATCAGGTTATCCGACCAGCTGGTAATGTCGCTCGCATCCACACTG
>JBEQAD010000039.1:0-15724 GCA_041640515.1 Saprospiraceae bacterium | reverse complement strand
CAACGGCTTAGATGGCTCCATAACCCTTTCTACATCGGGCGGAACACCGAGCTTCTCTTACAGCTGGTCTGGGCCGTCGCCGTTTAATAATCAAACCACTACCAACCCAAGCATTACGGGTTTGGGAGCAGGTACTTACTCTGTGACCATCACCGACTCTAAAGGATGCACTCACACGCTAACGGCTATAAATGTCAGCTCGCCCTCACCTATTCAGCTGTCGCTCACACAGGCAGTAGTGAATCCTGTGTCTTGCTTTGGTGGGAATAACGGCTCCATTGCCCTTCCTAATCCTACGGGTGGCACCGGCGCTCATACGTTCTCCTGGAGCGGGCCGAATAACTTTTCAGCGGTGACTAAGAATATTTCTGGGCTAATATCTGGCACTTATACCCTCACCATTCGCGACGCGAACCAATGCTCCCGCCAGTATGAATTCACGGTAAACCAGCCACAAACTCCCCTTTCGGCGTCGCCGTCCGGCACGCCTACGCCAGTCACGTGCTTTGGCTCTAATAACGGCACGGCCTCAGTAACTGTCAGTGGTGGCACGATGCCTTACTCGATCTCGTGGCAGTTAGGTACACAAACGGTAGCCACTGGACAAAGTCCGACTACGCTGGCTGCCGGTTCTTACACCGTGATAGTTAACGACGCGAACAGCTGTTCGGCCACGGTCAGCCCCATCGTTGTGGGCGGCCCGACAACGGCCATTACGGCTAACCCTTCTGTGCAAAACGTCAAATGCCCGGGTGGCAACGACGGCTCCATTACGCTGACCCCTAGTGGTGGCAATGGTGCGCCCTTTACGGTGCAATGGCCAGGCAACCAAATGGGCCTTACGTTGAGCAACCTAACGGCAGGCAGCTATGTGCCGACCATCACCGACAGCAAAGGATGCACGGTACAGGCCTCTCCTATTACTGTTGGCTCACCACAACCCATATCGGTTGACAGTTTGACCATTACCCCTCAGGATGGTCTGACACCTGGCACCATCACCCTGAACAACGTGAGTGGCGGCACGGCTCCACTTTCTTTTAGCTGGACAGGCCCCGGCGGCTTTAATTCTATTCAACAAAACTTGACAGGGCTGCAGTTCGGCACCTACACATTGACCATCACGGACGCTAACCAGTGTTCGGCTACATTCGTCTATCATGTGCCAACCACCAACATCTTAGTAGGAGCAACCGTCAGCCCTGTCACGGCCTCTTGCAACGACGACGGGTGCATTACGGTGAATATACCGCCTGGTGCGGTTGGGCCAGTATCCATCAACCTAGTCAAATTACCGCCTAACCCGCTCAATCAGTTTTATTTTCCGAGCAAAGACACGTTCCAAATCTGCGATTTGCCCTCCGGTCAATACGAGGTAAATCTTGCCGATGGGGCGGGTAATAATTTTAAACTCTCGAATATCGTCATTACGCAGCGCGATCCGGCTGTGGTGGGTTCGTCGTTCACACCGCCTTTCGACGACATGAAGAATGGAATTATCTCGCTGACTCCCATACCGCCTAACGCCAACCTCACTTATACTTGGAAGCATGGCCCCTCGACGGCTGTGGTTAATGGCTTAGACTCGGGCACCTATGTGGTGACAGTAACTAATGTGAGCTCGGGCTGCACCAGTGTATACACCTTCAACCTGGTGCGCACTTATGCGCCCTTTGAGTGTAACATTGTTCAGGTGACGCCTGCTACCTGCGTGGACAGCAACAACGGCGCCATTACCATCTCGGTGTCGGGAGGAGATGGCCCTACCTATTCCTATGCCTGGAGCGGCCCAAATGGCTACACGGCCTCGACACAGAATATCTCGCAATTGCAACCAGGTGTTTACACGTGTACTGTCATTGATGAAAGCAACATCTCGAGGCAATGCCCTCCAGTAACGGTAGGGTCGCAGTCGCAAGTGACTGTGTCCAACGTTAACATCTTATCCAACTACAACGGATTCCACGTCAGTGGGGCCACGGTGTGCGATGGGGTCGCCTCCGTATTGGTCACGGGTCAAGTCGGCAACTTCACAGTAAGTTGGAATAATGGCGTTAGCACCCCGACCAACAACACGTTGTGCGGCGGGCCTTACAGCGTCACGGTTACGGATCAGCTGGGCTGCAGAGCCACGTGGCAAGGCTCCTTGACATTTCCACCGTCGGTGGTGGGCAGCTCAGCAGTATTGAGCAACTACAACGGCTACGGCGTCAGTTGTGATGGCCATTGCGACGGGCGCGCTACGGTGTCAGCGGTGGGTGGTGTGCCGCCTTACCGCATTATTTGGCCTACTGGCCAAGTGGATGCCAATGTGCCTTTGGGCGGACTTTCCACCGCCACCCAGCTGTGTGGTGGAGAGTACCGAGTAACCATTGTGGACGCCAATAACGTACAGGTGCCCTTCACTTTTACCATCAGCGAGCCCGCTCCGCTGCAAATCCAGTTTGCGACCTTCCCGCCAGAAAACTTCTCGCTGTGCGATGGCCAGATAGCGGCCACGGTGCCTGGCGGCATACAGCCTCTATCATTCACGTGGGCATCGGTTACGACGGGTAAAAATGGCAAAGAACCTCGCGCTGAAAATCTCTGCCCCGGCGAATTGATCGAGTTCATCGTCGTAGATGGCAATGGTTGTCGGGCGACCAGCCGCATTCGGGTGCCTTATCCGCCCGATGGCTGCCTCTTGGTTCGGCCTGTTATTACACCTGCTGTAGAAGATGGGCTAAACGATTTTGCCCTTGTCACTTGCATTGAAGACTATCCGGTAAACACGTTTGAGGTGTACAACCGATGGGGCCAACTGGTGTATCGCGCCGACGGTTACAACAACAGCTCCGTACGGTGGGAAGGCCGCACCAGCCAAGGTGCTCTCTTGCCCGATGGCGTGTACTACTACATCTTAAAGGTCGTGGTTAACAACGAAATGCAACAGATCAAGGGAAGCATCAATTTGATTCGGTAACGCGAAATTCTGCCCTTAGGCTGCTTGGAAGGCCCTAGCCCTCCAAGCAGCCATTCACCCAAACTTTTATCCTTTTCCCATTATCGGTTTATCATGAAAAAAGCACTCTACTCCCTGCTGTTTGGCCTATTGGCCACAGTCGCCTCGGCACAAGAACAGGCCATCTACTCGCAATATCAGGTTTACCAAAACCTCATTAACCCAGGCGTGGCAGGCTTTGACAACGAGTTTATCCTACTGGCCAATGCGCGCCATTCGTGGGCGGGTTTTCCTGGAGCGCCGCGCAGCTACACCTTTCTGTACACTGGCCCTGTGGGCGATAAATTGGGCCTGGGCGGCAGCCTGTTCACCGAATATATCGGCAACCAGATTGTCTCTCGCATACAGGGCATATATGCGTTCCGTTTCAAAATAGACCGCGCCCAGGTGGGGTTAGGCCTCACCACAGAGTTTCTTCGCCGCCGTCTAAACAACGAGATACTGGCCAACCCGCTCATTGATGTCCGCGATGGCGTATTAGAGGGCGCCGTGGATGGGCAGCGATTGTTTACTTCGTCTTTTGGGGCACACGTCGTGTACGACAACAGCATGTTTTTCAGCCTGGTGCTACCCTCGGCTATCCGGGCAAGACTGGATGAAATCCCCACCGAAGAACCGCAAAACGAAAGCGGCGCCGGCCTGCGCTACTTCATCCTTCAAGTGGGCGGCCTCTTAAACGTGTACAAGCACGGCTTTGCCTTAGTGCCTTCCATTGCCGTACGCAGTATTCGAGACGTGCCATTCCAAGTGGACCTCAACTTGCAGGGGCGGTTTCTGGAAGACAAACTCATCGCTGGCCTGACTTATCGGCCTAACTCCAAGGGCTCCATGGCCTTCCTCATTGGTACGAAATACAACCGCTTTAATCTCTTCTACACGTATGACGTGTCCTTTGGCCCCTTCCAGCAGTACAGCACAGGGGCACACGAGTTTTCTTTTGCCTATACATTTAAGCGCAAAAAGCCGACCATACCTATCCAGAACACCAACATTTATCAGCAAGGGCAGTAAACGCCTGTGGGATTTAAAGAGAACTGATTAACAATTGGTTTTTGGGATTTGGCCTCTCCGCGAGATGTCGCTGGGGGGCTTTTTTTATGAGCGCCGGGTCTCCATAATTTTTTCATACGCCTCGACAATCTGCCGAAACTTCTCTTGAGCATGCCGAATAGCCTCCGCCGACCCGCCCCGCGCTTGAACGCGGTCAGGATGCCACTTGAGGGCCAATTTGCGGTACTTCTTCTTTATCTCCTCTACCGAGTCTGTAGGCGTCGCTCCCAGGATAGCATAGTGAGGATCCAGGGATGACCACGCCGGCCCTGGACGCGCTGAAACCTCAAAGTAGCGCGCCTTGATACGCTCAAACTGCAGGCGGCTGATGTAGAACAGGCCCGCAGCACGCCAAAGCAGCTCCTCCTCTGCCGGATGCAGGCGCGTGCTGTCTGCAGCTGCCAGGGCAAAGAGTAAGTCCATCATGTCCATCACGCGATGGCGCTCTCGGCTGAAGTCGCTGTAGAAAGCCTGGGCATAGGCATGGAAAGAGATGGGCGACTGCTTAGCTTCATTCCATACGCGTATAGCGTCGCGTCGTCCGCGCTCGCTCAAGCGTAGGCGCTGACGCATCAGCCCATCCATGAAATCTATTTCGCGCTTATTGATAGGCCCGTCGGCTTTAGCCAAACGAACGGACAAGCACAGTAGGTGATAGATAAAAGCACCTTGGCGGCGCTGGAGGTGTTGCGCGCTAGCGCTATGTGTATTGTTAATGCTCTTTCGGTGATCTACAAAAATATGCCCCACGATAGCTCCCAGCAAAAAGCCCCAGAAGGCACCCAGCGGCATGCCGATGAGGTCGAGGAAGATCATACCGATGATGCCGCCTATTACTTTGCCGTTAATAGCCATGGAGAAATATAAAGATAAACAGGGCGTTTTCAGAGGGCGTTTCACTCGACACCAAAGCGTTCGCGGAGTTGTTTTTTCAATGCAAACATCTCGTCGCGCAGTTGGGCCGCGGTAAGGAAGTCCAAGTCCTTGGCAGCCTTTTTCATGCGAGTTTCTGTTTCAACAATCATCTTCTCCAATTGCTGGCGAGTGGCGTAGGCTACGACGGGCTCGGCAGCAAGCGTAGATGTTTCTGGCTCCACGTAATAACTGGGCTGCTCTGTGCTGCGAATGTCCAAGATACTGCGCTGGGCCAGGATTTCTTCGCGGCTTCGGCTGATGGTGCGGGGGGTAATGCCATGGGCTTCGTTGTAGGCCATCTGTACGCTGCGCCGGCGGTTGGTCTCTTCTATAGTCTGGCGCATAGAATCTGTAATTTGATCGGCATAGAAGATGACTAGTCCATTGGCGTTGCGGGCAGCGCGACCCGCGGTCTGCGTCAGCGAGCGAACGTTGCGCAAAAAGCCCTCCTTGTCTGCATCGAGAATGGCCACCAGCGACACCTCCGGTAGGTCGAGACCTTCGCGCAAGAGATTGACACCCACCAACACGTCGAATTCGCCCAGCCGCAAATCGCGCAAAATTTCCACCCGGTCCAACGTCTCTACTTCGCTGTGAATATAACGGCAACGGATGCCGATCTTCGTTAAATAAGCGGAGAGCTCTTCTGCCATGCGCTTGGTTAGCGTAGTGACCAACGTGCGCTCGCTCCGCTCTACGCGGCGCTGAATTTCTTCTAGCAGGTCGTCAATTTGATTGAGCGAAGGGCGCACTTCGATAGGCGGGTCGAGTAAGCCTGTGGGACGCACTAACTGCTCTACCACCACTCCTTCGGTCTGCTGAAGTTCATAGTCGCCCGGCGTAGCGCTTACGAAGATAACTTGATTGATGAGACTTTCGAATTCTTCGAAGCTCAACGGGCGGTTGTCGATGGCCGAGGGCAGACGGAAGCCGTAGTTCACCAGCGTCTGCTTGCGAGCGCGGTCGCCGCCCCACATGCCGCGCACCTGAGGTATAGTTACGTGGCTTTCGTCTACGATCATCAAGTAGTCATCAGGGAAATAGTCAAGCAAACAAAAAGGTCGCGCACCGGGAGGACGACGATCAAAAAAACGCGAGTAGTTCTCAATGCCGCTGCAATAGCCCAATTCGCGAATCATTTCCAGGTCAAACGTTGTGCGCTCGCGGATGCGCTGCGCCTCCACGTATCGGCCTTCGGAAAGGAAATATTTTTCTTGCGCTATCATCTCGTCTTCGATAGCGCGGATGATCTCAGCAAGTCGCTCCTTAGGGGCCACATAGAGGTTGGCCGGAAAAATAACCGCCTGGTCGGTCTCTGCTATACGCTTCCCGCTCTGTATGTCTATAGTCTCGATGCTTTCCACTTGATCTCCCCAGAAAATGATGCGATACCCCCAATCGGCATAGGGCAGGTGAATGTCCACGGTATCGCCTCGTACACGAAAGGTGCCTCGCGTCAAGTCTCCTTCCGTGCGCGAGTAGAGGCTATCGGTCAATGCAAAGAGCAGCTGCGTTTTCGACAGCTTCATATTGCGTTGTAGGCGAATAATGCCTGTAGCGTAGTCATCAGGATTGCCCATGCCGTAGATGCACGACACCGACGCCACAATGACGACATCGCGCCGCCCTGAGAGCAGGGTGCTGGTAGCGCGTAGCCGCAGCTTATCCACCAGCTCATTGATCTGCAGATCT
The DNA here is from genome assembly GCA_041640515.1 of Saprospiraceae bacterium. Classification (GTDB taxonomy): domain Bacteria; phylum Bacteroidota; class Bacteroidia; order Chitinophagales; family Saprospiraceae; genus M3007. Next base: position 9,066 of record JBEQAD010000039.1, on the reverse strand, counting down.
TTCTCTATGTACGTGTCTGTTACGGGTAAATAGGCTTCGGGCTGATAGTAGTCGTAGTAAGAGACAAAGTACTCCACAGCATTTTCTGGGAAAAAAGCCTGAAACTCTCCGTACAACTGCGCCGTCAAGGTCTTGTTGTGGGTCAAAACCAAGGTAGGCTTGTTCACCTGAGCGATGACGTTGGCCATCGTAAACGTCTTGCCCGAACCCGTAACGCCGAGCAAAACCTGCGCCCGCTCACCGCGCCGAACGCCTTCCACCAATTGCTGAATGGCCTGGGGCTGGTCACCGGTGGGTTGATATGGTGCTTGCAGTTTGAAGTTCATAGGCTCAGGTTAAAAAACAGCAAAAGTGGCGGTTGAGTTGCCTGTGGCGCAAGAGGAGAAAAAGCCGCATTCCTCCTTTGTTCCAGCAAAAGTACAGGGTAAGAGCCACTGTGACCGAAGTCACAGCCCTGGTCACTACACCACCCGACCTTTGTGCCATCTTTTCACAAAATAAAAAATAAGTAATTGTTGCTATGACGATGCCAAAGAAAGAAAGTGGACGTATAACTCTTATTGACGTGCGTACACCCGAAGAGTTTCGAATGGGGCACGCCGAAGGCGCCATAAACATCCCTTTAGACACCATTCCTTATCGGGCTAATGAAATTGCTGCGCTTCCCGCGCCGCGCATTCTGTACTGCCGCAGCGGCAATCGCAGCGGTATGGCAGTGCAGCTACTGCGGCAAGCTGGCGTGACAGACGTGCACAATGGCGGCAGTCTGGAAGATGTTCTTTATCAATTGGCAAATTAATCCCAATTAAAAAAGACTTACTGACATGTTTAGCCTGTTAAAGCGCCTGCTTGGTCTTGGCCCTGATGTAGACTTCCAACAGTTGGTGGCGCGCGGTGCCATAGTAATAGACGTGCGTACCCCAGAAGAGTTTCGCTCCGGTCATTTGCGGGGGGCTATCAACATCCCCCTCGACCACTTACAGAGCCAGCTGACCACCTTGAAAAAGAAGAACGCTCCCCTCATCACTGTATGCCGGAGCGGTGCGCGCAGCAAAGCAGCCGCAGACATCCTCCGCAAAAACGGCTTGGAAGCTTATAACGGTGGCGGATGGACAAGCCTACGCAGCAAGATTGCCTAACGAAAAAAGGCTCCTGGTTTTTTTGTTTCTCTCTGCGCACCTCATCTACCTTGAGGTGCGCTTTTTTTAGCCCATACCCCGAAAGCTACCCAAGTCTTGCAGATATCCGCAAAACTCGATACATGACCCTTCCGAAGCGTATTCTGTTCGGGCTTTTTGCCATTAACAGTTTCTCTTACGCCCTATTTGCTCAAACACCTACCACCATCCATCGCTACGGCGTCTCCTGGAACCGCTACTACTTGATATGGACCTTTCGCCCTCAATGGGCCTTCCATCAAGAAGTAGACTATCGCTTTCTCCTGGCTAATGGCGCTTGGCATCAGCTGGCCCTACATACTCACATCCGCTACCGATGGGAACCCCATGCCGAAATTGCCCTCGGCACTACCCGCATGGAAAACGGCGACGTCGCTCCTAACCAGCAACCTTTGCCGCGTCGCGTCGAATGGCGCTCTTTTCAGGAACTTAGCCTACGGATGCCTCTGATACCTTCTCTCAACTTCCTGCACCGCTACCGCATCGAACAACGTTTCCTATCCAATACCGGTGTGCCGTTTGTGTGGCGCGGGCGCTACCGCTTCCAGTGCCATTGGACACTGCCCGACGACAAATGGAGTGTACTCCTCGCCAATGAGGTTTTCCTCCACTGGGGCAAAGGCGCACCGAGCATCTTCGACCAAAACCGCCTCTATATTGGCCTATCCCATACCTTCTCGCCTCTCTTGCGCGCTGAAATTGGCTACATGATGCAATGGCAACTCACCAACTCCGCTGACCAACTCTATTTGCGCGACATTGTACGCTTTAGTCTCTACCACGAGCTATGACCTCCCCTTGCGGGTCACCAAGCCCTCTGAACTTTTATCGCCCCACCCTGCACACCCTTTGCGTTCTTTGCAGGAGCCTTCCACACCAAAGGGCTATGTATTAGGATAGGTTTTGTAGTCAAAAAAATACAAGTTTTGTTAAAAAAGGGCTTTTTTGAGGAAAAAGAACGGAGGTGCCTCGCCAGCTTTCGCACCATTCAAGGGATGGGATACGCCTTGCATCCGACCTCTGAGCGAGGAAGGCCGCTTTTGTCAAGCGGGTTAGCTTGGCAAAGGCTAAGCGCCGCTATTGGGGGGGGCGTCCGGCTGTTTGCCTGTGCGTGGAAGGTAATTATCGGGCTATGGCTGCTACCCAATGCGGCAGCCCAACCACCATCGACAGCTTTAGTCTTCGGGCGCATCACTGACGCCACCGATGGGCTTCCACTGGAACTGGCTGCCGTCACCATCATGGGCCGCACTGGCGGCGTGTACTCCGATGAGCAGGGCAACTATGCCATCCAAGTGCCCGCAGGCCAACGTGTGGTGCTGGTTTTTAGGCGCATCGCCTACCGCGAAGCCACTGCCGACGTCTTGCCTCTGGTGCCCGGGGCACGCTTCGGCTTAGACATGGCCATGGCACCCGAGCGCTCTAACCTGGAGGTCATCGTTCGCGAGCGCCGCCTCGACGACGCTGGCATGGTGCGCGAGCGCCGCCTTGAGGAGCTACGCCTATTGCCTACGACCACCGGCAACCTGGAAAGTGTGCTGCCACACATCGCCCTGGGCCTCAACACTGGCGCCGGCGGCGAACTCACCTCTCAGTATCAAGTGCGCGGAGGCAACTACGACGAAAACTTAGTGTATGTCAACGATTTCGAAATCTATCGCCCTCAGCTGGTGCGCGCCGGACAACAAGAAGGACTGTCCTTTCCCAACCTCGACTTGGTGCGCGACCTGTCCTTCTCTTCGGGCGGCTTCCAAGCGCGCTATGGCGATAAGCTCTCCTCCGTGCTCGACATCAAGTACAAGCGCCCCGACAGCCTGCGCGCTAGCGCTAGCGCTAGCCTGCTCGGCGCTAGCGCCCACATAGAGGGCAGCCTAAAGCACCGACGCGACACCTACCGCGCGTTTCGCTACCTGGCTGGTGCGCGCTACAAAACCACGCGCATTCTGCTGTCGAGCCTCGATGTGCAAGGCGAGTACGTGCCCGACTTCTACGATGTGCAAACTTACCTAACCTATGACCTGCACCGCCACTGGCAAATAGGCGCCATGGCTAACTACAACCGCTCAGTGTATCGCTTCGTACCTCAAAGCCTCGCCCGCGCTTTCGGACTCATTGACTTCACCCTCCAGCTGCGCTCCGTCTTCGAGGGTCAGGAAGTGGACGACTTCACGCAAGCCATGGGTGGTCTTTCCCTCACTTACCTACCCGACCGCAATCGCAACCCCCAGTATCACAAATTTTTAGTCTCTGCCTGGCGCAGTCAAGAAAACGAGCGTTTTGACATCCTCAGCTACTACCTTTTAGCCCAAATCGAGAGCAACCTCGGATCCGATGAATTTGGCGAAGTGGTCAGCGTGCTGGGCACAGGCACACAACATACCTGGATACGCAATTACCTAACACTCGACGTGCGAAGCGCCGAATACCGCGGCGGCGTTGAATTGCAAAACGACCGGCCTGAACAAAACCTCACCCGAAGCCACTTCTTGCAGTGGGGGCTCAAATGGCAAAGCGAGACCATCGTGGACAAAATCAACGAGTGGGAACGCCTCGACTCTGCGCTTTACTCGCTACCCTACGACACTACCCAATTGCTCGTCCGACGCGTCCTCAAAACACGCAATGACCTGAGCAGCCAGCGCCTGGTGGCCTTTTTCCAAAATACCTGGACGTGGCGCCAGCCCGGCGTGCGGGAGTGGCAAATCACGGCCGGCATCCGAGGCCAATACTGGGACCTCAATGGCGAAGGGTTCGTCACGCCAAGAGCACAACTGCTCTACAAGCCGCTCAATATCCCGCGCGACATCTCCTATCGCCTCGCCACCGGATGGTTCTTCCAGCCTGCCTTCTACCGGGAGCTGCGCCGTCCTGACGGCACCGTGAATTCTAACGTGCGCGCCCAGCGCTCCGTCCACATAGTAGGCGGCCTCACCTACGACTTCCTCTGGGGGCGCCGCCGCCCTGTCAAGATGCGCCTCATCGCTGAAGCCTATTACAAGCACCTGTGGGACTTGGTCTCCTACGACCTTGACAACGTGCGCATCCGCTATACTGGTCAAAACGACTCGCGCGGATATGCCGCCGGCCTCGATGTCCGCCTCAACGGCGAATTTGTGCCCGGCGCCGAAAGCTGGGTCAACTTTTCCCTCTTGCGTACGCGCGAAGCTCTCTACGACGTTCAGCACTTCGTGCGCAGGCTAGGGCAGCGCGAAGGCACTCCTATACGAGATGTACCCCGGCCCACCGATCGCTTTCTCACCTTCTCGACCTTCTTCCAGGATTATCTGCCCAAGAATCCCAACCTGCGCATGCACCTCAACTTCACCTTTGGCACCGGTCTACCCTTTGGCGTAGCAGATAATAATACGGTTTACCGAAACCCTTATCGCTTCAAACCCTATCATCGTGTGGACATTGGCTTCGGCTTCCAACTCTGGAAACGCGAATGGCTCCAACGCAAACCTCGCCATCCGCTGCGCTTTAGCCGAAACACCTGGGCCAGTATCGAAGTGTTCAACCTCATGAAGGTGGCTAACGAAGCCTCCAATATCTGGGTGAAGGCCATCACCAACGTCCAGTACGCTGTGCCTAATTACCTCACTGGCCGCCGTCTCAACCTCCGCATACGCATGGATTTTTAATCAGAAAATTGCTTAAATCTTTGAATGCTGGTTTTCCAGGCCCTCTACAGGCAAGCTGGTTTGCAAGGTTGCGGGTGGAATCCACCCGAAAGCACGCAGCCAGCCGCTCCCATTTTCTGCTGTCACTCTTTGGTTAGGCTTCGCCACATGGCAGTGCTTAGCGGTGGCCTCACCGCACCACTGTCACGCTGCCTTCGTATTGCACCTGGCGTTCGTCCACAAAGCGTACTAAGGCATAAAAGGTGAAGACCCCGTCCACAGGTTGGCCGCGGAAGCGCCCATCCCAGCCCGAATAGGGATCATTGAGCGGAATGTCGCGCGCCTCAAAGACAAGACTGCCCCAGCGGTCATAGATGCGCAGCAGCTCGAGGCTTTCGGCGGCAGGTCCGCCAAAGAGCGTGAAATAGTTGTTCGGATACGGCTTGTCTGGTGAGAAAACATTGGGCACGTAGATGGGGCGCTCGTCCCTAACTAACAAACGTACAGAGTCGAAGGCGACACAACCGTCGGCGTCTGTAATCTGGACAACATAAGTGGCGTTTCGAATAGCCTTAAGCGTTGGCTCCGGACAAGTGGTGCAACTCAGGCCGAGAGGAGGCGTCCAGCTGAATGTTACCGGCCGCCCAGGAGGTGTTGTGAACGTGCGCACTTGCTCCGTCTCGCCCAGGTCAAGTGTTATCTCAGTAGGCTCGGCTGACACGGTGAGCGCTGGTGGTTGATTGAGTACAGCAAAGACCGAATCGCGGCAACCGTTGGCATCGCGCACCTTCACCCAGTAGCTGCCTGCGGCCAGCCCCTGCAAACGCGGCGAAGGTGTAAAGTTTCTCCCATCTAAGCTATAGGCATAGGGTTCAACACCGCCTTCGCTGGCCACAACGATAACACCTTCTGGTAGCCCATAGCAACGCAAGTCGGTGAGGCTGACCAACCGTATCCGGATGCGCTCAGGCTGCTGTATGCTTACTCCGCCCACGATAGTACAGCCGTTGCCGTCGGTTACTGTCACGACGTACAGCCCTGGCGACAGGTTTTCGGCAATGCTACCGTTGCTGACGGACGGGCTCCACTGGTAGGTATAGCTGCCCACGCCTCCGCCGGGCTTAGCTATGCCTACGCCATCGTTAGCCCCGTAGCAGCTGATGTGGGTGGTGTCCATCTGCAGGGTCAGCGGTGGGTTATCTGTAACGGTCACCTGGAAAGTGCCTTTGCACAACTCTGCATCTAAGCCCAGAATGGTGTACACGCCAGCAGCAAAACCACCTTGGCTATCGCTGGGCACAAAGCCGCTGCCCCAATTGAAGAGGTAAGGAGGCGTGCCGTTGGTAACACGGAGGGTTATGACGCCGTTGGCATCTCCCGTACAGAGCGGCTTTTGCACCTCCGGCGCCACGGTGAGTTCCTTTTCGCGCACCTCAATGTCGAGCGATGTTTGGCAATTGTTCGCATCCAGAATGACAACGCTGTAAGTGCCCACAGATAAATTGGATAGGGTATTGTTAGGCGTGAACGGCCCTCCTTGCCAGCTGAACAGGTATGGTGGCGTGCCCTTTTCGATGTTCTCAATGATAATTTCGCCATTAGTGCCACCGTTGCAATCAGGCGCGGCAATGACCGTGTCCACTTCCACTTTGGGGTACACCTGCACTGTCTGAATGGCCGTCACCTTACAGCCTAAGTTGGTTTCTATCTGCAACACCACTGGATGCAGCCCAGGTTCAGAGAAAATCACTGAGTGGGGCCCGCGCCCTGTAGCGGTAGCAGGCATAGCGTCGGAGCCGAAGCTCCAGTTGTATTGAGTAATATTGCCCAGTGGGAAAGTAGAGGCATCGGTAAATTGCACTGGTGCTCCGAGGCAAATGGCCGACGGGTTGGCAAAAAAAGAAGCAGTTGGGCCTAAAAACGTGCCCGTACCGCCAAATTCAATGGAAAAACCATTACCACTACTGGTGAAATTGTTCACACATAAGGCATACACCTCACCCGACTGCATATTGAGCGGCGCCGCCCAAGTCGTGGGGTTAGGGAAATTGCAGCCCGCTGGTATACTGGTACGCGTCTCGCCAACACGTAGACCTGTTGGGCCCATGCAAGGGCTCGGATAGAAAAAATCGCCACTGGCCACGCAGCGCACCACTTGCGTACCATCGCAATTACCCACGCCATTGGGCAACCGATACACCACAAAGTCGAGGTCGTCAGGAGGGCTCAGAGGTGTCAACGTAAAAGTAAGTGTGCCAGGTTGGTCGCATATCCAGACAAACCACGTCGAGTTGCTCTCGTAGTTGCTGGGAGCCCCGCCTGAAAAACACATAGCGTCGTTGAGCTCAGTGATGTTGTTGCCTGCACCTGTTACACTTTTCACAATGAACGGCGACTTGTCACACAACAGCGCAGCCGTAGGACAATCTGAAGTAGGCACAGCGGGCGGGTTGAAATTGGTCAAGCACAATTGAAAGGTGCCTGCAGCATTGTTAAAACCCTGTACGCGAATGAGGTAAGTCGTCCCGACAAACAGACCGCTTTTGCTAACTTCGGCAATATGCGTGTTGTTGGTTGAGCTCTGGCAAGCCAGTTGGCTGAGAGTACCTCCACACGTGCCGGCGTAAATAGCCACTTGTGGGTTGCGCAGCGTCCCACCCGGCGCCTGCTGCGCCGCCCCGCGCACGACTACGGTCACATCGGTAGCCTGGGCGACAAAAGCAAACCAAACATCGTTACCGGCCGTCCCAAAGCACGTAGCCGGACCATAGCCCGAGGGAGTCGCACCAACGTTCGTAAATGCTGCCGGCGCACTGCAGTAATTGGATACGTTAGTAATAACGATGGGGGTAGTGCAATTGTCGTTGGAAGGTTGCGCCACCACATGATGGAAAAAAGGAAGCACTGCTGCCATCAAAGTCAATCTGCTCATGTATGCCTTTTGTTTTTTAGAGTGAACCCTAGTTTCCCACTCCTTGACAACAATAAGATACTCCTTAGACGCAAAAGCAGCCTGCATTGTTGGCTGTGTTAATCCAAAATAACACTCTCTGTCAAAAACAGCTAAAAGGGCTATTGAAAGCTCTAAAGCAAAAAAATAGCAGCCCAAACGTGCAACAAAAAAGCGCTTGGTTACACCTAAAGAGAAGCATAAACTGCACATAAGAAAAGGACAAAGAGAGAAGCATGCACCCGATGCCTTCTCAGCGCTTGCCTGCCAGGTAGCACCTTAGATCGTTTAAGTATGACTATTCAAGACTCGGAAAGCGACATTTGCCAACAAAAGTTACAGTCTTTTGCATCTTAAACATTTTTTTTAAAGCGATGCCGCCTTTTTCTCTTTTTTTGCCTTTGGCTAATGGGTTATATCCGTTAAAAAGGGCAAACCTGAAATAGCGCCCTTCATAAGCCGTTTCTTTAACCAGTATAAATACACCTAATCATCATTTTATGGCACTCTATATTCCTCTTCGCACCTTCCCCCTGATCGCCATCTTTTGTACCGCATGCTCATCATTACCCGCCCAGGACTGCTCCGTTTTGATTAAAGAGAACAAAAAAGTCTCTGGTACTCAAGTCGTCCGTACAGACAACGTCACTATTGTCGTGCGCGGTAGCTATAACTACAGCATCGCTTTTTTTACCGACGACAAAGGCATCTACGCCCGGGTCACCTCTACCGGAGGCACAGAGCTCAACCAAGACGACCAGGTTGTCTTTGTAGATTTTACTGGGAAAGAGCGCATCTACAAGTTCACCTCATTGGGCGAAGTCGTTACAGGAAATGTACCCACCCACCGCAACAACCTGCGCCTGGACTTAGACGCCATCCGATGGCTAGCCAGCACCACCATCACCGACATCCATTTTATCAATTTTGTTGAGCGCCAGAAGTACAAATTCACTGTGAACCCCAACCGCCAGAGCGAGTTTCGCAATCTATGCGTATGCTTTCATAACGCTCTAGAAGACGGCGCTGTGAAAGATACTCCTGGGGCGGAGATTAGCCGCAAAACTAACCAGCCCGAAGCAGCTACCCAACCTAGCGGTGCGGGCACCTCCGGGAAGCCTGCCTCTGGTAGCGCCAGCTCCGGCATACGGCCCACCTCCTCCAATGCCCCAGCGAGCGATGAGGAACTCGTCAACTTGCGGCGCGACCTGGAAAAAACCAAAGAAGCCGTACGCGCTGAGATAAAAGCCGAACGCGAACGCGCCGAAGCCATTAAGCTACAAATACAACAAGAAGTAGCTGCTGCTCGCGAGGCCGC
>JBEQAD010000038.1:0-15724 GCA_041640515.1 Saprospiraceae bacterium | reverse complement strand
TTCCATACGCACATCGGCCCCCTGCAGCCCCAAGCGATAGGCAATAGGCGTCAGGCGCAGGTCCGCATTGTCCTGCCGCAGCAGGATGCGGTACTCCGCCCGGCTGGTAAACATGCGGTAGGGCTCCTGGGTGCCCTTGTTCACTAAGTCGTCGATGAGCACACCGATATAAGCATCGGAGCGTTTGAGCACCAGCGGCTCGCGCTCTTGCACCGCTAAGGCGGCGTTGATGCCCGCTATTAACCCCTGACACGCCGCCTCTTCGTAGCCTGTTGTGCCGTTGATTTGGCCAGCAAAAAAGAGGTTTTTGACCAAATTAGTCTCCAGGGTCAGCTGGAGCTGGGTGGGCGGAAAGTAGTCGTATTCAATGGCATAGCCCGGCCGGAACATGCGGGCGTTCTCTAAGCCTGGAATGAGGCGCAGCGCCTTGAACTGCACCTCTTCGGGCAGCGACGAAGAAAAGCCATTCAGGTAAACCTCGCACGTGTGGCGCCCTTCCGGTTCGACGAACAGCTGGTGTGCTGGCTTTTCGCTAAAGCGGTCGATTTTATCCTCAATGCTGGGGCAATAGCGCGGCCCTACGCCTTGGATGCGCCCGGTAAACATAGGAGACTTGTCGAAGCCGCTGCGCAGCACCTCGTGCACGCGCTCGTTAGTATAGGTGATGTAGCACGGCAGCTGGTCGGTCAGCGGTGGCGTGTCGGTATACGAAAATTTACCAGGCGGGTCGTCGCCAGGCTGCACTTCCATGCGCGCGTAGTCAATCGTGCGCCCGTCCAGTCGCGGCGGTGTGCCCGTCTTCATGCGGCCCGACTCGAAACCTAAAGCAACGAGTTGCTCCGTGATGCCGCGCGCGGCGCTTTCTCCCGCACGACCACCGCCAAAGCGCTTTTCGCCAATGTGAATGATGCCGTTGAGAAACGTGCCATTGGTCAGCACAACACTCTTGGCAGGTATCTCTAGCCCCAACCCCGTGTACACGCCGCAAGCGCGCCCATCCTTGACGATGAGGCCCGTCACCATTTCCTGCCAAAAGTCAATGTTAGGGTGTGCCTCCAGCATGCGGCGCCATTGCGCAGCAAAAGCCATGCGGTCGTTTTGTGCGCGCGGGCTCCACATAGCCGGGCCTTTCGAGCGATTGAGCATGCGAAACTGCACCATCGTGTGATCCGTAACGATACCCGAATAGCCACAAAGGGCATCCACCTCGCGCACGATTTGTCCCTTGGCCACACCGCCCATAGCGGGGTTGCAGCTCATCTGTCCAATGGTCTGCATGTTCATGGTCACCAGCAGCACCCGACAGCCCAAATTGGCTGCTGCCACTGCCGCCTCGCAACCCGCGTGACCAGCCCCCACCACAATCACATCGTATGTCGGAAACATAATTCTACTCCCTCTAAACCCTGCAGCGCTTCGCACCACGCTCACAAAAGCTCGCCCCATTTGGGCGCTCGCTGCTGGTTTTCGTTATTTTTTTGGTTAAAAATAAAGAAGCAACCGCTGACACGGTATTTATTCTTCGTCCGCCTTCAGCCCTAATTACAATAATAACGGCGTAATGGATGCGGCGGTTCTGTCTACAACCGACCCTAAAAGAGCAAATCGAACACCGTCATTGCGCCAAAGAGAAGGCTGGCCACGCCGTTGGTGGTGAAAAAGGCCATGTTGACGCGGCTGAGATCATTGGGCTTGACCAGCCGATGCTGGTACACCAGCAATACCAAGAAGATAGCCGTGCCCAACCACGTCAGCCACTCCGCCTCGGCCAGTCGGCTGTGCATGAGGCTGCCCGCGCTTACCATGAAGGCAGCCGCACCCAAATGGAGCCACTCCGAGACGCGCAGCGCTTGGGCTTTGCCCACCCGCGCCGGAATGGAATACAGCCGATGCTCCCGGTCAAATGCTTCGTCTTGCAAGGCGTAGATGATATCGAAGCCCGCCGTCCACAGCAGCACTGCAGCGCCGTACAGGATGGGAATCCAACCAAACTGCCCCGTGGCCGCTATGTAGGCTCCCACCGGCGCCAAAGCCAACCCTAAGCCTAAAATCAGGTGACATAGCCACGTGAAGCGCTTGGTATAGCTGTAGCCCAACACCACTGCCAAGGCCACCGGCGAAAGATAAAAACAGAGTGGATTGATGAAATAGGTCGTGGCTACAAACAATACACATGCCCCTATCACCAAGCGCAGAGCTGCTTGCGGCGACACTACCCCGGCCGGAATCTCCCGGCTTTGCGTGCGCGGATTGAGCGCATCCACCTCGCGATCAAGCCAACGATTGAAAGCCATGGCCGCCGTACGTGCAAACACCATACACAACACAACCAGCCCTAAAAGCCGCCAACTTAGCCCTTGACCTTGCTCGGCAGTGCCCACGAAAAAGCCTACCAGGGCAAACGGCAGGGCAAAAACTGTATGGCTGAACTTCACTAAGGACAAATACTGCTTCATCGAACGGCAAAATTACGCCCTCTCCGCCTCATTAGCCACCAACTTTGGCTATACCTTTGCCCGCACTTTAACGTCGACTGATTATGCCGAACAAACTGCGCGCCGCCATTACTGGCGTCAACGGATGGGTACCTGATGACCGATTAACCAACGCAGACTTAGAAAAAATGGTGGATACCACCGACGAGTGGATTACCACCCGGACTGGTATCAAAGAGCGCCGCATCCTGCGCACGCCCGGCTGGGCCACTAGCGACATGGCGGCAGAAGCCGTCCGCGGTCTGCTGACTAAAACGGGTATCTCACCCGGTGAGATCGACCTGCTTATTGTGGCCACCGTAACTGCCGATATGGTTTTCCCCGATACGGCCAATACGGTGTGCGATAAAGTGGGAGCAAAGAACGCCTTTGGCTTTGACCTCAATGCGGCCTGTTCCGGCTTCTTGTATGCCCTGGCTACGGGCGCTCAATTCATCACTTCTGGCACCTACGAAAAAGTAGTCGTCGTGGGGGCCGACATGATGTCTTCCATCACAGACTATCAGGACCGCAACACCTGTGTGCTCTTCGGCGACGGCGCTGGCGCAGTCCTGCTCGAAGGTCGGCGCGATGGCACTGGCATCTACGATTTTATCCTGCGCGGCGATGGCTCCGGCCGCGAATTTTTACATATGAAGGCAGGAGGCTCCCTGCGTCCGCCCTCACACGAAACCATTGACCGGCGCGAGCACTACGTCTATCAAGAGGGCAAACGCGTCTTCAAATTTGCTGTGGAGGGTATGGCCACCACAGCCCAAGAATTGCTGCGCCGCAACCACAAGACCATTGAAGAAATTGACTGGGTGGTGCCTCACCAGGCTAACATGCGCATCATTAATTCCGTGGCTGAGTACCTCCGATTTCCTATGGAACGGGTCATGGTTACCATTCACAAATACGGAAACACCACAGCAGCAACCATTCCCCTGTGCCTGTGGGAGTACGAGGATCAGCTCAAAAAAGGCGACAACCTCATCCTTACGGCCTTTGGCGGCGGCTTTACGTGGGGCTCCCTCTACCTAAAGTGGGCCTACTGAGCGCTAAGGCAACGCCAAAGGTGTTTATGAAAATGGCAGCACCTGCGCCGTTTTGGCGCGCTGCTCTAAGTAGCCGCGAATGATGCGATTGGCCTCGGGATCTGCATAGGGCACGCAAGCGACAGCTAATAATACCTCCAATGCAGGCGCTGCTTCTTTGCTAAAGTACGTATAGCCCACAAAAGTCCCGTCGCGCACCAACACTACCGCTTGCTCATCCAAAGTACGGCCCGGCTCCAGTATAGCAAAACTGCCGGACAACCCACGCGATAGCGCTGCTATCGCCTGTTCAGCACGTCCATTATAGTCTTCTGTCGACTCTTGCCCTACACAGGCCCCCGCACAGCGATGCAAGGTGTAGTGGAAACATGGCCCAGTAGCGTCTTCTAAATGGCAAAGTTTGAAACACAACGCGAAACGCCGCGCTGTGCTTTCCAACCACGCGCGCGCGTGAGACAAGCGCGGCAACTCAGCCACCACCTCTAATGCCAGGCGAGAGCGCTGGGCTAAACGCCCTACAACGAAACGGCGGTAGCCTTGCTCGTCGGTATAGGTGTAAATAGCTGCGTTGAACTGCCGCAGCCGCAGCGCGCGATTGATGCGCGGCTGCAAGCGCTTGACTTCGGCACTCTCCAACAGTAAGGCTACTAATTCACTACCCGTTACCTCGTAGCTAAAATCAGCCACGCCGGCGCGCAGCTTCTCACCTTTGGGCGACGTGTCGGCGAAGTGCTCAAATAGGCGCTTGCGGATGTTGATGCTCTTGCCCACATAGACCACCTCACCGCGCTCGTCGTGCAAGTAGTATACGCCGCAGGCCTCAGGAGCCTCATACAGCCGCTGCAGCGTAATGTGCTCGGGTAAGCGCGAAGCCCTAATGCCCTGATGTATTAGGGTGTCAATGTCCTCATGACCATTCTGGGCCGCTAAGATGTGCTCCAGCAGTCGAGTGGTAGCCAATGCGTCGTCTAAAGCGCGGTGAGCGCGCTCGGAGGTGATGCCAAAATGTGCACGCAGGCTTTCCAGGCTGTAGCTAGGCAACCCAGGAAATACCTGGCGGGTCAGCCGAACCGTGCACAGCCGCTGTCGACAGGTATACGCGTAGCCTAACCGGGCAAACTCTTCGCGCAAGAAGCCGTAGTCGAAAGAGACATTATGCCCTACAAAGACGGCCTCGCGCGTCATCTCCACAATGCGCTTGGCCACTTCAAAAAAGCGCGGCGCATGGGCCACCATGTCATCGGTAATGCCGGTAATCTGGGTGATGTGCCAGGGGATGCTACGCTCTGGGTAGAGCAACGTAGCAAATGAGTCTACTATGCGCTGCCCATCGTGCAGCACAATGGCGATTTCGATAACCCGCTCATAGCGGGGCGAGCCGCCAGTGGTTTCTACGTCGACAATGGCATACATCAGCGGCAAAACTACGTCGCTCCCAGCGTGCCCTACCGACTTTTGCCCTCACAAACTGCCAGTAAAACTTCTGGCAACTTTCCGCTGGGCAGTGCGTTTTTTCGTCACCTTAGCAGCATTATTCAGCAGAGGGCTAATCCCTCCGCTGGCCGCTCTGAGAGCGGATGCCGCCCTGTGTTTCTACCTTCGCTGACGCTTATGTTTTTTTCCGATGACCACGGCTCTGTAGCGCCCACCGGGCGGCATCTCCTTCATAGCCTGCGTTTTCCAGCAGGGCTGGTCGCCTTTTTATGGATTATACACCTGTATTTTTATGTGAGCGGTGCCGACCCGGGCGATTTTGGACTTTTTCCGCGGCGACTGTGGGGGCTGCGCGGTGTGGTGACCGCTCCGCTGGTACACGGCAGTTGGGAGCACCTCATGTCGAACAGTATTCCTTTGTTCGTGCTGACTGCCCTGACGCTATACTTCTATCGCAGGGTGGCTCTACGAGCATTTTGGCTTATCTATTTTTTGACAGGGTTGTCCGTCTGGCTCTTGGGCCGCTCGGTCATCCACATTGGCGCCAGTGGAGTAGTCTATGGATTAGTCGCTTTCATCTTTTGGAACGGCATCTTCCGCCGCAGCATCCGCTCTATCGTCCTGGCCCTTGTCGTTCTTACTTTTTACAGCGGTATGTTTGCCGGTATTCTACCCGACCAAGAGGGTATCTCTTGGGAGAGCCATCTGCTGGGTAGTTTAATAGGCATTGGCACAGCGTTTTGGTTCCGCGAAGAGTTGGAAGATGAGGAAATTGAGCACCGCGAATATGGCCCCTACGATGACACCGAAGAACCGCAATACTTCTTGCCGCGCGATGCTTTCGACAAAACTAAAGCCCAACGCGCCTGGGAGGCAGAGGAAGAAGCCCGACGTCGACAGCAAGAGCGCAGCGACGACCTTTGGCCCCCCTTTTGGAATAGCTCTTGGACGTAGTCCTATAGGAGTCGATAAAACAGCCCTACGTGGACGCCGATGATGGGGCCGAGGTAATAAGTAAGAGTCGTCGTTTGCCCGAAGCCGACGCTTTCATAAGTAATCTTTTGTTTCAACGGTCTAGATTCATCTCCTAAAGGGAAGCGAAAAGCTGGTCGAAGAACCACACCCAAGCGGCCTACGGAGCTAAATTGCACTTCTGGCGAAAGAAACAAAAAGCGAGCTACTGTGTGGTATTTTTCAAAATTCTTCTTTTCTTCACCCGACTGGAAGATTTTGATATTAGCCTCATCCGCGTTGACATAAGCAACACTGAGCCCCATGCTTAAACCCAGCAAAACGGCTGGGCTTCTGGAAAAATGTCGGGTTACATACGCATCTAATAAGGCATATCGCTCCGCAAACGTCAGGCGACCCTTGGCGGATAAAAAATCGAATGTTTCCGATACAGTCGCTCCTGAATAGCCAAGCGCTACGGCAGCGGACCACCGGGGAAACCAAGAATAGCGATAATGCGCCTGAATACCGGAAGTGAGACGGAGCGTCAGAGGGAGCTGAGCGCGAAAATACGAGATAGCAATCTCCTGGGCCTGAGTTGCCTGAGCAAACAACAAGGCAAACAAGACCGTGGTGCCGTTTCGGAGGGTGAGATAAGAGAGCATAAATTCGACTGGGTTGTCCAAACAAGAGCACTGCAAACCTGTAAGCCGGATTCTGTCCCCGTTTCCGGGTCTCTGCCATTTATCTGGGCCGACGCCTCGCGGCGCGGCTCTGCGCTGCCTACCCCCCTTGCTGGCGGCCGAGCCGCCAGTGTGCGAGCCACACACCCTCCGCCGAGGCGGAGCGCAAGGTATACTTGGCATTTCAACCCGCAAGGTTTATCCGCCCTCCGACTTGCGCCGGAGCGCCGTGCGCTCTTACCGCACGTTTTCACCCTTACCTCGGGCCAATGACCCGCGGCGGTTATTTTCTGTGACCCTCTCTGTGCCTCGACCGTTGTCGAGACCCCACCCGTTAGGTGGTGCGGTGCTCTGTGTTGTCCGGACTTTCCTCCCCGCCCCTAAGAAGGGCAAAGGCGGCAGAGCGGCTTGCAGTGCAAATACTTGTTTGGCCATACCGGATGTGTCCTTATGACGACGCTACCTCGCTAAGGGTTGGCATGATTTTTTGCCTCCGCTAAAGGCTTTTTCACCCATGGGCTTCTTGTATTTTTGCGCAATGCTTGCGCGTGCAAGTCTGTAATCTCAAAGGCGGAATGTCTTTTCGGGAATTGAAAGAATAAGAAGCCCTCAAAGTCGTCCGCTTTTGTGTGCGTATTATGATGAGAAATTCGCTCCCGTACATCCTTGCTGGAGCCATTCTGGCAGCAGTAGCCTTCACGGCCTCTCGCAGCTTCAAAGATACGGCACTGTTGGAACAGTGTGCAGCTAGTTTAGAGGCGTATCTCGAGAAGCAAGAGCAAGCTGCCTTGTGGTGGGTGGAGCAGGAACGCACTTCGCTGCAGGCTGTGCTGCAAGGTCGCCTGCCGGACAGCGTAGAGCGATGGTATGCGTTGCTGCACCAGCAGACACAGCAGGCTTATACCCTTGTACTTTCCCGAGGAGATTCCGTTTTGTTTGCTTCGAACAATGTGGTAGCTCCTCCAGACGAATACATGGGTCGGCTTTCTGTGAGTAACGAGCAGCGGCAATTGGTGCGGTTGCCGTCGGGTATTTTCTATACCTATGCGCGCCCCTGGGACGCCCAGACGACCCTTTCGGTATGGACTCCTGTGGAGTTGCGGTCTATGGGCCAGCGCCTTTTGCCGGCCATTCAATTTATGCCTTCGGACATAGAAGTAGTCTCTGCCAACGAAGGGACGCCTGTGCGTATGGCCAACGAGGTGCTATTCGGGTTGCGGGCCAAGGGGCGCGTGCAGGCCTTTTGGGCTCAAGCGGTCGTGCTGATGGCGGGGCTGTTGTTTTTGGTAGTGCTGTTGGCGTGGGTGTCCCGATTAGTCCTCCGGCTGCATGCGCAGGGTAAGTCGTTGTTGGCGGTAGGTATTTTAGTGTTGACGTGGGTTGGTGTGGTTGCGCTCAACAATATCGCAGCCTTGGGCAGCGAGGTTTTGAGCGAGATTGAGGTGTTTGCACGCCCACTTGAGCAGCCTCTGTTGGGCGCCCGATCAGTGGGCGATTTGTCGCTGTGTTTAACGCTCCTGCTATGGCTGGCTAGTCTCTTCCACCGCGTCTCTCGAGTAGACAAGCTGGCTCATCGCCTGGCGTTGCCCATCCGAATAGGGCTTAGTGCGCTGGCCTATACCGCCACTATAGGTTCTACTTTGGGAGTGATAGGGTTGTGTCACTGGCTGATTTTCCGCTCGGGTATTTCGTTCGATTTTGACAATCTTCTTAACATTAACCGCTACTCTACGCTAGCCCTGTCAGGTCTGTTGCTGGTACTATTGGCCACTTTTCTATTTCACCACCGTTTCCTATTCACCGCATACCAGTGTGGCCTGACGCAGGGCCAACAGGGAGTAGCGCTGGGCATAGCCACTCTGGCCGCTCTGGCCTTGGCGTGGATGAATGGGCTAACGGCTCCCTGGCCGGTGCCAGTAATGGCTATCCTGGCTGCTGGCTATGCAGCATTGTTTCAGTACTCCATTGCGCAGCGTCTGCAACGATTGGTGGGGCTGGCGCTGTGGCTGATGCTGTTTTCGGCTGCGGTGGCCTGGGCGCTGTATTCCTTCCACGTGCAAAAAGACCGCCAGGTGCGCCTGGCTTACGCGGAAGCGTTAGCCATTGGACGAGACTCCACTCACGCTGAACCGCTGCTGCGCCAGGTAACACCAGTGCTGGCAAGCGACAGTGCCATTAGCTACCTACTGAAGCCCTGGCCTTTCCGCCCGCTGGCCACACACTTGCGTCAGCGCGCTTACGAGCAGCTGTATCCTTACAGCTATCTCTTCCAGAACTACCGCCTCTCCGTATTTGCCTTCGATAAAGACGGCACAATACTGCCCCAAGACCAACCACAAGACCGCGCCGAAGTGGTAGGAAAGAACTGGGACCGAGGGACGCCCCTGCCTGGCCTACCTCAGGTGCGCTACCTTGTAGCCGATAACGGCGTTTTCCGGTATATGGTGCGCACGTCTGTGCGACGCATGAACGACCCAGCCCAGCCAGCGGAAGTATTCTATTTCTTCGACCACATCTACCCACAACCCACCCGGGTATATTCTGGGCTGTTTTATCGCTTCCCGTTCCGAGGCATGGAACGCTTGTTTGCCTACGATTATGCCGTGCAGCGGCGTGGCTATTTAGTGGTAGACCAAGGCGAAGCCAGCCGCGCGGTGTTTGCTAAAGACCTGCCTCGAGGGTATGCCGAGGAGCGCTTAACTGCCCAACCTCGCCGCGCAGATGCAGTATACAGCACGATCGACGGAAGTGCTGCTGCTGCCGTTGGCCGGCCTTTGGGGGATGCTCGCAAACCGATATACCTCTTCTCGGTGCTCTTCGCGTTGTGTTTGTTCTTCATCGTGGTCATCGCCTTGCTCAACACTTGGCTCCAGTTCTTGCCGGTACACTACCAACTCAGCTTTGCTGGTCGAGGCTCGCTGTCCAAGCGCATTCACTATCGCACTTTTGCGCTTATCGGTGCAGGTTTTGCTGGTGCAATTATTCTCACCTACATGCACTTTGCCGACCAGGCCCGCCAGCGGGAACAGGCTGACTTAGACCGCCGCGCCGAAGCGCTGCTCACTTACTTGCGTATTCAATTAAGCGATGTACCGCCGCAGGCCGATACGCTAAGCCGGCTTGTTCCACAGCTGCTCACTCCACAGGCCGCTAGCCTGGCTACCGATGTCAATTTCTTTGACTCTACAGGAAACATTGTTTTTTCTACCCAAAACCCATTGGTGCGCATCGGCGTCTTGCCTAACAGAATGAGTACAGAAGCGCTCGTCAGCCTAACGGCAGGCTTAGAGCAAGAGACTACTGTCGCCGAGCGCGCAGGCGGAGCTACTTACACCAACCGCTATTTACCGGTGCGCAACAACCAGAACCAACTGCTTGGCTTCCTGGGGGTACCTTACTACCTGACGGAGCGAAAAGTCGGCCCAGAAGTCTCCGACTTCATCGGCCTATTGGCTAGCGTTTACGTGTTCCTTATGCTCATCGCCTATGGGGTCTCCTATACGCTATCCAACTCTATCATCAGCCCGCTCAAGCTGATGGCCAACAAAATCCAGCGCTTGAAGCTGGAAGACAAAAACGAGCCTCTGGAATACGCCCAGCAGGCCGGCGACGAAATCAGCGCTCTCATTGAAGAGTACAACCGAATGGTGGAAAAACTAGAGTCCTCTAAGGCACAACTCATTCGCTTAGAGCGCGAAAGCGCTTGGCGTGAAATGGCTCGACAAGTGGCTCATGATATTAAAAATCCGCTGACTACCATCAAACTGTCCATGCAGCAGCTGGAGCGCTTGTCTAGCGATCCCGCGCAAGCGGCAGCCTACTTGAAAAAAGCTATTACCCGCCTTATCGAGCAGATTGACTCGCTAGCCCAAATTGCCACAGAATTCTCGCTTTTTGCCAACCTGGATATCCGACAAAAACAGGATATGGTACTCAATGACGTCGTGGAAAATGTCTACGATCTCTTCACCGAAGACCGCAACGTGGAGTTGAGTATCGACCTGCCCAAGGAGCGTTTCCTTATCCGAGGGGATAAGAGCCACCTCATACGCGTGTTCAACAACCTGATCATCAACGCCATACAGGCCATACCGCCTGAGCGAAAAGGGCACATCCACCTCTCGTTAACACGTCAAGGTGACTACTCTGTGGTGCGTATTTGCGATAACGGTGGCGGTATTCCGCCTGAAATTCAGAAGCGTGTCTTTGAGCCCAACTTCACTACTAAGAGCTCTGGCAGTGGGTTAGGGCTGGCCATTTGCAAACGCATTATTGAGGCGCACGACGGCAACATCTACTTTGAAACACGGCCTGGCGAAGGCACAGACTTCTACATTGAACTACCCATTGCTCCCACCGAAGTGTCTGCAGAGCCGTCAGAAAAAGCCCTCTTGGGCTAACGCTTTACAAAGCGAGCCACTGCCTCAGCGCTTGCTGAGCGCACGCGCACCCAATAGACGCCCGGAGTTAGGTGGCTCACGTTTATCAGCTGGCGGTCGAGAGCAGGCAGAGGTTGCTCGTGCATCAAACGCCCTAAACCGTCCCACACCTCGGCGCGTAGAGGTTGCTCATCGGACAGCTCAAACTGCAGCCAAAGGTCGTCTGTCGCTGGATTGGGCCACACCACCAGCGGAGTAGGAGCATGCCTTGCCTCCGGCGGCGTCGAGGTGGCATCCTGGTAGGCAGGCACAATGATTTCATCTAAAAAGGCCGCTGCGCTGCTAGCCTCGCTTGTGCCTCTGCGGAATGTCCACGCTAACACATGAGAGCCGGCAGTAACGGGCAACAACACCTCTTTCCACGTCTCGGACGAACCACCACCCCAGCGCCCTACAGGCACGCCGTCTATTAGGAAGTACAGGGTATCGGTGGCATGGGTAGCCGATAAGCGATAAGCAAAACTGACCCACCCGCTGGTGCTCACCAATAAGGGTAAAGCCAGCGTAGCGCTTTGTTGTCCACTAAGACCACTAGCACGTGCGCAGAACTTGCCCTCATAAGGCGTCTGAGCACTGACATACCAGAGACGATGACCGGAGCGCTCCCAGGCAAAGCGCTGAAAGTTCCCTGTCTCGAAGGTCTCCACAATGGGGTTGACGACAAACGGCCCAACAGCCATTTGATGGGAGAAATAGCCCGTCGACAGCGTAACCTCTGGAAACACCCAGGTTGAGGGTAACACAGAAGACGATGCTGACAAGTCAAGGGCGACGGTGCCGACGCCGCCCTCGGGAATAGGCGCCAGGGCCGTTGGCGGAGAGGCTACCAGGTCAGCATGATGGGTGTGGCACTGTACTATACCTGCCAGCGAGGCACTGCCGCCGCGGTTGCGCACTTGCACGTGGAGCCGTGCCACTTCTCCGCTTTCTATGCGACGCGAAGCGTAGCCCGCCACCGACGAAAGCGCCCAGCCCACTACCTCTAACTGAGGAGCATGCAACAGCGTGTGCGTGCTGATAGAACTTTCGGATTGGCCATTGCCGCTCAGGGTCAGCGTGAATTCAGCGCGTGCGCCGTGCGGCACATCTGGGCGCACCACAAAGCGGAAAAGGTGCTCGAGCGAGTCACCAGCGGCAAGCGCAGGTACCACCACCGTGGAGTCTATACTTTGAATGAGGGCCGCTGGTGGGCGGAAGCGGGCCGTAATGGGCTGAGCTGTACCTGTACCCAAGTTCCGGAATACCGCCCGTAGGGTGCCGCCTTCAGCGTACTCCAAGCGTCCGTTGCCGTTGTCGTCGGTGAGCGTCACCGAAGCAACAACATATGGCTGGTTAGACGGATGCACGTACACGGGCTTTTGATAGGGCAGGCGATTGAACTGGGTGAGGGTGAGCGTAAGCGGTCCTGCCACTGTCAAGGATGGGAAGGTCAGCTGAGCGACACCGTCTTCAACCCGGCCAAGAGCTATCAGCTCCTCCGACGTGCACAGAGTAACCAGGGCCCCTTCGACCGGGCAATTTACAGCCATCGAAGTGGCACCGAAAGCAAGCGTGTCCAGATGTTGGGCGGCGATGCTCTGCGGAAAGCGCGTGCGCGGCACCGTAGATGGGTCAGCAAACGGATTCCAGAAGTCGGCCATTTGCTCACCGTCGTGGGCGTAGGCGGCAATCATGCGAGCGTAGCCGTAGGCCGCCATGGCACCTACCGTAGGATGCAAGGCGATGCCGTCGGCATCTACAAGGTACTGGTTCATGCCGTCTTGGGCTTCCATAGGGGGCGCCCAGCTTTGTTGCACGCTGGAAAAAAAGCCGGCAATACCACCGTAAGGTTGTCCCGTAGTGTAATTGCCCAAGCGCTGCCACACTTCGCCAAGGCATTCTTTCGTACCAGTAAAATCGCCCGGGCTACAAGCTACTGCAATGAGGATAGGATAGCGACCCGCATTATTGAACGTGCGGACGATGTCGGTATTGAAGTTGCCGGTGGCAAGCCCTTGTTCCCAACCATGGCCAGTGTAATTGAAAAGCGACACCCCGCGCTGGCATATGGCTTGGGCTAAGTCATTGGGTAGCGGATCGCCACTTTTATCTGCGGTAATATGCCCAGGCGTAGGCGACTGAGGCCCGTGAGAACCGTCGTAAAACTCCCAGTACCAGGTATAGCCATCGGCCAAGTGGTTTGCTTTCCACTCATTGCCGTGTTGCCAGTCGGCCTGGCCGTCGTCGCCGTAGCCCTCGCCCTCGTCAGAGGCGACAGCCATCCCTGCCGACATCCAGTCGGCCTGAGGATCGAGCAAAGGCGTTTTTTCATACTCGAGCATACGACGCACCATGAGGCGCACCTGTTCTTTCGTGGCCGCATGTAGGCGTCCGACGAGCACCTCGGGCAGATGATCGTCGCCGACGAGGTAGCCAAAGCAATTGTCGCAGGCATATCGCCGGTCACCGTAAGGCAAAGTCAGCGGTGCAATGGCCTCTTCATCGCCCACCAGTAGCAAATAGGTAAGGCCATGTTGGAAGTAGTATTGCCGAACAAAGGCATACACCGCATCGGCAGAGCGCGACCCTAACTCGTCGGTGGTCACTACTTCAGTAGCTATGCCACGCTGGCGTTTCCACGCCACAAGCGGCTCTACTTCGGGTAAAAAGGCCGCCGGCGTCACAATAAGCATTTGCTCCGCCAGATCTGCTCCTCCTCGGTCAGCTGCTGTTGGCGGAGCGTCGTTGACAAATAGCCGGTCCTGGAGCGCTGCAAACGCTTGACTAAAAGCCGATGAAGCAGGTACTTGGGCCAGTTCATTCAGCCCTGATGCCTCGCGGCGCTTCAAGGACACTGTCAATGCCCGATACACCCGCAACACGCGGCGCACCGGGTTGTACTGGACCGGATACAGCCACAGCGCCTGGCCACGTGCATCGCGAAATACAAACGGCGACTGGGCTTCGGCTAAAACACCCGGAAAAAAAGCATCCTCTGCGTAGGCGCTTCCGTATTCGTAGGGCACTGCTGCAGGGCGCTCCGTGCGCAAAAGGTTACCCTTCGAAGGAGCGACTTCCACACCCTCCATGTCTTCGTAATCGCCTGCTACGACGCTTACTTCCCAATTGCCTGTGGGCGAAATGCGCACAGCGGTGCTGTACTTGGGCACATCCGGCGCGCCTTTGCGCAACAACGGTGTACTGCCCTGGAAATGGGGCACTACAGCCTCACCTCGCGATGTGGTTATGCGCTGGGTGAGGATGCCAGAGAGTTCAAAACGCAGGACCACTTCGGTTGGCGTGTTAGCAAGCATGCGCAGACGCATCTCCGTGGTCTGCTGAGCCATTACGTGAGCGGCGCCCAACAGAAAGATGACCGAGACGGCTAAACATTTCATGCTGAGAAAAACGGTTGATGGATAAAAAGAAGAAGAGCCCTTTACGCTCAAGCGCTTCTATTATCAAAGGTAGCAAGCATTTAAAAAATGACCTTAGCCACTCTTCCTACTGGGTGCTTATTAACGGGCACGCACTGCC
The DNA here is from genome assembly GCA_041640515.1 of Saprospiraceae bacterium. Classification (GTDB taxonomy): domain Bacteria; phylum Bacteroidota; class Bacteroidia; order Chitinophagales; family Saprospiraceae; genus M3007. Next base: position 1,169 of record JBEQAD010000038.1, on the reverse strand, counting down.
TGCCCTTCCAAGGCAAAAACGACCCAGCAAACGACAGGTTTGGGCTGACTTCGCTTCAGCAGGTGCAGCGCCCATGCGACTTTGGGAGCGAGCAACTTCAGCCGCTCTTTTTCCTTTTTCATTTCATCGGCATAATCGGCAAAAAAGAGGGCTGTTACCTGCTGCTCCTCTTCCCAAAATACCTCCACCTCCACGCGGACACGGCGCCGGCCCACTAGGCCTTCCAGAGGAAAGGCCGCCGCGAGGCGATGTTTTCGACCCGGACAAAGCCAGCGACTAAAAGCATCGGCATGCTGCAACAGCGCCGCTAGGGCGATGCTGTCGAGGGCGCCCCACGTCTGCAAAATGGAGATGGCCAAGTCGTAGCGCTCTTCGGAAGTCAGCTCGGGGTCGTCTGCCGTCAGAAACGCCTGAACAGCACGGCTCCATGCGGGAGAGTAGTCGCCTTTAAACGTTAACGATGAAGCAAACGGTTCGGGGTCAGCCCAGCCAAGGAAAGGATCAGGCGGAAACTCCACCGCAGGGTCTATCCAGAGCTGTGGCGGGGGCTCGCTGTCTTTTCCTGGAGGCAGGTCGAAATAATACACCTGAGTTTCCGCTGGTGGAATAGGGTCGGGAAGCGTCCCTGGCTCGTAAAAAACAGCCGTCTCGCAAGACAATGAGCGCCCTTGCCACTCTACCGGCAGCTCGTTACTGGAGTGGTTGAGCAAAGTGCCTTCGGCGTCTTGAAAGAGAACGCGGCTAATCCACGTGTCGCCTCGGGCGTCGGTGGGCAGCACCAGGTAATCGCGCGCGCGGGTGAGGCCGACGTAGAGGAGGCGCCCCTCTTCCTCGCGCAATTGTTGGCGAATTTGCTGCCACAGGTCGGTCTGTTTCAAAGCTGCCTCCAGAGCCGTTTTTTTCCATTGGTCGCCGTACGGGTTGACCCAAAAGCGAATCCAGCGGCCGCCCAAGATATCGTTGAGGTCAGGCAGTGGTCGCTCCGACTGCATAGCCACCCCCCAGGGATTGTCTTTCACTGAAGCACTGAGCTGATGGCAAACCACGACAGGAAATTCTAGTCCCTTGCTTCGGTGGTAGGTCATGACGCGGATGGTTTCGGGGCCCTCGCCACTGCCTTGAAGGTCTGCCGCCGTATTTTCCAATTCATTGAGCCACAATAAGAAGCC
>JBEQAD010000037.1:0-15969 GCA_041640515.1 Saprospiraceae bacterium | reverse complement strand
CACGCATCGGGGACAACCGTAAAGATTTCGTCCTGATAAGAGACGGCCAAGGCTTCGCAGTCTTTGCCAAAGAATTGCGGTTGACCATAGTTGCCCGTGCCATCGCAAGCCGTTACTACTACATCGTTTGGGAAGCGGACGAAATAATCCTGTTCATAGGTAACGATGATGCGTTGTGTACAAGTCTGGGTATTGCCGCCACAGTCCACAACGCGGAAGGTACGCGTGATGGTACCGCGATTACACAATGTGTCAAAAAGAGCGAGGTTGCGCGTTTCCGTAATGGTGTCCACACAGCAATTGTCGGTGCCGGTGGCTATGCCATAAGCCCAAAGCGAAGGGTCAAAGTTTTTACAAGAAACGGTAACATTGCTGGGCGCATTGCAAGAGGGCTTCAGCTTGTCCTCCACGGTTACTTGCACCATGCAGTCGTTAGCGTTGTCTTCGCCAAACTCCAGAGGAACTTCTCCATGGGGCACAGGGATGTCGTACACGCGCAGGATGACAGTAACGCTCTTCCCTACGTCTTCGCAGCAAAACCGGACCTGATCGTAGAAACGATTGTTAGGCTGGCAGGGGTTGGCATCCATTCGGCGCACCTTAAAGCGCACGGGTGAACAATTGTCGTAGGAGCCTTTGTCGAAAGTGCTTGCATTGACCAGCGTTGAGCCACTGGAGCCTAAAGACACCTTCGTAAACTCTACACAGGCGACATTAGGTGGCGTCTGATCCTCTACTTTAATAAGGAACTCGCATGTAGAGGTGTTACCGCAGTCGTCGCGCGCGACGTAGCGCATGAGCGTGTTGCCCAAAGGCAAGCCTTGCGCCACACCAAAGACCGCCAGGGTATCAGGATGCCAGGGGTTATTGCCCGGAAAGTTTTGTAGCGAGGCTTTCAGCGTTCTGCCTATGCCATTGACCGTGTATTCGGCCACAACCTCTTTGATACGCGAACAACCATCCTCGAGAATGACATCCGGTAGATCTAAGTCGCGCGCGCAGTTCCATGGGTTAGTGTTCACCGTGATGTTCTCTGGGCAGTCGATGATGGGGCCTTGAGCGTCTTCTACTTTAATGAGTTGAATATGCTGCCGCGGATTAGTGCCTGGGTTGGTGGGCAGGCACCAATCTAACGCTGTCCATGTGCGCAAAATCTTGTAAGAGCCATCGCACACGGGTAGTATTTGATCGCTGTAAGCGACGCTCAGCTCGCAAAACGTATTCTGCGGATACAAGGGGAATGGACGGCCAAACTCCACCAAGAAAGGAGTACCCGTGTTACTTGGGTTGGTGTTTGGGTTCTCGCAAGAGATGGTCACGTCGTCCGGGAACTGCACTTGGTTGACATTGCGGCGCTGGAAGTAAATGAACTGCGTGCAGGAAGCGGAGTTTCCGCTTTGGTCTACCACTGTCCAAGTACGGCGCACGTAGGCGCTGATGTTGTTCAACCCGTTGACCGTGCCATTGCAGGGCAAATCAGTAAACTGGTCGAGATAAGAAAGCGTGAAGTTGCTGCAGTTTTCCACCACATTGGGATAGGCAGCGCTGATGTTGAGCTCGTCTTGCAAATACTGCGGCGTATAAACCGTGATACCGCAAGCAAGGGTGATGTTGGTACAAGTAATTTGTGGGGCTAACTTGTCTTGTACCAGAATGTACCCCCAACAGCTGTTGCCGCCATTGAGCTCGCGCACACGCACTTGGAGTGTTTGGTTGATGTGATTGGCATTGACAACGCCTGGCACCCACACTCCGTTGACTCGAATTTCTACCACGAAGTTGCCATTAGGGCATCCGTTGCCTTCCAAAATCATATCGGGGTCAATGGTCACTTCGCAGTCGTCGTCCAGAGAAATCTGCACGAAGTTGTTACACGTCATGGTGCACTGTGCTTGGGCGGGCGTGTTGACCTGGAAAGCGAGCAAGATTCCCAGAAGCCACCCGAAAACGGTCAGAGTAAAACGTCTATCGTTCATGTGATTAAGGATAAGGATAAAGCCATAGAAAAACTGAGATTATGCGGGAGGGCACGAGCCCGGGATTAGAAGTTGTTTACTGCTGTTCAAGCCGAGGCGCTTTCTTAATATCAAAAAAGATGCCTCATCTCATAAAACAACGCTGCCTTATCCCGCCATTTTTTTTACGGCCGGGATAAGGCAGGTTTCGTGCCAATTTTACAAAGGTGCGTCAGACAAGGTGATTTTCGAATGCAATTTTGACCACACTCGCCGTGTTGTTGACCCTCAGTTTGCGCATAATGTTTTTGCGGTGTACGCTCACCGTCTGATCGCTAATGTACAGTTGTTGGGCGATTTCTTTATTGCTCATAACCTGAGCGATGTAGCGCAACACCTCTATTTCGCGGCGCGTCAGGCCGTATTTTCGAGCAAGATGGGTATCGGGCAGAGTGGGATCCATCCCCAAACCTGCTATTTGCTCATTGAACGTAAGCCCTGGGCCCAGATACGTTTTTCCTGCTATCGCGTCTGATATAGCGAGAAAGAGAGCATCGGCAGTCGCTGATTTGAGCAAAACGCCGTCAGCCCCTCCTCGAAAAGCGGCTTTCAACAGACGCACATCGTCGTTGTACGTGAAGAGAAGCAAGCGCAGCTGAGGATACGCTTTTCGCAAGCTACTGAGGGCACTAGCAATCTCACCGCCTAACAGCATCATGTCAAGTAGAAGCAGGTCGGGGCGCTCTTGTGTTAACAGAGGCTGCAAGTCGGTGAGGTTAGATGCTGTGCCGCGAATGTCGAAGCGATACTGACTGTCGCCCAGAGCAAGCACGTGCTGTAAACCCTCCACAAAGATGGGCTGCGAGTCAGCGATGACGACACTGAGCGTTTTCACTGCTGGACTGGTCATAATGTGTGTAGTGTGTTGTGCTACCGGGGCAATTTCCGTACCAGGAGGGCGATTTTTAGCGCAACAAACGGTGCAGAGTGGGTTTTGATTGGCCTCGTGTCTGGCAACCGACAAAACCTATGCGCCCAAGTTGGCAGAATTGTTGCCGCTAGGTTTTAAATAAGGAGCGGCCTCTAGCTCGAGGAAACGGCAGCCAAAGCTTTAGCGGAAATATAGTGTTCTTTGCAGCGTCGAATTATGAGAAAAGTCGTCCATCATCCTCTCCTGATATTGCTGCTCTCCTGTCTAGCTTGCCACCGCGGAGAGGAGTCTTCGCGTCCAGCACATCTGACCTACACCGTGCAGCAGTACGAAGGGCGTTTTTTGCATGAGTGGATAGCCTTTACCTTAACCACCATTCAGCAAAAGCAGTTGAGTGCCCCGGAAGCTGCCCGAATATTGGGCTACATTGGACTGACGGCGTGGGAAGCCGTGTGCCATGGCGTGCCCGAAGGTAGAAGCCTGAGCGGTCAAATTCGCGACTACTTAGCTCCCGAGTTTGACCCGGACAGAGTGTACGATTGGGGTATTGTACTTTGTTCTGCCATGCGCAGTGCCTTGCCAGAGCTATTCGAAGGGTTGAGCAACAACCAGCATTCGCTGTTGGAAAAACTGGCCGCTACGCAGGAAGATTCGCTCTTTCGGCGCGGCCAGACAGAACGTGTCCGTCAGGACTCGCGTCTGCTGGGCGGTCGCATTGCCGCAGCCATCAACGCGCGTGCTCGTGGCGATGGGCGCTATCGCATCCGACAGATCACTCCCGTTCTACCTAAGCGCGACACTGAGCACCCTCAATACTGGATACCTACTGCAGCTGACCAGAAACCTGTAGAACCGCTCTGGGGGCAGGTAAAAACTTTCCTATGGCAAAGCGACTCCCTTCCCTGCCTGCCAGCCATACCACCAACATACAGCACAACCAGCGATAGCGAATGGTATTTACAAGCGCAAGAACTGGTAAGCATTCCTAGGAATACCTCTACGCGGCAGGTTGCCTTTCACTGGGAAGATGGAACTGGACGCTCCAGCACAGCCGCCGGTCATTGGATTAACATCGCCCGTCAGCTGCTCGAACGCGAAGGCAGCCACATTGGCGATTGTGCCCGTACATATTGCCTGTTGGGTTTAGCCGCTGCCGATGGATGTTCTCTGAGCTGGTCAGTGAAGTATCAATTCTTCCTTCTTCGACCGATTTCATACATTCAGGAGAACATCAATGCCCATTGGCAGCCACTGATTTTCACTCCGGCACACCCGGAATATCTCAACGAACAAGCCGTACTGGCATCCACCTGCTCCACTTTGCTGATACGCCTGCTGGGCAATAGTGGCTTAATAGACCAAACGCATTTAGGCTCGCTACTGTATGCCCCAGAAGGAGGGCCCTTTGTGCTCCCTGAACGCGTTTTCCCATCTTTAACCCAAGCCGGACAAGAGGCGGCGTTTGCCGCTATAGTTGGCGGCACCCATTTCCGGCGTTCCTGTGAGGAAGGTTGGAAGGCCGGGCTTTGCCTGGCTGAGCGAATATGGCAGCGCATCCGCTTCTCTCGTTAAGCCAAATCAGCTTTTATTTGCCAGAGGCAAAATGCAACATGCTCTGTTGCAGAGCCATTTGTCCGTCTTATCCGACATGAGTACACCATTTCCACATCTTTTCGCTCCGCTCGATTTGGGGTTCACTACGCTGCCCAACCGCCTGCTCATGGGCTCTATGCACACAGGACTGGAGGACCGGCGCGATCTGAGCCGGTTGGCGGCTTATTTTGCTGCGCGCGCTCGCGGCGGCGTTGGGCTAATGGTTACGGGTGGTATTGCGCCCAATCGGCGCGGCTGGTTGGCGCCCTTCAGTGCGAAAATGACCACCACAGCAGAGGCTCGACGGCATCGCGTCGTTACTGATGCCGTACATGCCGAAGGGGGCAAAATTGCCATGCAAATCCTGCACGCTGGTCGCTATGCGATGCACCCCATGTTGGTGGCACCTAGTCCACTGCGCGCCCCAATTTCGCCCTTTCGGCCCTGGGAAATGTCGCCTCGCCTCATCCGCGAAACCATCCGGGATTTTGGTCGAGCTGCGGCTTTAGCCCGCGAAGCGGGATACGACGGCGTCGAAATTATGGGCAGCGAAGGTTACTTGATCAATCAGTTCATCGCTCCGCGCACCAACAAACGAACGGACGAGTGGGGCGGCTCGGCTGAAAACCGTTTTCGTTTTCCTTTGGAAGTGCTTCGCTCCGTACGCCAACAGGCCGGCGACGACTTTATTGTCATTTTCCGGCTCTCCATGCTTGACCTTGTAGACGACGGCAGCACCTGGGAGGAGGTAGTCGCCTTAGCTAAGGCCGTCGAGCAAGCAGGCGCTAATCTGCTCAACACAGGCATTGGCTGGCACGAAGCCCGCATTCCAACTATTGCTACCCTGGTGCCGCGCGGTGCTTACGCCTGGGTAACCGCCCGCTTGCGCGGGGTCGTACGCCTGCCGCTTATTGCCACCAACCGCATTAATACCCCGGAAAAAGCAGAAGATATTCTTGCCTCTGGTCAAGCCGATATGATTAGCCTGGCGCGTCCCTTTTTAGCTGACCCAAACTTTGCTCAAAAAGCGCGCGAAGGCCGGGCGGCAGAGATTAACACCTGCATTGCCTGTAATCAGGCTTGTTTAGACCGCATTTTTGCCAACAAAGAGGCAAGTTGCTTAGTCAATCCGCGCGCTTGCCGCGAAACGCTGTTTCCACCGTCCTTGCCCAAACCACAGCATGCTAAACGTCGCATTGCCGTTGTCGGAGCCGGTCCGGCAGGGCTTTCTTGCGCGGCTGAGTTAGGTGAAATGGGCTTTGAAGTGCACCTCTTCGAGAGAGGGTACGAATTGGGTGGACAGTTTAATCTGGCCAAACGGATACCTGGAAAAGAGGAATTTGCTGAAACCATTCGTTACTTCGACGTTCGCCTCCAAAAGGCCGGTGTGCAGGTGCACTTTGGACGCTACATAAGCGCAGAAGATTTAATAGCGGACGCTTTCGAGACTGTAGTATTGGCTACTGGCGTTGTGCCGCGGCGCCCTGCCATTCCCGGTATCGAGCACCCTTGTGTGTTGTCGTACGTGGATGTGCTGCGCGGCACCCATCCGGTAGGCCAGCGGGTAGCTATTGTGGGAGCCGGTGGCATTGGCTTTGATGTAGCAACCTTTCTGACAGTGCCTCCCTGCAACGATGTAGCAGACTATTTGCGCGAGTGGGGCATTGACCCTACTTATGTCGCAAGAGGAGGGTTGGGCAAGCCCATGCCGGCCTCCACAGAACGCCAAGTGTGGTTGCTGCAGCGGTCCAAAGGCAAGATGGGCGCTCGGATGGGCAAGACCACTGGATGGGCTCACCGACTGGCGCTGAAAAATCGCGGTGTGCAATTCTGGAGTGGGGTTGAATATCACCGCATTGACGACGATGGGCTACACTTGACCGTAAATGGGCAGCCTCAAAGGCTTCCCGTAGATAATGTGATCATTTGCGCTGGCCAGGAACCCTTGTGTGAGTTACAGCTGCCGCTGGAGGCTGCGGGCTTGCGCGTCTATTGCATCGGAGGAGCACGCATGGCGGCAGAACTGGATGCCGAAAGAGCCATAGAAGAGGGGCTTCAAACGGCCATAGCGATCGAACAAGCTGCTATTTGACAGGTTGAAGAAATAGTTCCTGATTTCTCAGGGCACCTGCCTCCCATAAAAATCGGGGGATACCCTGATACAGGATACCCCCCGCTGGCTTTTCCAAACGTGATTATTTCACCTATGGATTCGGAATAATCGCCTTATTCGTGGCGCGCTCGCCCGATGGTATAGGCCAGATGTATTCGGAATCTTGAGGCTGCACAGCACTCACAGGGCCTTTCGGTGGGAAGGGCCGGAGCAGACGTTGAATGTCGAAAGCGCGATGCCCTTCACCGAGGAACTCAATACGACGCTCCGTAAGAACGGCATTGATGAAATCATCAACTGTGGCAAAATCACCCGCTGCATAAGCCGGTGCCTTAGAGCGTGTCCGCACAGCATTGAGTGCATCTAATGCCCGCGGAGTAACGCTGTTATTAACCCGGGCCTCCGCTTCTGCTACGTGGAGCAGCATTTCGGCATAGCGCAACACGGGAGCATAGTCGAGATGCTCTGGGCCGAGCGGAAATTTGTTCAAATACGGCTTGTTATTGGTGTGGATCAACACAAAGTTGACGCGGCGGTCGTCATTGACCGGAAATGCCGTCGTGTCGCCGATGATGCCTTTCGGGTTGAGGGAGAAATCGCCAATGCCACGAGGCCCAGGATTGTAATAGCTGCCCAGACCATTCTGTGTGCCAGGAAGGTTATTCGAAGTAAACGGCATGGAGAAGATGCTCTCCGTCGTGGTAAAGGGCGAAGTAAACACGTTTTTGACATTGGCCTGCAACTCATGGGCTACGCCGCTAGGTGCCTTAAAGGGTGGTGCTGTGGGCACGATCTTACTCAGCTCTGTCAGCGCATCGCTGTATCGCTGCATACCCATGTATACACGTGCTTTAAGCGCAATGGCAGTATTCCGATGAGCACGCGTCACGTTAAGCAGAGCACTGCCGTTGGTTGCAGCCAACTTAGGCTCAGCAGCGTTAAGGTCGTCCAAAATCTGCTTGTACACTTCGGTCACAGGGCTGCGCGGCAAATCGTTGTTCTCTGGGCCGATCTCTGGACGCAAACGCAGCGGCAAACCATATTGGTTGCGGTTGGGATTGGCTACCACATCGGCATACGGTGGGCAATACATGCGAGCGAGGCTGTGATAGCACAAAGCGCGAATGAAGCGAGCCTCCGCAATGTACTGATCCACTAAAGCATCGTTGCCTACCACGCTGCGGTTTTTGTCTGCGCGGTCAATGTAGATGTTGCAGCTATTAATGGTCTGATAAGCTGCATTCCACAGGTTGTTGACCTCGTTAGAAGACTCAAACACCGTGTGGTTCCACGTTTGCAGCGCCGTCACGCCGTTGCCTGTTTCGTTGAGGAATTCCTCACCGCGTACGTCGTTATAAATTAAGAAACGACCGCCATAAAACTGGCCGCTTTTAAGCTGGGCATAGATGCCATTGAGGTTGCTTAAAAAGCGGTCAGGAGTAGCGAACGCTGTAGCATCAGCTAACGTATTGATGGGCACCGGGTCGAGCAACTCGCGCCGGCAGGAGTGAGGAACAAAGAGCAGGAGGGTAGCCATCAGCAACACCGCTGCTTTTTTCGGTATTTGCGCAATATGTTTCATAATTGTTCTTGCTTTTTAGAAAATTAAAGGCCGAGGTTAATACCAATGGTGAAGCTTTGGGCCATAGGTACCGTATTGCGATCCACGCCCGGAGTGGTGTTGCTATTGCCGTTGGAGGACACCTCTGGGTCAGTGCCGGTGTAGCCAGTGAACAGGAAGGCATTGTTCACGTTGGCATACACGCGCAAGCTATTGATACGGACGCGGTCGAGCAGACGGTTAGGCAAACGGTAGCCTAAGGTAATGTTGCGGATGCGGAGGAAGTCGCCCTTCTCTACGTTCTCCGAAATAGGCAAGAAGGAGCCGTTGGAGATGTTGTCGCCAAACACCACCCGCGGGATAGTGCCATTTTTGTTGTTTTCCGTCCAGCGCTTTTCGTACACTTCCACTGTGTTATTCCAGAAACGCTGGTCGCGTTGGCCGGCCTTGCTACCATTATACACGAAGTAGCCGCCGGCGTAGTTCATCTGCACATTCAAATCGAAACCGCCATAGGTAAAGGTGTTATCCCAACCGCCAAACCACTTTGGAATTGCTGGGCCATACACCTTGCCATCCGTGGCCAGGGACGGCGCCCGAGAAGTAGTGCCATCGGAAACTTTCGTCCAGCGCTGGCCTGCCGGAGCAGCATGGTTGTATTGCACTTCCGTGCCGTCGCCCAGAACGAAGATGCGGCGGCCGTTGGCTGGGTTGACCCCGCGCGTCTCAACGGCAAAGATGCTACCTACCGACTCGCGAACGCGAGTGATGTTCGTCGTCTCCAGACCAGATGTGGCTGCCAATACGTCGCTATTTTCGTACAACGAGGTCACCTCGTTGGTCATGAAAGTGATATTGGCGTTGGACGTCCACGAAAACTTACCCTTGCGGACGATAGTGCCACTTAGGCCAAATTCATGCCCCTTGTTCACCATCGAGCCAATATTGATAGCGATGATGTTGCCTGGGATACCCTTGGATGGTGCCTGAGGAGCATTCTGGATCAAGCCGTCAATGTTATTCGTAAAGTACGTATACTCGCCCTGAAGCCGATCGTTGAACAGCCCAAAAACGATACCTACATCCGTTTTCTCGCTCGTCTCCCACGACAGCAGCGGGTTGCCTGCTTGGCTATATACAAAAGTGGGGGCAGCACCATACAAACCCGAAGCGTATAAGCTTTGCGAAGCAAAGTCGCCGATGCCCAGGTTGTTGCCTACGGTGCCATAACTACCGCGGATCTTGAAGAAGTTGAAAACATTGCCCAAGGTGTTTTGCCAGAAATCCAGCTCTGAAACTGTGAAGCCCGCTGATGCCCCCCAGAAGGTGCCGCGTTTGCGACCCGGAGCAAAGGCGGAGTACTCATCTTGACGCCAGTTAGCCGTTAAATACACCATGCGATTGAACTCATAGTTGACACGACCGAAATACGACAGTAAGTAATTCTCGCCCTGGAAGTTGCCCAACGGGTTGATCGTCGTGAAGTTGCCTTGGAAGCTAGTAAAGAAGGGGTCTGCAATCTGCGAGCGCGAAGCGCCCCACCCTTCGTCTGTGGTATGCTGCTCCTCGTGACCAGCCAACAGACCTACTTTGTGCTTTTCTGACAGCGTGAAATCGTATGTCAGGATGTTCTGCCAGTTCCAGCGGCGTAGGCGGCGGAAGGTGTTAGCGGCATAACCGTTCTGACCGAAACCATCGCCATGATACGGGTTCCAGAAAGTAATGTTCTCGACGTTGATGTTGTCAATGCCATACTGGGTCTTGATAGCCAAATTTTTGAGGATTTCCCACTGGCCGTAAGCAGCAGCCTGGACCTGATTCGTTTCTGAGCTGTGTTTGTTCAAGTCAAGAATAATTGTCGGGTTGTAGAAGCCCGTCTGCTCCAGGTTCTTGCCACGGCCCAACTGGTTGTTGGAAGCAATGTTGTAGCCTGCAATACCCGGCAGGCGATTGCCGTTGGCGTCGTAGCGATACGGATCTACAATGGGCGCTGCAACAAAAGCCAAACGGCCAGCCCCTGCCGTGGCAAAAGCAGCACCCGGGAGTGAACCCGACTGCGGACCGAAGTTATTGGACTTTGTATAGCCCAATGTGCCGCCTATCTTGATGCGGCTGCTCAAGTTGTGATCCAGGTTGAGGCGACCATTCAGGCGGCTAAAGTCGTTGCCGATGATCATACCCTCTTGGTTGGTGTACCCAAGCGATAGGTAGTACGTCGTCTGGTCGGTTCCGCCTGAGAAGCTAAGAGCATGGTTGTGCGAGAAGCCTCGGCGATAGATGTAGTCTGCCCAACGCGTATCAATATAAGTATTTCGCCCGGGAATGGTGTCCAGGAAAAAGCGGGGTACAGCTAAACCCGCATTGGCTGCTGCTTCGTTTTTCAACTCGACATACTGAAGTGCATTCATCATTTCCGGCTCACGGGTTACTTGCGTCAAGCCAGCCCACGCATCGTATTGCACGCGCGTTTTACCCTTTTTGCCGCGCTTAGTCGTAATGAGCACAACGCCTGCCGATGCGCGCGAACCATAAATGGCTGCCGCCGAAGCATCTTTCAGAATGTCAATACTCTCGATATCGTTAGGGTTCAGGCTGGACAGCGCGTTGTTAGCCGCGGCCGTACCGCTCAAATCGCCCGTAAACGTGGGCACCCCGTCAATAACCACAAGCGGGAAGCTACTGAGGTTAATGGAGTTGATCCCACGCACGCGAAACACCGGCGGGTTATTGACCACGCCATTAGGCAGATTGACGTTGACACCCACCGCACGGCCTTGCAACAGCTGGTCAAAGCTCTGCGCAGGTAAAGCGGCAATGTCCTCGCCGCGTACTGTAGCTACGTTGCCTGTGATAGCGCGCTTCTGCTGGGTACCATAACCCACTACCACCACTTCCGAAATGGTACTCGCACTACTGGTCAGGGTCACGTTGTACACATTTGTAGCACCCAGGGCTACTTCCTGTGTCTCATAACCTGTGTAGGCAAATTTGAGAACGGTGGCATTGGACGGCACTTCCAAAGAAAACATACCGTCCACATTAGTCTGAGTGCCGGCCCGAGTTCCGGGTGCTGTTACGGTAACACCCACCAGCGCCTCACCATTTTCATCGGTCACTTTACCGCTGACCGTGCGTTGGCTAAAAGCCACGCTGGCGCTGCATAGGAGCAGGGCCAGCCCAAGTAAAATCCTGTTCATACTCAGAAAGTTTGGTTAGTGAAACTGATGATTAAATGTCCGGGTAGCTCTCACTCCGGTTTTTAGAGCGCAGGGCAAAAATGCCAAATCCCTCCAATTTTTTAACAAAAATTTTTTGCTGAAATAATTTTATCTGTTCTCACAGCGAGATTTCGCTAACCCTAATCCTCGAAGACAACCTCTACTACATCTTCTTCTTGAAGCCCAAAAAGCGTGGCCGCACGACCCATGTTGACAGCAATTTCTAAAAATCCGGCCGAGTTGAACAGGCACAATGGCTCACCTATGGGCACATCGGTGTAGTAGCGCGATAGCATCGTGATAGGGTCGTGTCGCTTAAAAAATACGGCAAATGAGCGTCCTTGTCCTACGCGCTCGAACGTCTCGCGTCGGATGTTTACCTGGGCGTTGTCGAAGTGATCTATGTGCACCACCATCCCGCGAATGCGCGAGCGTGTCGTCACCGGGCGCAAGTGAATGCGCTCTACCAACGGCCCTGCTGGCATGCCCAAGGTATTCAACGGCTGACCACTGCCCAAGTGTCTTGCAGCCAGGGTAAACGCCTCGATGACGGGCAAACCGCTTACAAAGTGCGTTACCGGAAGCGCGCGCGTCTCCCCCAACCTCTCGAACATTAAAGTGAGCACGCCATTGTCAGGCGCAACAAAGTAATGCCCCTCGGCCTTTGCCGCCACAAAGCGAAAATTCGGCGCATATGCACAATGGACGCCTATCAGATGGATAGAGCCTTCCGGGAAAAGTGCATACGCGTTTTGCACCACTAAAGCCGCCTGCACAATGTTGAAGGGCCGAATGGCGTGCGAAATATCCACCACCTGGGCCTCCGGGCAAACACGCAATAGCGCTCCTTTCAGCGCACCAGCATAGTAGTCTTGAAGACCAAAATCTGTAGTCAAGGAAATAATTGGCCGTACGGGCATAGAACTTTTACACGATGAGCTCTGTTGGATGAGTATAACTGTCGCATTACATTTGTGGGCAAAAACCACTTCTGCAAAGGTATAGACAAAGCATGGAGGCTACCGCTTGCGCTAAAATGGCCGACGGAAAGATGAACTAAAAGGTCTCCCGCTGCTATAAAAATTTTTAATGAGGAAGAACTTGAGCGAAATCATTCTGACTATTGAGGGCGTTGATCCCGTAGAACTGTACGGCGAGCATAACGCCAAACTCAACCTGCTTCGCAGAGCCTTTCCCGAACTAACCATTACTTCGCGAGGCAATAGCTTGAAAATCGCCGGTGAAAAGCGGCAAACCCAGTCGGCCAAAGCCAAAGTAGAGCTGATGGTGCGTTACCTGCGCGAACACAGCCAGTTGCCTTCCCAAACAGTGGAAGACCTATTGGGAGGAGAAAATCCTTTCGAAGTGCGGTTGCCCGACAACCAGGACTCGGCTAACGTTATCCTCTTCGGACGCGAAGGACGACCTATCAAAGCCAAGACGCGCAATCAGAAGCGGTTGGTGGAAGTGTGCGAGCACAACGACATTGTCTTTGCCATCGGCCCCGCCGGCACCGGCAAAACCTATACGGCTGTAGCCATCGCTGTGCGCGCTTTGAAAAATAGGCTCGTTAAAAAAATCGTCCTCACTCGCCCAGCTGTGGAGGCCGGTGAAAGCCTCGGCTTCCTGCCTGGCGACCTAAAAGAAAAGGTAGACCCCTACCTCCGGCCCCTTTACGATGCCTTAGACGACATGTTGCCCATGGATAAACTGCAGTTCTTCATGGACAATCGTATCATCGAAATTGCTCCCCTCGCCTTCATGCGCGGGCGCACCTTAGACAACGCCTACATTATTCTCGACGAGGCGCAAAACGCCACACCATTACAACTGAAGATGTTTCTCACCCGGCTGGGCCCCAGCGCCAAGTGCATCATCACGGGAGACCTTAGTCAGGTAGATTTGCCTGGTCATCAAAAGTCCGGCCTGCGTCAGGCCATGGATATCTTGGAGGGGGTCAGCGGTATCGCTGTGTTAAACCTGACAGCAGAAGATGTGGTGCGTCACCGGCTGGTGAAAGAAATCATTAAGGCTTATGACAAGATAGAAGCCGAAGAACGGATCAAGCGAGAGCAGAGCCGCCGAAAAAGGGAAAACCCAGATGAAAATACCCCTCCCCCAACGGCAGCAGAAGAAACATCGCCCGCCGCGCAAGAATGAGCAGCCCCCTCTGTCGCCAACTTTATGGCTGCAAGGGTGTTTTGAGCATTCCGCATCAATGCCGCTTGTATGTATGACGCTCGAGCCCGTCTTCTCTTCCCATCGGCCTATTGTGGTAGCTGGCCCTTGCTCCGCTGAAACGGAAAGCCAAGTACTTGCTACGGCCCATGCCTTGCGCGAGGATGGCATCGCCCTTTTTAGAGCCGGTATCTGGAAACCTCGCACACGTCCTGGCGCCTTTGAAGGAGTAGGCACCCCCGGGCTAGCCTGGCTGCAACGCGTTAAACAGGAAACCGGCCTGCGTGTGACTGCCGAAGTGGCCAATGCCCACCATGTAGCTGAATGCCTAACGCATGGCATTGACGTGCTTTGGATAGGAGCCCGCACAACAGCCAATCCCTTCTCTGTACAAGAAATTGCCGAGGCATTGCGGGGTACCAACGTGCCTGTGCTGGTGAAAAACCCCATTAGCCCAGATCTGAAACTCTGGATCGGCGCCTTTGAGCGCTTATCCCAGGTCGGCATACGCCAAATGGCTGCCGTACACCGCGGTTTTTCTATGTACGGCGATTCGGTTTATCGCAACGCTCCGCGTTGGCAAATTGCCATTGATCTTATGCAGACTTTTCCAGAAATGGAAATACTCTGCGACATCAGCCACATTTGCGGACGCCGCGATATTCTGAGCGAAACTGCTCAAAAAGCCTATGACCTCAACTACGATGGCCTAATGGTGGAGGTGCACCCTACCCCCAGCGCGGCTTGGAGCGACGCCGAACAGCAAATTACACCAGAGCAATTCCGCCACATGATGGCGACGCTGATACGGCGCGCCCTCACTACCGATGATCCGGACTTCTTAGCTTCTATTGAGAATTGCCGCCGAGCCGTAGACGAGATTGATGAAGAAATCATCGCCCTCATCGCCCGACGTATGCAGCTGGTGCGCGATATAGGTCTCATCAAAAAGGAAAAGAATATCGCCGTCCTGCAGCCCGAACGCTTCCGCGCTTTGCGCGAAGCCCTACTGCTGCGCGGCCAAAAGAACGAACTTAGCCAAGAGTTTATCACGCTGCTGTTGGAAGCCATTCACCAAGAAAGTATCAGCCAGCAGGAGCGCGTCATCAATCAGCAGCCCAGCCTTTCGAGAGCTCCTCACCACCGCTAATTCACAGGCCCTCTGCGCAACAGATAGGAGCAAGATTACAGAGGGTGCCCTCCAGCCGGAGAGCACCCTCTGTAGGTAACTATCACACGGGTGGGTCAGGTGGCGTGTTGGGATTGTTATCGCGCTCCACTGTGGGATAGGGATAGAAATTTCGGTTGCGCTCAGCCCCGGGCTGACCCGGGCCAGGGCGACCGAAGCGGCGCGAATCCTCAAGCTTCAGCCCACTCATATACAGTTCGATGCAGCGCTGCTGATAGATGTTGAGCAAAATTTCGTCCTTGTCGTTCGCGTTGCCCGCATAAGCGTCCAGCTTAGCCGTTACTCCAAAAGGATCTGTGGTTTTCGTGCGTACTTTATTGAGTTCGGCGATGGCTTCGGGCAACTGGTTGAGCCGAGCATGGCACTCTGCCTTGATGAGGATAATCTCACCAGGTAAGTAAAGCGGAATGGGGTCGGCGTCGTTTTTGAAAAAGCCTTGGACGCGCACAGGAGCAGTATTATTTCCTAAATAGAAAGCAATGCGTCCGTCGCCCGCTTCAGGCTTCAGGATATCGGGCAGGCCAAAGTTGACCACGCCGTTGTAGGTGTTGTTGTTGACCAATGACACCCGAAAGACCGGATTCTGGCTGACCGCATCGAATCGAAAAATAGAGCGCTTGGTCAGGTCTACCCGATTGGCTGCCTCCAGCGCTTTAGCATAGTCACCCACCATAAGGTTGTAGCGCGCCTGAAGAGCATAGACCAAGTTTTTGATGTCGATGTCCGTGCCTACTTTGTTGTTAAAAAATGCAGAGGGTGTTGTAGTTTCCACCAAAGACTGTGCTGTGTTAAGCCATTGAATAGCCTCTTTTAGAGCATCAATGCGGTTTTTGAACGTTGGGCGTCTGCCGGCTAAAAATTCATCTACCGACACGACCTCCGTGGGTATCTGCTCCCAAAAGTTGGCCAACGTGCCGATGGCCAAGGCCTTGAAGACGTATCCGTAGGCCTTAATCATCTCATTGGTCCCGGTCTCGCGCACATTGTCGGCGTTGTCTATAAGCACTTGGGCGTTGGCTTTGACCCTGTGGCAACTAGCCCATACGTTGTTAAGGAAGGCATTGTTACCTCCTACTGTGCCGCCACCCGACTCTAAAGCCGTGAGCTCGCCGTTGCCAGTATTGATAACGTACAATTCCCTGGTGGTGAGGCCATTGCTGGAAATAGCGTTGTAAAGCGCGCTGGTGGCGCCCACGCTAAATTCTTTTTTGATACCTACGATGAGGGCGGT
>JBEQAD010000036.1:0-16072 GCA_041640515.1 Saprospiraceae bacterium | reverse complement strand
TACCGTTCGACTTTACTCGCGCTGCAGAGCGCTCCATGCCTGCCGTTGTACACATCAAAGCCACCGAAAGCCGAGAGGCTGCTATTCAGCGCTATCGCCGTACTGATCCCTTCCAGTTCTTTTTCGGCGACAGGTTCTTCTTCCAGGAAGACGTGCGTCCGCGCTCGGGCACGGGTTCGGGTGTTATTTACACTGCCGATGGCTATATTTTGACAAATAATCACGTCATTGAGTTTGCTGATGAATATACTATCACGCTACACGACGGACGGGAGTTTAAAGCCCGCTTAGTGGGTGCCGATGCGAGTACAGACATGGCCGTGCTAAAGATAGAAGCAACTCAACTGCCTGCTATTGAGATGGGCAACTCCGATGCGGTTCGCGTTGGGGAGTGGGTGTTGGCCGTGGGCAACCCTTTTGATTTAACCTCTACTGTAACGGCGGGGATTGTCAGTGCCAAGAGCCGCGACATCAATATCATTCGCCGTGGCGCTCCAATTGAATCGTTCATCCAGACGGATGCCGCCGTGAACCCAGGCAACTCGGGAGGAGCGTTGGTGGATGTGTATGGCCGCCTTATCGGCATCAACACGGCTATAGCCTCTCCAACGGGGGCTTTTGCTGGCTATTCGTTTGCTATTCCCGTCAACTTGGCCCGGCGCATTGCCGACGACCTTATTAAATACGGCAAGTATCGCCGCGTTTATTTGGGCGTAGAAATAGCGACTCTCGACGGACACTTGGCCAATCAACTGGGTATTCCGCTAACTCCGGGGGTATGGGTAAAAGCTGCAGACCCAAGAGGCTCAGCCGCTCGCTCTGGGGTTCGCCCAAACGACATCATCACCAAAATTAACGGCCGCAGCGTTACTACTGTCCCTGAATTGCAGGAAGTCGTAGCTCGATCGCGGGCGGGCGATACGATTACGCTCACCATTGTACGAGAAGGCAAGGAAAAAACGTTACAAGTAGAACTTCGAACAGCAGGAGAGTGAAAGAAGGAGCCATTGTGCTCATTTAGAGATAAAGTTGGTTTTTCGTTTTGTTTTGATGTGCCTGCTCTGCGTAATGCGGGGCAGGCTTTTTTATCCAAGTCCGATCTCTTCGCCTTCGTCAGATTGACGGTTCCGTAGAAAAGCGCCAACTTTGTCAAAAGGAAAAATGATGCGCCTTTTCTGCCTGATGCTTTTCTTCTCTTTGAGCGTGCTCGGTATTTCAGGGTGGAGAGCGCCGCAGCCACCTGCGCCGCTCAAGAGTTGTTCTGAGATGGGGTGCTCGACAAAGGCGCCGTGGGGGTTCTTTGCTCATCGTCGCATCAATCGGTTAGCCGTTATGACGCTGCCGCCTGAGATGCTCGTCTTTTTCAAACGGCATATAGACTGGATAGCCGACCATGCTACAGACGCCGATATGCGGCGATATGCGATACTCGCCGAAGGACCACGCCACTACATTGACTTAGATGAATACGGCTCGCCACCTTTTGAAGCGTTGCCGCGTACCTTCCCTGAAGCGCTTCTGCAGTACACCAAAGTGTTCGGCATAACCGTCAAAGGCGACACTCTTTTAGTCTACAGCGGCAGACGCGCATCCGCATCGGATACCCTGAGGGCATGGCGCACATACTTTGGGCAACACATAGTGCCCGCTTTTACAAACCCCGATCGGCGACTCGAAGTTGATGCGCTTTCGCTGTTTTTGGAGCAGCACAACTTGCTGGTAACTGCATTACAATCGGCATTTTTTGAGGAGACGTTATCGGCTCATGGCATTTTGCCCTGGCACTTACAAAAGATGCAGCGCGACCTAACAGAGGCCTTTCGACGGCGCGACGCCAAGCGTATCCTGCGCTTGTGCGCTGATATCGGCCATTATATCGGCGACGCACACGTGCCTCTGCACACGACCAGCAACTATAATGGTCAGAAGACCGGCCAGGTCGGCATCCACGCCTTCTGGGAAAGCCGCATCCCCGAACTCTTTGCTGACGAGCAATACGACTACTTTGTGGGCAAACCGCGATATATCGGCAACGCTACACATTATTACTGGAACGCCGTCCTGAACAGCCACAGACTGGTGGACAGCGTACTCTCCATCGAGTGGCGTCTACGCCAGCACTACCCTGCTGACCAACAGAAATGCCCCGAAACGCGAGGGCGTGCTGTAGTCATTGTACCCTGCCCTGAATACGCTGCCACTTATCAGCAGGCCATGGACGGCATGGTGGAGCGCCAGATGCGCTCGGCCATCCATGCTGTGGCTTCCGCTTGGTATTCGGCTTGGATAGACGCTGGACAGCCCAACCTATCGCGCATGGAACCGCCTGAATTCACAGAAGAAGATCGCCGCGAGGAAACCTTGCTCCAACAGCAATATGAAAAAGGCCGCAT
Organism: Saprospiraceae bacterium; assembly: GCA_041640515.1. Classification (GTDB taxonomy): domain Bacteria; phylum Bacteroidota; class Bacteroidia; order Chitinophagales; family Saprospiraceae; genus M3007. Next base: position 13,679 of record JBEQAD010000036.1, on the reverse strand, counting down.
CTTAGGACGCCCTGAAGATCACTAAACCTGCACCAAAAATTAAAAACCCATGCCCTCGCCTTACCCATAAAGCCGCAGGCGAGAGCATGGTAGCGCCCAAGAGCAATGCTATTTGATACCGTGCATCCAGCGACTAATCATTGGCCCCAATAGCAACAGCAAGACAGCGCATCCAATAGCAACAAGGCCCAAGATGCGGAAAATGCTGAGACTGAGCTTCAAAGAGTCATTGCGCAGGCATACAATTGCCTGGCCCGTCAAACTGTCATCCACGATCTTTTTAGCCTCCTTGCTTTCTACCTCTCTAATCGGATGTGGAGCAGCGTACTGTGGGTCGGCAGTCAGAAAGGCAAGGGTGTCTTTGCCCACTTTAATTTTTCCAACAAAGTACTTGGGCCCTTCCCCGCCCGCTAAGGTATTGACCTTCTCCACAAAAGCATCGCGCACCATTGCTTTTTCCAGTGGCAATATAGTTTCTTTTGTTACTTGCTTCTTATCCTTTTGCTGCGTTTCCTTCACAATTAGCGCCTCTCCTCTATCGAAAGCTGCCAGCACCGTTTTGTCAGGGAAACAATCTTGAAAACTCGAACTAGCTACGATTTTTATCTCGTCCACTGCCGTTAACTTAGCAATGTGCTTACCCCCTTGGTGAGCAATGGAAGAGGAAAGGAACCAGATACCCATCACAAAGCCTACGATTTGAGCAGGAGCTAATTTGGTCACCAACGATAGCCCTACGGGTGAAAGCGTCAGCTCCCCCAGAGTATGCAGCAGATAAAGTGTAATCAGGAAAATAGCAGGCACCAAGCCGGCCGTAGCAGTGCCCTTCCCTGTTTCTAAAGCCAGGAAACCCAACCCCAGCAAAAGTAGACCTGCGCTGAACTTGTACGGCGCTGCGGGTTCGCGATCGGCACGTGCTAGCTGGATCCACAGCCACGAGAAGATAGGGGCAAAAATCATGATAAACAGCGGGTTGACGGCCTGGAAGAAAGTAGTAGTTAGCTCCGTTCCCAGCATATTCTTGTTCACATTTCGAGCGGTGAAGAGGTTGAGCGCCGAGCCCGCCAGCTCAAAGAACGTCCAGAATACCGTCGTAAACAGCAACAGGAGCAAGATTACCCAAATGCGCTGCTTCTGCACAGTATCGTATTTACCCGATAGATAAAGCATATAGCCGATGACACTCGCGCCCACAGCCGCCAGGAGAATGTCCACCACGTTATCGTTGCGCACCAGCAGCCAAGAGGCAAACACCAACAGGACAGTGGCTATGTAGGGAATCAGCCTTCCGCTAATGCCTGCCAGGCTTGGAGCATCTCGGGGCGGCAGGCCGATGGGCCGAGGTTGCGGCAGAGGCTGACCTTGCTCGTCAAATTCGCTCGTGATCCAGCCCTTGGCCTGAGTCCACTGAAAAATGAGCCAGCCCAACACCATGCCTAAGCCCGCAGTCAGAAAGCCGTAGCGCCAACCTTCAATTTCCCCGATAGCGCCACACGTCAAGGGCGTAAGAAAGGCGCCAATATTGATACCCATGTAAAAAATGGTAAACGCCCCATCGCGCCGCGAGTCACCCGCTCCATAGAACTTGCCAATCATAGAGGATATGTTGGGCTTAAAAAAGCCATTGCCCACAACCAAGAGCGCCAGGCCTATGTAGAAGGTGACGATATTGTCTAAAAAAAGAGTAAACTGCCCCGCAGCCATGAGGAGGGCACCCCAAATAATTGCTTGCCGGTAGCCCATCATCCGGTCAGCGAAATAGCCGCCAATGATAGGTGTAAGGTATACCAACGCCCCGTAGGCGGCATATATGCCATAAGCAGCAGCATCACTCATCCCAAGCCCGGGGTTCTCAGCCTCTTTTGTAGCTTTGGCGACCATGTAAAGTACCAAGATGGCGCGCATGCCATAGTAGCTGAAGCGCTCCCACAGCTCTACCATGAAGAGAGCAAACAGGACTTTAGGGTGGATTTTGCGGTTGGAAAAGATAACAAAGGCCACCCAGGCAATAACCCCGAGCCAGGCCAATAGCATAAGTTTGTAGGTAGGGTGCATAAGAAGAGCAGCTGGTTGATAGATTAGATAATACGGTTTTGTTTAGCGGCAAATGTGCATATTTTTCTGAAAAGCCTCACAACTTTGATTTTTGCTAGAGCACAGCAAGCGCGCGGCCAACTCTTGGCGTAGAATCTCTCTGACAGCATGGCGTAGGCACCTGGTGGAGTGGTTGCGAGTTTCTATAGCAATAGATTGGCCTGATAGGGCTCCCCCAATCATGGCTTCATGCCGCTGCTGCACGGGCTAAGGTGCTCAAAAGTGCTTTTGAATGGAAAGAAGTATGAAAGGCAAACAAGAACTTATGTCGCCTTGACGCTACCTGTAGAGAGGGAAAGGTTAAAAACCGCTTTGGGTAGAAACCGCCACTATCTTTGCTGCCCTTTGTAAGCAGTTGTGTTTAATCAGTCGGCTTCATGCTTCGCCCAAAATTAACTTGGATAGTCTGCGTATACTCTGGTGCGCTGTGGTGTATCGTTGCGGGTGGTTCCTGTGGAAGCGACGCACCGGCGCCCCCGCCTGTAGCCATGACAATTGACACCACCACAGGCGATGTAGCGCCGCTACCTAACCCATGGAAAGAAAACGGCTGTCTTTTAGTAACAGACGAAGAGGTCATCGACCTTTTTCAGATAGACCCTAAACGCGACATTCTCAATGTGCGCAACCTACCCGGCCAAGCCTTTTGCTTGCGTTACTGGATGAAGCCTAATTGGCGCGAAATTGAGCGCGCCAACGAACAGCCTGGCTCAGAATATCGGGAGTTTAAAAACACGTTAGTTATCCAGGTGATTGACTACGGGCGCGAGCTCATCGCCCAACAACAATTTGACCTGCTGCGCAACAAGCAGCGGCATATCTACGAAAAAGATGTCGTTGGCTTAGGCGATGACGCGCTCTGGAGCACTTCCACTACTTCCTTAATGGTCAAGAAAAACCATCTTCTCATCAAAATCACCCTGGACTACACCGATAAGCCCCATGACAACTTGCCTCTTGCCCGACACGTGGCCGAGCTGGCACTGAAAAAAATGCGCTAAGTTTTGTTCTATTGTTCTTTTGCCTCAACAATCTTCTCTTTCCATGTACACGCCCGAGGCCCAGCGAGCTCTTTACGAGTTATCCAAAAACCTGCTCTCCACACCACAAGGGCAAACCTCTGACGAAACTGCTGCTGAACGCATCGAAAACCTGCGCAGCGTCATACGCTACCACGAGTGGCGCTATTACGTGCTTAACGACCCCGTCATCAGCGATTTTGAGTATGACCAACTGTACAAGCAACTGGAAACCTTAGAACGCGAGCATCCCGAATTGATGACGCCGGACTCACCCACCCAACGCGTGTCGTCAGATATCATCGAGGAGATCAACCAAGTGGCGCACCTGACGCCCATGCTCTCTCTAGATAACTCCTACGATGCGAGCGACTTAGTAGACTTCGATCTGGCGGTCAAGAGGTTAGCCGCGCTGCCTTCCGATATGCTCATCGAGTATGCTGTAGAGCCCAAGTTCGATGGCGGTACCATTGCATTGGTGTACGAGAACGACCGTTTGGTACGCGCTGCTACGCGCGGCAATGGCTTAGTGGGTGATGAAATTACGGCCAACATTCGTACTCTCCGCTCAGTGCCCTTACAGGCGCCTTTTTCGGAGTACGGCTTCTTCAAAGTAGAACTGCGCGGAGAGGCCATCCTTCGAAAAGATGTATTTGAAAAAATAAATGCTGCCCGTCAAGCCGCAGGGGAGCCGCTGTTTGCCAACCCGCGCAATGCAGCCACAGGCGGCCTGCGCATGAAAGATCCCAAGGAAGCTGCTGCTCGTGGCCTCGAAGCTTTTGTGTATCACCTTGCCTACGCCGCCGACGCCACTGGGCGCAGTGTTCTGGATAAGCTGCCTACCCATACTGCCGCGTTAAACTTATTAGAAAAACTAGGCTTCAAAGTCCCTGCAACAATAGCCGACGCGACAGCTCTGCCTGAGCGCCAACTCTGTAAGGGCATTCACGAGGTTATTGCTTTCTGCGAAGCCTGGCAAAACCAGCGAGACGTCTACCCGTACGAAATTGACGGCATGGTAGTCAAAGTCGATGCTCTATATTTACAGGAAAAATGCGGCTCTACAACGCACCACCCGCGTTGGGCCGTTGCGTTCAAGTTCAAGGCTCGGCAGGCTACTACGCGCCTGCGCGACGTGGAATTTCAGGTTGGCAAAACCGGCGCCATTACACCTGTGGCCAAACTAGAGCCAGTAGCGCTGGCCGGCGTAACCATCCAAAACGTCAGCCTACACAACGAGGATTTCATTCGCAGCAAGGATATTCGCATCGGCGACTACGTGCTGGTAGAGCGCGCGGGCGATGTCATCCCATACATCGTCAAGGCTCTTGACCACTTGCGTAATGGCTCCGAACGCCGTATCGAGTATCCCACCCACTGCCCCGTATGCTCAAGCCCTCTTTACAAACCGGAGGGGGAGGCCATCTGGCGCTGTCCTAACGCCGACTGCGAGGCACAAGTGCTTCAGCGCATGATTTTCCACGCCTCTAAAAATGCCATGGATATCGAAGGCCTGGGCGAGAGCACCATCACACGCTTCTATCACCTGGGATGGCTGCGCTCCATCACCGACATTTATCGATTGGACTACGACAAAATTGCTCAGTTAGAAGGCTTTGGCGAAAAGTCTGCTGCCAACCTTCGCAGAGCCATTGAAAAGGCAAAGCAAAACCCCATCTACCGCTTGTTGCATAGCTTGAGCATTCATCACTTAGGCCAAAAATCCTCCAAACTGTTAGCGGCGCAGGTGGAGCATGTGTTGGATCTGAAAGACTGGGATATGGAGCGCTACCAACAGATTAAAGACGTCGGACCTGTGCTGGCGAAGAACGTGTACACTTTCTTCCGCAATCCGCACAACATCGAAATGCTGCAGACCATGGAGAGCCTGGGCGTTAACCTGCAACAGACGTCTGAAGACCGGCGCCTGGCCAGTGCGACCGAAGGGCCACTCGTAGGCAAGACTATCCTTTTTACCGGCACCCTCACTTCCATGACGCGTGAGCAGGCCGAAACGCGAGCCGCTGCGGCTGGTGCCACCATCGCCAGTGGCGTGAGCAAAAACCTGAATATTCTCGTGGTAGGAGAAAAAGCCGGTAGTAAATTGCGCAAAGCCCAGGAGTTGGGTACAGTGGCGATCTGGACGGAAGAAGAATTCCTAAAGTGCTTACAATCGGAATAAGGCATCTCCTCTTAGCGCTTCTCTATTTGCTTGAGTAGCCATTCTTTTTCCATGAGCGACGGTGTGCTCTCGATTTGCTGGCGTAAGCGCTCCGTTTGCGGTTTGGAGTAAGGGTTCCAACGGAGCAGACGGCGCATCATGCGGAGCATGTTTTTGTAGGCCAGTTTACGCGTAGGATCCAACGCTTCCTTGCGCTGCAGGTATATGCGCATACTTTCCCAGAGCGACTCAAAGGCTTCAAACTCGCCCTGCTCGTAATAGATTTTAAGGAGCATCGTCTTGGCGATGATGTTGAGCAGCATGTCGTCGTATTCAAAGCGCGTAAGAAGGCGTTGGGCATTATCGTAGTCGCCTTTTTCGTAGTAAATACGAGAGAGATTGAAGTTGACAATGCTTTTGCGCTCGCGCTCTTCCAAATGGTGTTGAAATTGCGCAATGAACTGCTCTGCCCAGTCGTATTTACCTGTGCGTAAAGCAGCACTAACGGCGTTGCCGAAGGTATAGCGCGAAACGAGGCCGTTTTCCAGCAAGGTGCCTGTTTCCAGACCGGAGCGATAGAGATGATAAGCACGCTCTGCGTAGTCTGAGTTGCCTTGGTTAATTTTGGCCACACAATAGTTGATAGCAGCAATATAGAGCACGCGCGCCTCGGAATGGTCGAAGACTTCTATTTGATTGTGTATCAGATTTTCTAATTGATCAAAATACCGCTCATCATTGGGCTGTGTAATAGCCATGTAGGCGTAATAAAAAGCTGCGATGGCCGGTTCCTTGAGCAAGTCTTTGCCTAGCACATAGTCAAGCGACTCGGGCAATAGACCTGGGTCATAAACGATTTTTTGAAAAACGTTGCGGTGCGCAATCATGGCCATGGCAATCCGCAATTTTTCAGCTAAAAACCACTTTTCCAGCGCATCGGCTGACTCTTGCAAGTTGACCGGTGCATTTTGGGAGATAGGCAAGCGATAGTTGTATTCTTCCAGTTCCAAAAAATAGCGATGCAACAAATAGTACCCGTTGCGCAGAGGCTGTTTTTGCAACCATTCGAGGCCCTGGCGATGCACCTGGCGATAAGCTTTGTCCAGCTTGCGCGAGCGATACATTTTGGCTAACACAGTCAGATAAGTAGCGCGGTCTTCCGTGAGGTTCTTAAAAACCAGATAGTCTTCAATGGCTTTCAATAGAAAAAACATGGCTTGCCGAAGGCGATCGTCATCATAGGCCTCGTCGGGGAAGATGGCCTTCCAGACGCGTTTTTTATCTAAGGCGTTTCCTCCGTCGGTGGCTTGGTGTTTGTGCAGATACTCAAAGAGTCGTATTACGTCTTCGCGCTGGTTGTGGGCTGGCGAATGGAGCCATTTGTTCAGTTCGCGCACCTCTTTTTTGTTTAGGGACCGAACAACCTCCCACAGGACGCTCTTTTGCATAGACTGCTAATTTTTAGAGGGTTAAATGAGACGAGAGCGGCGCAACTGAGAGGCCTCTTTATACAATGCCCTCGCGCAGCAGGTCGTGCAGGTGAACAACACCGAGGTAGTTATCGCCATCAGTAACTAACAGTTGGGTGATGGAATATTGGCGCATAATTTCCAGCGCATGCACTGCCAAGGCGTCGGGTCGAATGGTTTTAGGGTGGCTGGTCATGATCTGACGAGCAGTGACGCTGCTAATGTCTGCGTTTTTCTGGAGCATGCGGCGCAAGTCGCCATCGGTAATAATTCCAGCAACCTTGCCGTCGCTGTCCAGCACAGCAGTGACGCCTAGGCGTCGGCTAGAGATTTCAATAATCACCTCGCGCAGGGGCGTATCTAGGTGCACTGCTGGGCGATCGTGTAAAGCACTCAGCTCGCCCACGCGCAGATACAACTGTTTACCTAGAGCACCTCCAGGGTGAAAGCGCGCGAAGTCTTCCTGGGTGAAGCCCCGCACGGTAAGTAGGGCCGTAGCTAAGGCGTCGCCTAAGGCCATTTGGCAGGTAGTGCTAACCGTGGGGGCCAAGTTATTTGGGTCGGCTTCTTGCTCTACTGGCGTCCAAAGCACATAGTCAGCCTGTCGGGCCAATGTGCTGTTGCGGTTGGCCGTAATAGCGATGAGGCGGTTGCCAAAGCTCTTGAGCAGCGAAATGAGGACTTTTACCTCTGGTGTTTCCCCGCTTTTAGACAAGCAAACTACCATGTCGCCAGGCTGTACCATGCCTAAGTCGCCGTGAATGGCGTCGGCAGCGTGCAGAAAAAGCGCGGGCTGGCCGGTAGAATTGAGAGTAGCAGCAATTTTCTGCGCTACAATAGCGCTCTTGCCAACACCAGTGAGCACGACGCGGCCATGGCTGTTGACAATGGCATCCACGCAAGCTTGAAAATCAGGAGACTTTTCCAAACTGTTAGCCAGTTCCAAAAGCGCTTTGGCTTCGAGGCGGATGGTCTGCCGCGCTATGTCGAGCGGAGAAGTAGAAGCAGTGACAGGTGTAAGCATATTGGAAAATATACGCAAAAGTATAATCTTTGACATCAAAAGCAGCGCCATGGTTAAAGGCAATTCCTCCTTGCATCGCGCCATCACGACTTGGGCTGAAGAAGACCGCCCCCGAGAGAAGATGCTACTCAAAGGGAGCGATGCCCTTTCTGACGCCGAGCTGTTGGCCATTTTAATCGGCTCTGGCACATTAGGACGCAGCGCCGTGGCCGTAGCCCAAGATATTTTAGCCTCGGTAGAGCACAGCTTGCATGCGTTGGGGCGCCTAAGTGTGGCCGACCTTAAACGTATCAAAGGAGTGGGACAGGCCAAAGCCATCACCATCGCCGCAGCCTTAGAATTGGGCCGGCGTCGGCAAATAGCCGACCTGCGCGAACGGCCGCGCATCACGTGCAGCCGCGATGCGTTCAACGTAGTGGCGGCTATGCTGACCGACCGGCACCACGAAGAGTTCTGGATTTTGATGCTTAACCGCAGTAACGAGGTCATCGCTCGCGAGCGCGTGAGCAGTGGCGGAACCCACGCCACCATTGTAGACCCTAAAATGATCTTTAAAACCGCTCTCGATGCGCGCGCCTCTTCCATCATCGCCGTACACAATCACCCGAGCGGGAGCCTCACACCCAGCCGAGCCGATATAGAAATGACGCAACGCCTGGAAGCCGCAGGCAAAGTGCTCCAATTACCCTTGCTCGACCACCTCATCGTTTCCGAGCGTGGCTACTACAGCTTCGCCGACGAAGGTCTGTTGAAGGGCTGATTCCTTCAGTGTGCCCTATTTTTGCCTGCCCTGGATGCAGGGTACTGCCTCTTTCCCCTTGTTCTAACTCTTCTTTTTAAAAAAATGGCTTTACTTGAAGGAAAAGTAGCCCTCGTAACGGGCGGCTCCCGAGGAATTGGCGAGGCCATCGTGCGCAAATTTGCGCAGGAAGGCGCTCGCGTAGCGTTCACCTATGTATCGGCAGGCTCTGCCGAGCGTGCTCAGCAACTAGCTGCTGAATGGGGCGACCAGGTGCGCGCTTACCAGAGCGACGCCGGCGATTACACCCAGGCCGAGAGGCTGGTCAACGACGTGCTGCGCGATTTCGGCCGGATAGATATTCTGGTGAACAACGCCGGCATCACACGCGACACGTTGCTCCTACGCATGACCGAGCAGCAGTGGGACGAAGTCATGCAGACTAACCTCAAATCTGTGTTTAACCTGACTAAGCACTGCCTGAAACCCATGCTCCGCAGCGGCGGCAGCATCATCAACATGAGTTCTGTCGTAGGCGTGTTTGGGCAGGCTGGCCAGGCCAACTATGCCGCTTCCAAGGCAGGTATTATCGGTTTTTCTAAATCTATTGCCAAGGAGTACGGCTCGCGCGGTATCCGCTGCAATGCCATTGCGCCGGGTTTCATCGAGACGGAAATGACGGCAGCGCTGGACGATAAGACTCGCGAGGGCTATTTGAGCGCCATCCCGATGAAGCGCCTGGGTACGGGCGAAGATGTGGCCAATGCCTGCGTATTCTTGGCGTCGGACATGGGCGCGTACGTCTCCGGACAAGTGCTCTCGGTGTGCGGGGCGCTTAACACATAGACCTGACATGATTGTAATACAGGACAAAATCGTCAGTGATGCGCTGGTGGAAGAATACTTCGCTTGCCAGCTCTCAGCCTGCAAGGGTGCCTGCTGCTGGGAGGGTGATATGGGCGCTCCGTTGGAAGAGGCCGAGCTAGCCGTATTGAATGCCATTTATGAACAAATAAAACCCTTTCTTTCCCCTGCAGGGTTGGCCGCCATCGAGCAGCAGGGTTATTACGTACAAGACTCAGAAACGGGCGATTACAGCACTCCTCTCATAGAAGGGGGACCATGTGCATACATGGTGCTCGGAGCTGACGGCCTGGCTCAATGTGGCATCGAACGCGCCTACCGAGCCGGGGCTACCAATTTTCAAAAGCCCATCTCTTGCCACCTCTATCCGGTGCGGATTCACAGAAACCCTGAGACGGGCTTCGAAGCGCTCAATTACCACGAATGGGAAATCTGCTCGGCGGCGTGCCAGCGTGGTCAGGCAGAGCGCATCCCGCTTTACCAGTTTGTTCGGGAGGCATTGGTACGCAAGTACGGAAAGGAATTTTACGAAGCCTTGGAAGGCGCTGCGCATTTTTGGCAAACAGGCAAAACGCAGGAGAACAATGCCTCCAAAGTCCCATATAAGACGATTTAGTGTTAAATAGCAAAGAGCAAACACTCCGCAACTTAAGCGTATCGTATCTTGTTTGAGTTGACATTTAAAAAAAACGGCCATAGTCATCTTTACCATCTGCTTGAGCACATGATACAACGTTTCCACTCTCTGAACTTGCTAAAGGCGGGAATCTCCATTCTGTCTATTTTGGTGTGGCTGGCCAATGCCAGTAACCCTCCCACGGGCCGCACGGGTGCGCCTTTTGATACGGGTTCCTGTAACGACTGCCATGAAGGAGGTAATTTTTCGGGAGTAATTTCCATCAATGGCCTGCCTTCAGTGGTCTCGCCCAATACAGTTTATCCTTTAGAGATTGTCCTGACGCCGCAGAGTGGCAATCCCAACCGAGGTGGCTTCCAACTGGTAGTGGTGGATGGGAACAACCAGAACGCTGGCGACCTGGCAGCAGGCAATGCTCAAAGTGGAACCGAGTTTTTTCAGGGCCGAGAATACCTAGAGCACCGCGGGCCAAAGTTATTCCCCAGCGGTGGGCCGGCAGCTTGGACGTTTACCTGGACATCTCCAGCAGCAGCAGCGCGCGATACAATCCGCTTCTACAGCATTGGCAACTTTTGCAACGGGAATGGTGGCTCTAGTGGCGATATTGCTTTTTCTGCCGTTCGCGTACTTCGCTTCCAGCGCGACTCTTCTGTTTCTACCGAAGACCTCTCAGCACTGCCTGCGCTCCGTATTTTCCCTAACCCAGCCACCGACCAGGTTTTTCTCTCTGGCTTTAATGATGCCGCCGACCCGCTGGAGGTGCAACTAAGCGACGGCGCTGGCCGGCTGGTGCGCACTACCACGTTGGCTGCAGGCGAAGCACTTCGGGTGAGTGACTTGGCTCCAGGTGTATACCTGCTCCGTGCTCGTCAACGCAACAGCGGCTGGGTGACGCAACGCTTCATCCGACAATAACAAAGAGGCCCTTGTGGCTATGGGGTAAATCTACATTCCTGTCTTCAGGCGTATCTATGGGAGTGATCCTCGCATCTTTTGCGCAAGGGAGGTCTCTTGCTTTATTTCATCATTAAAAAAAGGTCTGTTTTATGAGGAATTTTTACCGCTCCCGTTTATTTCAGGCAAGTGGCTTGCTCCTGGGTGTGCTGACTTGGCTGGCCAATTCGGGCAACCCGCCCACAGGGGTTACAGGAGCTCCCTTCGACAGTGGCACTTGCAACAACTGCCATGGAGGCGGAGGCTATTCGGGCACGGTCAGCCTTAGCGGCTTGCCGTCCACCATTGAGCCAAACACTACCTATCCCGTGGAAATCACTCTGACGGCTACGAGTGGAAGTCCTAATCGAGGGGGCTACCAGTTGGTCGTAGTGGATGGTAATAACACTAACGCCGGCGACTTAATAGCCATCAATAGCCAGAGCGGCACGGAGTTCTTCAGTGGTCGCGAGTACATCGAACACCGTGGCTCAAAGCTGTTCTCAGGTAACTCAGTCAGCTGGGTGTTCAACTGGAAATCGCCTGTATCGGCGGCAGGCAACACCATCAAATTTTATTTCATCGGCAATTTCTGCAATGGCAATGGCAATACGAGTGGCGACCTGGCTATCCCTGCTTTAGAGACGTATTCCTTTGCTGGTGCGCCTCCACTAACGGTCTCTATCACTAACGTCAACCATGTCTCCTGTTTTGGGGGCAATAACGGCAGCGCTACTGCTGAGCCTTCGGGTGGCGTCCCTCCTTACACCTATTTATGGAGCAATGGTCAGAACGGAGCAACAGCCATCAACTTATCGGCAGGCACTTACACAGTCACTGTAACTGGTTCCGCTGGCAGCGGCACGGCCACGGCCTCGGTGGCCATTACTCAACCTCCGGTGTTGAACGTCAGCGCGTCTTCGAGCAATACTATTACTTGCCTAACGCCTACATCTACCCTGACCGCTTCTGCTGTAGGCGGCACCCCGCCTTATAGTTATGCATGGTCGAACGGGCTAACCGAAAACCCCATATCGGTCTCCAATCCCGGAGCATATGTCGTTACGGTTACCGATGCGAATGGTTGCACTAAATCGGCCCAAGTAACAGTGACTGCTAACACTACCCCGCCTGTCGCTAATGCTGGGCCGGCAGCAGTACTCACTTGCGCGCAGCCTTTAGCTACGCTTAACGGTGCAGGCTCGTCCGCTGGTCCAATTTTCTCTTATCAGTGGACGGCCTCCAACGGCGGCAACATCGTCTCGGGAGCAAATACCCTTAATCCCGTCATCAACGCGGTAGGTACATACACACTGATGGTGACAAATACCGTTAACGGGTGCACCTCTACAGCCTCGACCACAGCGACAAGCAATCAGCAACCGCCTACTGCTTCAGCATCGGCTGGAGCCATCACATGCGTAGATACTGCAGCCATCGTTCAGGTGAGTACCAACGCCAACCAAGCCAACTTTACCTGGACAGGGCCGGGAGGTTTCACCAGTAATCAACAGAGTTTTCAGACGAGCACAGCCGGCACGTATTCCGTTACTGTCACAAATACGTCTAACGGCTGCACGAACACCGCAAGCACGGTGGTAGTCGTCGACACGGTACAGCCGCAGGTAGTCGTAGTGCCCGATACGCTTACTTGCGCAGACACTACCGTCGTGCTGCTAACCACAACCAACGCCAATCCGCCCATTTTTGCCTGGACGGGACCGAACGGCTTTACTTCTAACCAGTCAAATCCAAGCGTCTCTGTGGCCGGCACTTACACAGTTATCGTAACTCATGTGCCTAATGGTTGCACCAGAGCTGTCTCAACGGTGGTAGTACAAGATACGGTAGCACCTACAGCTACGGCTACGGCAGAGGCGCTCACTTGCTCTGATACGCTGGCCCAACTCACCCTGACAACCAATGCCGACTCGGCCCTCTTCGCTTGGACGGGGCCAAACGGCTTTACTTCTGGGCAGCAGAACCCTCAAGTAACAAGCCCTGGTACCTATTCAGTGGTGATTACCAACGCGCTCAATGGCTGTACTACTAGTACCTCAGCGACCGTTGCACTGGATACTGCAGCGCCAATCGTTAGCATTGCGCCGCCGCTCAACCTCAACTGTCAGAACGACACCATCCAACTCGATGCTTCGGCCTCATCGCAAGGGCAGAACTTCAGCTACTTGTGGACGACACCTAACGGTCACATCGTCAGCGGCGACTCCACCCTCACACCCTTGGTGGACTCAGCAGGTATCTATTTCTTGCTCATCACTAATACAGTAAATGGGTGCACAGACATGGACAGCGTGGTGGTTGTCCTCTCTCCGCCCGTAGAAGCAACCATTGCCAACATAACGCCCGTGGCCTGCTTTGGACAACAAAATGGCAGCGCTACGGCGACAGGTAGTGGCGGGGTTGGCGCATTTGCCTACTTGTGGTCTACGAGCGACACCACAGCCACAGTGCAGAACCTGTCCGCAGGGACCTACTTCGTGACAGTGCAAGATACTGAAGGCTGCACAGCAACGGCCTCAGCGACAATTACCCAACCCGACGTATTACAAGCCAACGCCTCCGCTACAGGTGAGACCGCTTTCGAAGCTAACGACGGTACGGCCACGGCTGACCCCATCGGTGGAACTTCTCCCTACACTTACACGTGGAGCACCGGCGACACTACGGCTACCATCGTCGGCTTGGCACCGGGCATTTACACCGTGACTGTACAGGATG
>JBEQAD010000035.1:0-16894 GCA_041640515.1 Saprospiraceae bacterium | reverse complement strand
TAAAGCTGGTCAAACCATCGGACGTGTTGGCACTAGCCCTCTGTCTAATGCTTCGGACTTACACTTCGAAGTATGGCACAAAAACCAACGCCTCAACCCCAGCCTCTGGCTCAAACCGCAATAGAAGTACTATGTCTCTCGCTGCTGAAGCTCCTGAGCGCCTCGAGATGGCGCGCCGTCTGCTCGACACTGTGTGTGACCCTGAGATACCCGTTCTGACGATTGCTGACCTGGGCATCCTGCGCGAGGTGCGGTGGCTGACCGACGAGCAAATGTTGGAAGTGGTTATCACGCCCACCTACAGCGGCTGCCCAGCCATGAATACCATCGAGGTCAATATCCGCGCTGCTTTACAAGAAGGCGGTTTCGACCGGGTGAAAATAACCACCGTCCTCTCTCCGGCCTGGACAACCGATTGGCTCAGCCCTCAGGGACGCCAGAAGCTCCTCGCTTTTGGTATCGCTCCGCCTGCCGAAGCTACTGCAGACAAGCGGGCTCTGCTGGGACAACCTCGTGTGCTCCAATGTCCGTTCTGCAGATCAAAAAATACGGAGATGATTACCCAGTTTTCCTCTACGGCTTGCAAAGCCATGTTCCGCTGTTTAGACTGCTTGGAGCCGTTCGACTATTTCAAATGCCATTAAGCGCCTGGGCTTTGGCACTCTGGATGAAATAGGCACTGCGTTTGCCTAAAAAGCCCGACGACTAACCTTTTTTTCACCTTTTAAACTATTGAACGCATTATGAGCAACAGCGCTCTTGGCCTGAGCTCCAAAGGCTTTAAAATTGGTAGCGGCACCTTAGGCACTCACGGCGGCCGCGTGGGCACTATCCGCCAGCTCGTTCACGATGGGGATACGCTCAACCTCCGTTTACCCGACAACATTGGCCTTCGGTTCTTGGGTATCGACTCTCCTGAAGTCAGCTTTCCTTTGCCTGGCTCACCAGCTTTTGTTTCTTTGAGAAACCCGCGTTGGGCCGAGTTCTTCGCTTCCGGCAAGTGGCGTAAAAACCTCTCTTTACCCGCCCATCTGTTAGAGCACCTGAGAGACCGCATCCAGGACCGCGCGGAAGTGGCACACAACCATGCTCGCCATGCCGAGCGCGCTGAGCAGAGCCTGGAGGCAGCTATGCAGGCCGATTTTCAAAAAAGCTATCGTTCTCCAGAGGATTACCGCCTGTTCATGGCTTTTGCTTACGAATTCCTTGACGCCACAGGTCGCCTACTGAGTTATCTGCATTCCGATGCTCGCAACTTTACTGACCCTGAAGAGGGCAAGAAAATTGCTGATGTCAGCTACAACGAGTGCCAACTCATAGCGGGCACAGCACTGCCGTACTTCATTTGGCCGAACATCCAGCCTTTTTTGCGCATCAACCCCTTTGCCCAAGAAAACTTGCGCCCGGAGCAGTTCTGGAAAAATGTGCAAGGCAGCACGAAGCTAAAAAAAGCCCGTCGAAGTGTACAGGCCGCGCGCAAGGCTGGCCTGGGGGTGTTTGACCCTGACGATCCGCTGCTGCTCGAACCTTTTGAGTTGCGCTTCATTAGCCGCCGCCGCTTGCCTGCGCGTCTATTTATTGACCTGAGCAAACCTGGCACTAATTGCCTGTTACCGATGGAATTTTACTACCGAATTCCTTGCGCTGAAGATCGGCTCTTTGTACCTGCCGATTTTCGCGTTCTGTTTGAACACGCAGGCTGGGTAGTAGAGGGGCAGGGTTAGTATCTGCTTTGCCACGTAAAGTCGCTGTGCGGCGATGGGTAGAGGCTGCTGTTGGTCTTTCAGGTAGCCCTGTAGCGAATGGCTGTTTCAACAACTAAGCTTTCAGCGTAAAAGAGCCTTGGCTTGAAGAGGCCACATACATAGCAATAGCTTATTGTTGGGCAAACAGAACTTGTTGACAGCGCCAATTCATAGGCTTTTCCCCTGTAAGTTTTTGCGTTCTTTGCGGCCGATTGGGCTGGTGGAATGCCTGCAGTATACTGGCCCTATGGTTGGTGTTGTATCAAAAATAAGTAAAGGTGTATGACGACGAGGAGTTTTCCCTTTCTAATGGCTCTCTGTCTGGTGCTTGCTCCGGCTTGTGGCTCCAAGTCAGACAAAAAAGCAAACGCTAAGTCAGAGACCGTTGACCGAGTGCCGAAACGAGCGGACGATCCGACATTTAGTTTCAACGACTCCATGGGCATAAGCGTAGACTCTAGAGCGCGTGTCAAAGTGTTAGAAAAAGATATGCCCAATCTTATGTCCTTGTTGCCTGCGCGCATTGGGCGGTATAAAAAAATCTACGAGAAGAGCGAGCGCTATGGGCCGGAGGTCATGTTGCTGTACTCGGCCTGGGCCGAGTACAGCACACCTGAGGGCGAGGCCATCATTCTGCACATTACGGATACTGGCTACACGCCCGAATTGCAGAAGAGCATGGCTGAGTGGGCAAAAAAGCCCATCGAAATCAAGAATGAGCGAGGCTATGAGCGCTCCATTACCTTTGAAGGCTATCCGGGCTTCCAGAAAGAGTATGGTAAGGAGAGCAGCGAGTTGGCGGTATGGGTGGCAAATCGCTACATCGTGAATGCGGGCTGTTTCCATTGTCCACTCGACATCTTGCGCGAAGCGATACGGGCGGTTCCACTAAAAAAACTCGAGGTGCTCCAATAGTCCCTCTATGTTTCGCTGGTTTGCTTGCGGATGGGCCATCTGTCTTTTAGCGAGCTCATGTGCCTTGCCAAGACCCGCCTATGTGTGGTCGCGCCACGTGGAGCGCTCGGCGGTTTTTTCTCGCGGGATAACGGGCTTTGTCCTACTCGATGCGCACACGGGCCAATGCCTTGCTCAAGTGCGGAGCGATCGTCCGTTCACTCCCGCCTCCAATACCAAAATTTTGACGCTGGCTGCTAGCTTGCAATTGCTTCCTGACACCTTACCAGCCCTCCAAGTGCAGCCACTCGTTACCGCTTCGGAAGAAGAAGGGCGGCGATGGCTGGTGCGCGGAATGAGCAGTCCAGTGTTTTTGCATCCGCAGTTTCAGTCCTGGCAAAGTGCTTTGGACTCGTTGCGCCAATATCCAGGGGCTTTGTGGTTGTGCCCTCCTCCAGAGCGGCTTCAGCGCTTTGGCCCTGGTTGGGCATGGGACGACTATTTGGAAGACTTCCAGCCTGAGCGCGGCGCGTTGCCTGTGTACGGTCATTTAATTCATGTGCATCAGTATGCTCCAGGTCTTCTGGAAGTATGGCCGCCCCGGTTCCGCGATAGTTGCCGTATCGATGTCGCCGTCGCACGGCCAGAGCGCCCTGAACAAAGGAACCAATGGAGGTTGCCTCCTGTTCCTGACGGAGGCCAACAGACGTATTGGCTTCCCTTTGTGCCACACTCCTTGCCATCGCTGTTGGCTGATACGCTGGGCAAGGCAGTGGATTGGCTCCCCGACTCGCTGCGTGCTCAAGTGCCCTCTGACGGCTGGCAGACCCTGTGGGGCGCTCCGCTCGATACGGTGTTGCGCCGCATGATGCACCAGAGCGATAACTTCATTGCCGAACATTTGCTGCTGCTGTGTGGCCAGGAGCGCTTCGGAACGCTTCGCACCGATACCCTCATTCGGTGGCTACTCGACAGTGTATGGGCTGACTTACCTCAACGCCCTCATTGGGTAGATGGCTCTGGACTGTCGCGCTACAACCTCATTAGCCCGCGGACGATAGCCCATCTGCTGCTGCAACTTTGGAGACACTATCCTCGCGAACGGTTGTTTCATCTCTTTCCTGCGGGTGGGAGGGATGGCACTATTGCTCGTTGGTATGCTCCAGCACCCGGCGAGACGCCGTGGTTGTTTGCTAAAACCGGCACCCTTAGCGGTGTGCACTGTCTAAGCGGTTACCTGGTGGCCCGCAGCGGCCGTGTGCTTGTTTTTAGCTTCATGCACACTAATTTTATAGGTAGCAACACTCCCTGGAAGAGGGAGATGGAGCGGCTGTTACGCCGTATCCACGAAAGCTACTGAGCACTATTTGACCGCCTCCGTGTAAATGTAGAAATTCTCATCTACCCGAAAGTTTGCTGGCTTAAGCCGCCGCATGGGAGTACTTTTCCACTCGGTAGTAGGGTAGAGAAAATACCATTGGCCCGCAGTGGTGCTAACCTTTACGGGCATGTCGAAACCCTCGATACAGCTTGACCAGCGGTAGGTCAGCTGTTTCTTCTCTATGCGATATTCCAGCACCGGAACGCTAGTGTGACGCAGATACTGGTCAAAGACTTTCTGGAGGTTTTTGCCGGTGTGGCGAATGAGGTATGCCTCCACGTCGGCGCTGCTCACGACACGGTGGTAAAAATCGCGGTTCATACCGCGCAGTATGGCTCTCCACAGTGAGTCGTTGTCCACCACTTGGCGGAGGGTGTGCAGCAAGTTAGCACCTTTAGGGTACATATCTTGCGAGCCGCGCGCATTTACGCCGTAAGGTGCAATGATGGGGCTGGTGTTGGTGATAGAGCGGCGCAGCCCGCGCAAATACTCGGCACCGGCATTCTTGCCTTGATAGTATTCGACAAACAGCCCTTCACTGTACGAGGTGAAACCTTCGTGCACCCACATATCGGCGATGTCGCTGTAGGTGATGCTGTTGGCAAACCACTCGTGTCCAGACTCGTGGATGATGATATAATCCCAATGCTTGCCCCACCCAGTGCGAGAGAGGTCCGAGCCTCTGTAGCCATTTCGATAGTTATTCCCATACGCAATGGCGCTCTGATGTTCCATGCCCAGGAAGGGCGCCTCTACCAGCTTGTAACCATCCTCATAAAATGGATAGGGGCCAAACCAATATTCGAAAGCGCGAAGCATGTCTTTGGTCTGACGAAATTGTACCCGCGCTTTATCTAAGTTTTCAGGTAGCACGTAGTAGTCCAGTGTGAGCACGCCTTTTTCTCCAAGAAAAGTGTCGGAGAAGTGAGTGTATACGGCGACGTTTAGGGTTATGCCGTAGTTGTTAATCGGGTTCTGAACGTGCCACTCAAAGGTGCGCGTGCTGTCGGAGTTTACTTGCACTCGCCGCAAACGGCCGTTAGAAACAGCATCGTAGGGCATGGGCACCGTAAGGCGAACGGTCTGAGAGTCTGGCTCATCGTAGGGATGGTCTTTGCAGGGCCACCACGAGCTAGCGCCTAAGCCTTGGCACGAGGTGCCAACAAAATGGCGGCCTTGGCTATCTTTAGCCCAGCTAAAACCGCCATCCCAAGGGGCGTTGCGTGCGCGGCGCGGCCGACCGCTATACCATAGGGTTACTGACTCCAGCGCACCTGGCATTTGCTGCTTTTTGAGTTTTATGTAAAAGCTCTGTCTTCCAGCGCGTTCGATGGTCAGAGGTTCGCCATCTTGCTCGGCACGTTCCAAGCGCAGCGGTGGCTGCAAGTCAATCTGCAGTACCTGCCCGGGTTGAAGCACGCGATAATGCACCTCGTTGCTGCCTTGAATGAGCTGCGAGTCGAGGTTAGTTCGAATACTCAAAGCATAATAAGTGAGATCCCACCAAGCGCGTTCGGGGGTGATGCTACCGCGCAAAGTGTCCTCGCGCGTGAAAGGATTCTTTTGGGCGAAAGAAGGGGCCACTAACACTAAAGCCACCGCAAGAAGAGTACTTTTCATGAAAAGCTGTTTCGAGCAAAAGTAGGCAAGACGCTATTTTTTTACTTTATAACGCCCACTACAGGAACGTAGGTGCGTAGTGCAGTAAAGCTGCGGCTTTGACAGGAGGGGGGATTAAAAATGCCGAGAACCGGTAAACTAGCCAGGTGTTGTAGTTTAAGGCAAGGATGCCTTTACCTCCAAACTCGCCTAATCAGGCAGCAAAACTTTGCTAATGCCTTATTTGTCCATAACTTGCCCGAATAAACATTCTTTATCCATCGCATGAACCGCCTACAACACGAGACCTCCCCCTATCTCCAGCAACATGCGCATAATCCTGTAGATTGGTATGCTTGGCGACCCGAAGCCTTCGAACGCGCGCGCAAGGAAAACAAACCTATCCTGGTCAGTATTGGCTACTCTACCTGTCACTGGTGCCATGTGATGGAGCGCGAATCGTTTGAAAACCCTGACGTAGCGGCTTTCATGAACGAGCACTTCGTC
The DNA here is from genome assembly GCA_041640515.1 of Saprospiraceae bacterium. Taxonomy (GTDB): domain Bacteria; phylum Bacteroidota; class Bacteroidia; order Chitinophagales; family Saprospiraceae; genus M3007. Next base: position 10,768 of record JBEQAD010000035.1, on the reverse strand, counting down.
AACATTAAAGTAGATCGAGAGGAACGCCCCGATGTGGACGCCATCTATATGGAAGCTTGCCAAATTTTAACCGGTGGTGGTGGCTGGCCGCTCAACTGCTTTCTGACACCAGAAGGCAAACCTTTCTACGCCGGCACCTACTTCCCTCCCCGCCCCGCTTACAACCGCCCCTCTTGGCTGCAGCTGCTCCAACACTTGGCTAACGCCTGGGAAACCAAACGTGAAGTAGTCTACGAGCAGGCCGAACGGTTGATGAAATACCTCGAGCGCAACGATAATCTTTTTCTTGAACCGCTGCCCTCGGAACTTGCTCAGCAACCTTTGTCGGCCCAGTCTGCTTTGGAGAACGCCTATTACGCCATGCGCGAGCACTTTGACCGCGTGGAGGGTGGTTTTGGTGGAGCACCGAAATTTCCTTCCTCCATGGCTATCCACTTCCTGCTCTATTACTCTCGACTAAACCACCACACCGAAGCCTTAGAACATGCTTTTTTCTCCTTAGACAAAATGATTGCGGGCGGCATCTACGATCAATTGGGCGGCGGCTTCGCCCGCTATGCGACGGATAGAGCTTGGTTGGTGCCGCACTTTGAAAAGATGCTATACGACAATGCCTTGTTGGTCAGTGTCTTGTCTGATGCTTGTCGTCTATTATCCGATGCTTCAGATGAACGCGCCCAACAGCGTCGCCAGCGCTACGAAGAGACAATAGTGGAAACACTCGAGTTCGTGCGCCGCGAGATGACGCATCCACAGGGCGCCTTCTTTTCTGCGTTAGATGCAGACTCCGAAGGAGAAGAAGGCAAGTTTTACGTGTGGGAAAGAGCAGAAATTGAGCAAATTCTCGGCAGCAATGCGGAGGCGTTTTGCGCCTTGTATGGCGTGACAGCTACGGGAAATTGGGAGCACAAGAACATTCTATGGCGGGCGGAGGAACTCTCCGCTTACGCTCAAAAGCACGGTTTCGATGCGCAGGCATTAGCCCTGCAAGTACGGCAGTGGCGGCAGCTGTTGTTCGAGCATCGTTCGAGACGTGTCCGTCCAGGGCTCGACGACAAAGTGCTGCTGGGCTGGAATGCTTTAATGTCATCGGCCTATGCGCAGGCTTATTTAACGCTGGGCCGAGAGGAATACCGCGAAGCGGCCGTGCGTAACCTTCACTTCTTGCTCCAGCACCTGACCGACAGTAAGGGGCGACTACTTCATAGCTGGAAGGATGGCAAGGCGCAACACGCTGCTGTGTTGGAAGATTATGCCTTCCTCATTGCCGCTCTGCTCGATGTGTGGAGCGTAACCTTCGAGCCCAAGTATTTAGAACACGCCCGAAACCTCACTGAGCAGGTATACACCTATTTTTATGACCCTAAAACACACCTGTTTTTTTACACCGCTTCCGACATAACGGACGTTATCCTGCGGAAAAAAGACCTTTACGACAACGCCACACCCTCGGGGAACAGCACCATGGTACATAATCTTCAACGGCTGGGCATATGGTTAGACAACGATAAGTGGCGCGAACATGCCGCCTATATGATAGAAAAAATGCGCCCTACGCTAGAGCGATACCCGCTTTCGTTTGAACGGTGGGTATTGGCTCTCCTGTTCCACGTTCGCCCACGACCTGAAGTAGCCGTGGTGGGGGGGGAGGCAGTGGCTAAAGCGCTAGCTTTACAACGGCATTTTACTTGGAATGCCGTAATAGCGGCAGCAAAGCAGCCGACGGATGACCTGCCTCTCTTGAGTGGAAAGCCCGCTGCTGATCATACCTTGTTTTATGTGTGTAAAAACTATGCTTGTCAGCGCCCCGTACCGACGGTCGAAGAAGCGTTGGCTCTCCTATAAAGTTATGAAACGGCTCTTTCTCTTCGGCTCTGTCTTGCTCGCCGCGCTGCCTCTGACCGCCCAGCAGCTGCCTCAGTATAGCCTATACATGCTAAACCCATACGCGTACAATCCTGCATACGCTGGGACGGCAGGCACCTTGATCGCTAATGGCGCTTATCGCCAGCAATGGTCTGGTCTGCCAGGAGCTCCAGAAGGCCAATACCTCGATGCTCATTTACCCATATTCTTTCGACGTGGGGGCGTAGGAGTCCGCTTTACCAACGACAAAATCGGCGCCCACCGAACGACACAAGCTGCCCTTCACTATGCCTATCACCTCGACGTAGGCCGCGCGGGGCTACTTTCGCTGGGTGTAGGTGCGGGCTATGTGCAATATGTGTTAGATGGCACTCAATTGCGTACGCCAGAAGGACAATACGAGCCAGGAGGGTTTAACCACAACGATCCCCTTTTTCCAGAAGGAAAGATAACCGCCGGCGCTCCAATAGGAGAAGCTGCTGTATTTTTTCGCTATCGACAGTTAGAAATAGGAATGGCTATGCTACCTGTCTACGCTCCTGTACTCAGACTGACGGAGCAGGGGCGTTTCAGTCTCCGCTTAGTGCCTCATTATGTTGGCTCGGGTGCTTATCGACTCCAGGTATCCGATCGATTAGCCATCGTACCGTCTTTTTTAGTGAAATTTGAACCCGCTGCTACACAAGTAGAAATTTCCAGCGTATTTCGGTGGCGAGAAAATACATTTGCGGGCTGTTCTTTTCGAGGATTTACGACCTCTGCACGCGATGCTGCAGTGTTGTTCGGTGGGCTTAGGGTAACAGAAAAAATTTCGTTATTCTATGCCTACGATATTCCACTATCATCGCTGGCGTCTGCCCATCGAGGCTCCCACGAGCTCTTGCTTCGGTATGATTTAGGGAAACCTCTAGGAGCCGGGAGGCTTCCTCCTATAATCTATAATCCGCGCTTTTGGGGAATTTAGTTGTCCGAATAGCGTTACTTGGCCGTAAAAAAGCTAAAGTTTATACCACCAGACGTTAAAACTACGTTAAACGGCGGCTTTGCAAAGAGTGCCTATAGGACATAACCAATTTAATTTCGAGAAGTTTTTTTGCATCGAATTTAATCTTCTACCTTTACGACCGTTTTTTCCGGGCAAATAATAAAAACAGGCAAACACGGGTGTCAAACATGGAAAAACTACAAAAATCGTTACTGCTGTTGCTTCTCCTCGCGGTTGTGGCCGCCTCTTGTGGCCGAAAAGAAACCGGTGAACTTATTGGCGTACAGAACCGGCCGAAGTGGAAAGGCATTAATCCGTATGGCATGGTGTACATCCAATCGGGCACTCTGCATGTGGGTGTGGGGGATGAAGACCTTAGCCGGCAACTCGTCGCTCGTCCCAAATCCATCTCGATCCAGGGCTTCTTCATGGACGAGACTGAAATCACTAACAACGAGTATCGCCAGTTTGTGTACTGGGTGCGCGACTCGCTGGCACATGACAAGCTCGGGCATTACTTAGAAGACGATGCGGGTGACTTCGACAAGCCGCGTATTGACTGGGAACAGGAAATTGATTGGGAAGATGAAGAAATGGTTGCAGAGCTGGACGAGCTCTTCCATCCGGCCAACGAGCGTTTTGACGGTCGTAAAGAAATGGATGCGAGCAAATTTGTTTATGAGTATCAATGGTACGACTGGCAGCGCGCCGCGCACGACCGCAACAGCAGTCGCACCAGCCACATCCGCAAGGAGAAAGTAAAAATCTATCCAGATACCCTTTGCTGGATTCGGGACTACGCTTACTCGTACAACGAACCGATGACGCGTAACTATTTCTGGCACCCCGCCTTTGACGATTATCCCGTGGTTGGCGTCAACTGGAAGATGGCCAAAGCGTTCTGCCACTGGCGTACAAAGCTGTGGAATGCTTACAGCGCAGATGCCGGAGTGAACTCCGAAGACTTCCGTTTGCCGACAGAACATGAGTGGGAATACGCCGCTCGGGGTGGGCGCGAAGGAGCCGTCTATCCATGGGGTAGCTATTACACGCGTAACGCCAAAGGATGCCTCTTGGCCAACTTTAAGCCCGGCCGTGGCAACTATCCAGAAGATGGGGGCCTCTACACGGTACGCGCCGACGCTTATTATCCCAACGATTACGGCCTCTACTGCATGGCAGGCAATGTATCTGAGTGGACGGAAACGGCATACTTCGAAAATGCCTACTCGTTCATGCACGACCTCAACCCCGATATCCGCTACGACGCGAAGGAAGAAGATCCCATAACGGCTAAGCGCAAAGTCATCCGCGGTGGCTCCTGGAAGGACGTGGCGTATTTCCTCCAGACCGGAACCCGCTCCTGGGAATATCAAGACACCACCAAATGCTACATCGGCTTCCGTTGTGTGCTGACCTTCCTGGGCCGCTCTATTAACGATTTCTAAATTTCTCGTTTTATCAACAGAAGCGCATCGCGCCTACCGCTGTGTCCTACAGCCGTACTGAGCGCTTCAGATGCATAGCGATTAGAATCATCAAGAACAACTCTTCTTAAACTGCTAAAAAGTTTTTCAACAATGGGTTTTCAAAGTTTCGTCAAAACTAAATCATTCAAGTACTTTAAGAACCTCATCATCGGTGTAGGGGCATCCATCGTGCTGATGGGAGCACTCTTCAAACTGGAGAGCTGGGAGGGTGCTTCTGAGATGCTCATCGTAGGTCTCAGCGTAGAAGCGGTCATCTTCCTGTTCTTGGGTATCATTGGCCCAGAGCCCGACTATTATTGGCACAAATTGTATCCGGGTCTGGATGATTACAACTCCCGCATCCAGCCGCTTACTGCAGGGCCAAACCCTAATATGCCAGAGGTAGCTCCGTTGCATGGCGACGTGGTGGAGCGTCAACTAGGGGGCATGCTGACAGAGCTGCAATCTATGTCTAAGAGCTTAGCTGCCTTGAAAGCCCTGCAAGAAGTAGATTTCTCCGGCACTCAGGAGCAAATCAAATCTATGTCCAACTTCTATACGAAAATGAACGAAGCAATGGCCGATATGGCTCGCTCTGCTGAAGATGTTCGCCAGTACAAGGATCAGTTGGCCTCGCTGAACAAAAACTTAGCCTCGCTCAACACCGTGTACGGCAACATGTTGGCTGCTATGGCTAATATTGGCCGTCAGTAAGGGTTGATACGCGTATAAACTAGCTGCAAATCTCCTGTTAACAACACAAAAGACAACACCATATGTCCATACCAAAGGAGCCGCGGCAGTTGATGATCAACCTGATGTACTTGGTGTTGACCGCACTGCTCGCGTTGAACGTATCAGCTGAAGTTATGAATGCCTTCTTCTCGCTCGACAAGGGCTTGAAGGGTAGCCGCAATATCGTCGAGAAGAGCAATGAGACGATTATGGAAAACATCAATAAACAGGCTGATGCTTATCGCAAACCAGAGAATGAGAAATATCGTCAGAACGCCCAAGAAGCACTGGCTTTAGCAGAGGAATTTAACCAATACATTGATGGCGTTCGGAAAAAGTTGTTCGATAAAGCCGGTGGCCCTTCGAAGAACGATCCCAGCATCCCTAAAGACATTCGGAACAAGGATATCACCACTCGAATGTTCGTATTGGGTGAGGAAGGTGAGAAAGAAGGCATAGGTTTCGAAATAGAACGCAAAGTCAAAGCACTGCGCAGCCGAATGCTTGAGTTGGCCGATAACGACCCTGAAGTAGCAGCAACTATGCCTCTGGATATAGAGCCCTTGCCAGCGAAAACGGATAAGACGAGCTGGGCCGACTTTAAGTTTCGCCAAATGCCGGTGGCCGCTTGTTTCCCGATTTTAGGCAAAATTCAAAGTGACGCTAAAGCCTCTGCCTCGGCAGTACTCAACTACTGTCTGAAAAAGGTAGCAGGAGAAGACATCAAGTTTGATGCTTTTCAGCCAGCTATTAGCGCTCCCAAGGGATATGTGATTGCTGGGGAAAAGTACGAGGCCGACATCTTCTTAAGTGCTTACAGCACGAACGCAGACAACATCAGCATCTCAGTAGATGGCCGTCCCCTGCCCATTAAAGATGGTGTTGCTAAGTACGAAACCTTAACTTCTTCTACTGGTGTAAAAACGTACAAAGTCTCAATTAATGTTAAAAACCCATTAACAGGAGAAATTAAGACGTACACCAAAGATTTCCAGTACGAAGTAGGGCGCCGTTCGGCCTCTGTTCAGCTGGATAAGATGAACGTATTCTACATTGGCGTAGACAATCCTATTTCGGTATCTGCCTCCGGTGTCTCGTCTAACGAGCTAAACGTTAGTGCTTCCGGTGCGGGTATCACGCTTACTAAGGATGGTCCCTCGCACTATCAGGTGCGCGTAACTACGCCAGGTGAAGCGACGATTACACTCTCCGGTGGCGGTTTGCCGCCAACCAAATTCACCTACAAGGTGAAACGCATTCCGGACCCTATACCTCTGCTGGGAGCCCAACGCTTCGACAGCGCCATTCCTAACGGTACTTTTAAAGCGCAAGGTGGGGTGGCAGCCGTACTAGAGAATTTCGACTTTGACGCTAAGTGCGAGGTGGCCGGCTATACGGTGGCTTATCAGAAAAAACGGGCTGATGTTGTTGAAAAAACCAATACGGGCGCTCGTTTTAATCCAGATGTAATGGACCTCATTCGCCGCGCTGAACCTGGCGATGTGTACTACTTCCTGGATATTCGAGCCAAGTGCCCTGGTGACTTGGCTGCACGAAAACTGGGCGACCTTGTTTTCAAAATTCGCTAATCCATCCACCTCTTTTTTCGCTCAGCATTGTGCGTTTGTGCCCTTTTAAGAAAACATACGCACAGTGCTGAGCGTAAAAAGAAAATTACTAAACACTCACTTCTTAATTTTCTTGAACCATGTACGCTCTTCTTCGATGGGCTGTGTTTGCCCTCATTTTTTCCTGGATAGGTACATCCCTGCTGGCCCAGAACGTAGGTAATGTTAGAGATGTCCGCACAGAAGCAAGCGAGCCAGAAGAGTTTGGAGAGGCTCCTCTAGATGATGTCGTAAAGAAAGAAACAATGAAAGAGCGCCGCGTACTGGACTATCAGCCTGTGCGCGAGAGCGATATTATGTGGGAAAGACGCATCTGGCGTATCATCGACGTTCGGGAGAAAATGAACCTTCCATTTGCCTATCCCGAAGAGCCGTTCTTTAAGATTCTCTCAGATGCTGCAGTAAAAGGAGAACTCCCGGTCTACTCTGTGGATGATGACAAATTTACCAAACGCCTGAGCACCGATGACGTATTGGCCATGATGTCGAAAGCCGATACTATCGTCACATTTGACCCAGAGAGTTATGAAGAGCGCATCCAGGTGGTCCGCAACGACATTAACTGGGCTGATGTGAAGCGCTTCCGTATTAAAGAGATATGGTTTTTCGACAAGGAAACTTCCACCATGCAGGTGCGCATCCTCGGCATTGCTCCGCTGATTGACGTGCGCGACAACGACGGCAACTTCCGCTATGAAAAAGCCATGTTTTGGGTTTATTATCCACAGGCGCGCAACCTGCTGGCTCGCCATCGTGTCTTTACTTTGGGAGGGAATACGAATGCCACCATTTCTTGGGAAGACTTATTAGAGCTTCGCTATTTTTCTAGTTTCATTATCAAGGAGTCGAACGTATACGATCGGCGTATCGAAGACTATGCTCGCGGCACAGATGCGCTGTGGGAGTCAGAACGGATTAAAAACGCTATCTTTAATTTTGAACAGGACTTGTGGCAGTATTAATCGGCAGCTAAGGTCCTGCCCTATTGAACAAAAAAAGAGGCGATGCCAACTATGGCATCGCCTCTTTTTTTGTTCAGTGTATCACCAATACAGAGAATACGCTTTTGAATCACTCGACTTTGAATATCAGCAAGATGAAGTAAACATGGATTTTTATCCTATCAATGGATGGAGTACTGATTGGTCGGAATTGCCAACCTAAAGACGGTATAAAGAGCTACTCGCCACATCCTACACCATCTGCTGAGGGCATTAACACTGATCGCAAAGCGATGTTTCGCTGCTCACCATACATAACAAAACGCAAATATTCACTCTCTTTAGCCGGTTTGCACGATGCTAACTTATATCACTTCGAGGTAACGGGTGAATAAAGGAAACCTGTATTATTTAATTTAGCAACTGGCGCCCGTTTCAGCATGTTCTGTTTCCTCGAGCTCTAATTCGTCCTTGCCTCGCTCTTTTTCGTACCGCGCAAAGGCAAAGCCATAGTTAGCCAAGATCTTCTCCTTTAGTTCTTTTCGAGCAAAGAAAATGCGGCTTTTTACGGTGCCAAGCGGCAGACCTAGATGATCGGCTATTTCTTGATACTTGTATCCCTCAAAGTGCATGAGGAACGGAATACGCGTGTTGTCGTCTAAACTAGCTACCAGGGTGTCTAACTCCTTAAGCGTGATTTCACTCTCTGCCGAGTTACCCACCGTATGAGTCCCCGAGTTCAAGTAGAACTGGTTGTCTGTAGTATCGATAATGGTATTAGCCTTGACCTTCCGCCGGTAATTGTTAATAAAGATGTTCTTCATGATAGTGAACATCCACGCTTTAAAGTTCGTACCAGGGCGGAATTTATCGCGATTGGCTAAAGCCCGGTAAGCCGTTTCCTGATAGAGATCTTTAGCTTCCTCCGAGTTCTTGGTCAGGTTGTACGCGAAGGTCTGCAGCATGCTCGTCAGGTCGCTCAATCGGTAATTAAACTCTATGATCGTCATGATATGTGCCAGTTAATTTACGATGACACAAAAGTACAGCATGTTTAACTTTCCAGCAAGCACCGTTGAACATTTTAAATGTCAATATTTAGCAAATTTGCATGTAATGGCACATTTATTTATATTTAAAATTGATAATCAGCAATTTGTCAAGTTTAGACAAAGTCTACTTTTTTTATTTTTTCAAAAAAAAATGAAAAGAGAAGGGCTTAGGCGCTGAGGTTCTTCGGATAACAAGCAAAGTACTTAGTGATGGTCTGGGTATAGAGGGGAACCTCGGAGCATTCATCTATAGGAAGTACGCGACCGCTTTTGAAGAGGATATTTATTTTTTCAGTAGAAGGGTCATACGCGCGATTGCTCGACTGGCCGCTAAAGACCACCTGTGTGCCCCAAGGGCCGTAGATCCGCACTGCATTTTCCTGAAGTTGGGCGATGTAATCGGGCTCGATGGGTACAGTTCGCCACTCCAGGCGGAACAACCGGCGCTCGATGAGGCCATTCGCCAACAAGGCCAGCATAGGATCAGAGTGATGGCACCAGGCTTTTATAGCAGCGGCGATATCTACGTCATCTAGGCGAGCAAAGTAGCGGAGAAGTACTTCAGGCTGCGGCCTTTCATCGGGCGAACGATACAGGAGCCAGCGCAGCGGCTCGCTGGCCTCCAACGATTTTCCTTCTAGGGCCAACTGGCGCGCGCGGCGCAGCAAATGCACCACCATCTGCTCGGCCGAAACGTTGGTTTTATGCAGATATACCTGCCAATACATCAGACGGCGAGCAATGAGGAATTTTTCAATGCTGTAGATGCCTTTCTCCTCGACGACCAGTTCGCCATGGTGAACGGCAAGCATTTTGATGATGCGATCGTAACCAATGACCCCTTCCGACACGCCAGTAAAGAAACTGTCCCGGTTTAGATAGTCCATCCGGTCCATGTCTAATTGGCCGGAAACCAACTGATGTAGGAAGCGTTTAGGGTGTTGGTCGCTGAAAATTTGAATGGCCGTACCCAAACGTCCGCCCAGTTGGCGGTCAAGCATTTGCATGAACATTAAGGACAAGGTCTCGTGGGAGAAATCTATCAAGTTGTGCTCCAAGGCATGGGAGTAGGGGCCGTGCCCAATATCGTGTAGCAGAATGGCGGCGCAGGCCGCTTCGGTTTCTTCTTCAGTAATTTCGGTGCCCTTGCTGCGCAACACTTCGATGGCTTGCTGCATCAAATGCAGCGCACCTAGAGCGTGGTGGAAGCGAGTATGCAGCGCTCCAGGGTACACATAATGGGCCATACCTACCTGACGAATGCGTCGCAGCCGTTGGAAATAGGGGTGGTCAATAAGCTCAAGTAAAAGACCTTCGGGAACTGAAACGAAACCGTATACTGGGTCGTTGAATATCTTCCGCTTGACCTGCATGGCTATGCTGCTTGGCTGGCAAAGATAACCGCACAATTACACTACCTTCGCACGCTTATCTTAAGACGTACATACTACATGGAAAAAGTTAAGATTCTCTGGGCTGACGACGAAATCGATCTGTTGAAACCGCATTTGCTGTTTCTGCAAGGCAAGGGCTACGAAGTAGAGACAGCTACCAACGGCCACGATGCTGTAGAAGTTTACTTGGAAAAAAGCAGCGAAATTGATGTCGTCTTTTTAGATGAATCCATGCCCGGACTGACAGGATTGGAAACTCTGCCTAAAATCAAAGAGATAAACCCTCATGTGCCGGTGGTCATGATTACGAAGAATGAGGCAGAACATGTCATGGAAGAAGCCATCGGCTCGCAAATCGCTGATTACCTCATTAAACCCGTAAATCCCCATCAAATACTGCTGACCCTTAAGAAGATACTTGATAATAAGCGCTTAATACGCGAGAAAACAGCAATGGACTATCAGCAAGACTACCGCCAGATGTTCATGCAGATTGTAGGTGGTCTGAATCACGAGGAGTGGGTAGATGTGTACCGACGCGTTATCAACTGGGAACTTCGATTAGATGCCACTCAAACGGAAGTGGGTGAAATCTTAGCTCAGCAAAAACAACAAGCCAACACGGAATTTGGTAAATATGTGGTTAAGAACTACTTCGATTGGGTGGACAAAAACAAGGAGGTTGGCCCAGTGATGTC
>JBEQAD010000034.1:0-16902 GCA_041640515.1 Saprospiraceae bacterium | reverse complement strand
ACAGGTTGCGGAGCACTGCCGTTACCTGCGAACGATCTTGGTTGACTATTACAGCAATGCCTACACTGTCGGTTGGAAAAAGGCATACGCTGGCGCTAAAGCCATTGATGTTGCCTCCGTGCTCGGCTCGATAATGGCCGTAGTAAGATGAGAGGATCCAACCCAAGCCATAGCCAAAAGTGAATACAGAAGGATTCTCGACGTTGGGTAGCGAGCCAGCCATGGCCATTTGCACTGAGAGCGCTTCGCTGACAAACGTGGGCGATAGGATTGCCTTGCCGTCTTTTTGTCCACCGCCCACCCAGCACTCCAACCAGTGCGCCATGTCGGTAGCGCTGGCGCAGATACTTCCGGCGGCCCCCATGCCTTCGATCCGGTAGTAGTCCATGCGGCGAATGGTGTCTGCGTGAATGCGGTGGCCACAGGCTACATCGGCGGTGGCCGGCAGTGCCCATAGGTCGAAGCGCGCGGTATGCATGTTCAAAGGCGCAAAGAGGCGTTCGCGGATAAGATCTTCCCACGATTGACCTGCAACACGCTCCGCTATCGCGCCCAGCGCTGTGTAGCCGAAGTTGTTATATTGCCAGCGCTCACGAAGCTCCATCGAAGGTTCAAGGTATGCCATGCGCCTCACGAAACTGTCGCGGGTAGTAGGGTGGTGCAACCACGATAAGTCGTGGCGCGGCAGCCCACTGCGGTGACACATGAGGTCGCGCACGGTCACGCGCCGTGTGTCTTCCTCCCTGTGCAGGCGAAAGTGCGGTAGATAATCCTGGACTTTGCCGTCCAGCGACAGTAGACCGTCGTTGTCCAGCATACCCATCAGCGCGCAGGTGAAGGCCTTTGTACAGGAGCCAATTTGAAAGAGCGTTTGCTCTGTTACGGGTTGGTGTGTCGAATGGTTGCGGTAGCCAAACCCGCCGGCAAAGAGTGTCTTCCCTTTTTCTACAATGGCAATGGCGCACCCTGGAGCCTTCCAGTTCTCTAACACCTGAAAGACTAACGAGTCTAGCCCGGCCAGGCGTGGGTCTGAGGGTGGCGCGTTTTTTTGAGTGAAAAGCCGCGACGGGAGTAAGGTCATTAGCCCAAGCAAGAGCAGCCATGTCCTTCTTTCGATCATTTTTTACTTCGTTTTATATCAAAAAAATAGCCCTGTCGCAAGCCAGTGCGACAGGGCCATTAAAATACGAAGGAAACGGTTTTCTCTATTAGTTTTTCTTAATGCTGTACGAGTAAATGGCCTTGTTCAGGAACAGGTCAATAGTGTAATTACCTGGGTCAGCGATAGGGATGTTGGCCCCGTTATACTCCAATGTCTTGTTCAGGCCATCGTCGCCCAGGTTGACGTCCCATGAGTCGTTTGCGCGGAACTTAATCTCTCCAGCCACGAGGTTGAGGGTGATAGTCCACTTATTAGCCACCGGGTCGTACGTCATGTTCTGGTCGCTGTTCCAGCCATCCGGTGTAGCCGAGCCTATGAGGCCCCACTCTGTGCGCAGATTGTCATGGGTTAGGTCGTTCAGGTTGACCCGCAAGCGATAGACACCTGCCGCTCCGGCTTTGATGTTGGCCCCATCGCGCTCTAAGGTACCATCACCACCATTGTCGCCATAGTTTTCTGACCAGCTAGGACCAACAGTGTATTTGTACTCGGTATTGTCGTCCTTGAAGTAGATGTAACCCTCATAACGGTTGTTGCTCTTGGCAGAGAAGATGACGGTGCTGTTGTCGGCTGGATTCCATCCCTGATAGCTGCCAGGCACTTGTAGCTGCGGATAAACTACCACGATGGTGTAGGGCGTCACCTGCAGGGTGATGGGATCAGAGTAAACCACATCTACGTTGGGGTTGATGGTCACTGCAAGGCGCATCTCTACGTTCGAGGCCTCTTCGCCGGGAAGCTCAAGCGCTGAAAAAAGCACTGTATTCAACTTTTCCACCGTAGAGCTCAGCGAGGTGCCATTGCTCGTGCCTAATACGACAGCATTTTTAAAATTATTGCCGGCGCGGTCAACTTCCACGCTGTAGGTGGCGGCAGCGCGGAAGCCAAAGTCAGCAGGTGTCCATGTTACCACGAATGGATTGTTCGCTTGACTTTCTTTAAGCTCGAGGTTACTGCCACTTGTCGGCGCGGTAATGACGGGCCTGGCCCGCAGGCGGAGTGCAGGGGATGGGTTAAAATCTCCCTGTTTTTCGCAGCCGCTAACGAGGACTAACAACAGGGCGGCTATTAGAGGAAATAGTCTGTTATTCATAACAAAAAGATGTTTTTTAGAAAATGGTGTTTGTATCCAAACAGTGCATTTCGGTTAACTCGACGCGTTTACCCTGACACCGCCGCTTTTTAAGCTATGCCAGGGCAAACGCAGTCGTGTTTTAATAGCCAGGATTCTGACGCAGGTTCGGATTCGCACCGATGTCGGAGTTCGGTATCGGGAATACGTCATAGAACTGCGGACGGCTCACGCCACCCTTGACTCCTCCCTTCCACGGCCATAAGTAAGTAGTATTGCTAAAGCGGCCAAAACGAATAAGGTCAGTGCGGCGGTGACATTCCCAGTACAGCTCGCGGGCCCGCTCATCCAGGATGAAATCCAATGTCAGGTCGTTCGAAGTGATGTTTCCCGCCGAGCCGGCATAGGCGCGCTCGCGGATGCGGTTAATGAGGTTGACGGCAGTATTGAGATCACCACCCTGCCCGCCGCGAAGCACGGCTTCGGCATACATCAAATAGGCATCCTCTACGCGGAACATATGGAAGTCCGTATCCACGAAGGTTTTATCCGACCCTGGTGTGCCGTCAGAGCGCATGTTGGTGAATTTTGTGACGGCATAACCGTTGGTAAACTGGGAAATATCGTCGATTTCCAGAGACTGTCCTTGGGTCCAGAACATAGCCCGGCGGTCGAAAATAGGCCGTTCAATAGAATAGGTATAGTCCGGCTTGTTGAGGAAGAGTTTGATCAGGTAAGTACCTGCCGAGGGGATGCTAATGTTCGCCCCGTTCTGCTCCAAGATAGCATCCTTGCCATCGTCGCCGTAATTAAGGTCCCAGCTGTTGTTAGCCCGGAATTTGATTTCGCCTTGTACTAAATTCAGCTGAATCGTCCAGGCATTTTCAGAAGGCGAGTAAGTCATGGCTTGGTCGCTGCCCCAACCGCCCGGCGTAGCAGAGCCAATGAGGCCCCAGGTCGTTTTGAGCAAGGTGTAAGTGAAGTTGTTCAGGTTGACGTTGATTTTGTAAAAACCCGCCTCGCTTACTTTAATGTTTGCTCCATTCTGGTCGAGCGTGCCGTCTGCCCCGTTATCGCCATAGTTGTTGTCCCAGTTGGGGCCGAGGGTGAGCTTGAACTCCGAGTTAGCATCAGCAAAGAAGATGTAACCTTCATACGTATTGTCGTTGTTTTTGGACGACAGCTGCCGCGCCGTAGCCGGATTCCATCCTTGATAAGCCCCTGGCACATAAATAATGGGATAAGTGCCACCCGGATTGGGAGCCACCACGACGTTACCGCCTGTGGCTGGGAATTTGGCCACTAGAGCACTGGTGACACGCGTGCCGCCCCAACCAAAATCTAGCCCAAAATCGGCTGGGCTCATGCTACCACCCACAGCCGCATGGCAGATGAAGGTTGTACCGCCATAGGTCTGGCTACGGCGGCCATCGAAGAGCACAGAGAAAATCGCGCCTGCTGCTTTGTGATTGTCTGCGTTGAAGAGGTTAGCGTAGTTCGGCTCAAGGGCGTAGCCGGCGTCAATAATTTTCTTGCAATACGTGATGCAATCGGTGTAGCGCTCGCGACCGACGTACACTTGAGCGTTGAGGTATAATTTAGCAAGCACCATCCAGGCTGCTGCTTGGTCAGCACGGCCGTATTCATTTTGACGTGGCGGCTTGAGTTGCGATTCGATAGCCTTTAGTTCGCTCTCTACGTAGTTGAAGATTTCCTGAGCCGAAGCCTGACGCGGAAAGAAGGCGCCTACTTTGTCTTCTTCTGTCACAAAAGGTACGTTGCGGAACATGTCTAACGCGTGCCAGTAACTCAGCGCCCGAAGAAAGCGGGCTTCCGCGCGATAGGTAGCTATTTCAGAACGCAACGCTCCGCTAACACCACGGCTATTTAGCTTTTCATCCGTTGTTTCACGGATGAATTCGTTGCACAATGATATCTGGTAGAATATCCGGTTGTACATCGCCGTGATGAACTCGTTATTGGCGTCCCAATCCTGTTGGTGGTAATCTTGAATATTGCCGTCGTTCCAGGCGATAACGGCTTCATCTGTAGTCAGTTCCTGGGCTTTCCAGTACTGACGCAAGTAAGTAGAGAACCCTTCGTCAATACCGCTAATGTCAGGCTGACCTGCGGGGCCTTGCTGGCCGCTTAACGCCAAACCGGCGTACAGTTTGGCTAATACGCCTTTGTAGGCGCTGGGATTGTCGTATACGTTTGCCGAGGTTACCTCATTTTTGTTCAGAGGCGTTGTGTCCAAATCTTTAAAACACGACACCGCGAACAGCGCGAAACCCAGCAAAAAGAGGGCGCCTATCTTGTTTTTGTTGTAGAACATCATATCTTAAGAAGTTTTTAAAATTAGAAACTGGCGTTCAGACCGAACAGGTAAGTGATGGCGCGAGGATAAACGTTGTTATCAATGCCACCAAACACTTCTGGATCGATACCCCGGTAGTTAGTTACAAGAATAGGGTTCTGAACTGAGCCATAAAGGCGCAAGTTGCGCATGAAGCCAAGTTTAGAAAAGTTGTAGCCTAATGTGATGTGGTCGAAGCGCAGGAAGGAGGCGTCTTGGACAAAGTGATCGCTGAAGTACCGCGGCACATTAAACTGGGTGCGGGTATAGTCAGCGTTTAGGTTATTTAGAAAACCCGTGGGATGGTATAGCGTATTGAAAGCCGTTTGATTCGACTCATTGTTGTTGTACACGTAATTACCCAAACTGGCACGGCCACCAGCCGAGAGGTCAAATCGGCCAAAGGTAAGGTTGGTGTAAAAGCCCACTAACAAGTCGGCAAATGGGCTCTTGTAGCGATACTGGTCAGCCGGAGTGATCTGGCCGTCGCCATTGCGATCGACAAAAAGACCTTCGATAGGCTTGCCGCTTTCGTCGTACACTTGCTCAAATACGTAGAACGAGTTGGCTGGGAAGCCTACGCTGTGGATTTGGATAGTGTTGCCCACGCCGCCAGCGATGCCGCCCACCGCCACGCCTCGATAATCCGGGTCGTCGGTTGCCGTTAAGCGGGTAATCCTGTTGCGGTTAGCCGTGAAGTTGGCACCTAATTCCCAGTTGAAGTTGCTACGCTGCACAGGAATGGTGTTTACGGTTACTTCCAAACCGCGGTTTTCCAAATCGCCCACATTTGCCGTGATGAAGTTGGTCAGGTTAGTGCCTGCGGGCACGGGTACGAAGTTAATCAGGTCCGTCGTCTTGCGGATATAGTAGTCTACCGAACCATAGATGCGTCCGCCAACGAACTCATAGTCAACACCAGCGTTATAAGTGGCCGTTTGCTCCCACTTTAGATTGGCATTATAACCGTTTGGGCGGATGGTGGTGTAGAATTGGTCGCCCAACTGATAATCGGCGGTGCTCAGGCTCGACTGATAGCGCGCTAAGTAGGGGTAAAAGTCGCCACCCAAATCCTGCTGACCTGTTTCGCCATAGCTTACGCGCAACTTCAAGCGGTTGAGGATGCCGTCTTGCGCATCAATAACTTTCCAGGCAAAGGCTGCCGACGGGAACAAGCCCCAGCGGTTGTCGGGCCCGAAGCGAGAAGTGCCATCCCGACGTACGGTAAAGGTGAACAGGTAGCGATCCTTAATACTAAAGTTGACACGTCCGAACAAAGAGAGCAGGTAATACTCGCGCGGGAAGAACAGACCTGGGTCAAGCACTCGGGTATTACGCGCACTTACCGTGCGAGAAGTGTCTTCAAAGTAGAAATGTTGCCACGAGTAGCCGCCCATCACATCCAACTGCGTCGAACCGAACGACTTTGCGTAGTTCAAGTAAAATTCCAAAAGCTCATTGCGGCGATTTTGCTCATAGGTACGCCGGAAGCCGCCATCGTCCTGGCCGTTGGCATCGCGCTGATAGCCTGCCGGGAAGTTAGCAGGAGCACTGGCTTCGCCTTCCGCGTTCGTCTGGTCGTAGGCTAAGTTCAGGTTAGCCCGCAGTTCTGGTAAGAAGGGTAGGCGGTAGTCCAATTGGATGTTTCCAATGAAACGATTGACCGTGGACTTATCCTTCTGCATTTCGAGCAAGGCTACGGGATTCACTGGCGCTAATCCCAACGGCAACCCATCTGGGCCTGTATGGGTGAAATAGCCACCATAGCGATTGCCTGGGTCAAGCACAGGCTTGGTCGGGTCGAAGAACAGGGCTGCACCGATAGCGCCGCGATTAGCAAAAGTGTTGCGCGTTTGCATCAGCTTTGCGTTAGCATTCACTTGCAGCGCATTATTGAAGAAAGAGGGGCTGAGGTTTACCGCCCCCGTTAAGCGGTTGAAATTATCAGTCTTCAAAATGCCATCGCGATCAGTATAGCCCAACGAGACACGATAGGGAAACGATCCTATACCACCGGCGACCGCCAGGTTGTGATCCATACCAAAAGCCGTCTGATAAATCTGGTCTTGCCAGTCGGTATTGGCCGTGCCCAGAAGAGTACGCGCAGGATGGCCCTCGGGGTAGCGCTCTCGAATGAGTGCCCTAAATTCGTCTCCTGTGAGCACTTCGATGCGGTTGGCTGGGCTGCTGAACGAGAAGTTATTGGTGTAGTCCACGCCAATTTTTCGCTTAAGCGACCCTTTTTTGGTAGTAATCAGGATTACTCCATTGGATGCCCGTGAGCCGTATATGGCCGTTGCGGAGGCGTCCTTGAGCACAGTGAATGACTCAATGTCGTTAGGGTTGACGATGTTGAAAGGGTTGCGCTCGCCGCCGATACCTTCGTTGCCTACGGGCACGCCGTCAATAACAATGAGCGGGTCGTTGCTGGCGCTGAGGGAAGACCCCCCCCGAATGCGGATAACTGCACCACCGCCCGGATCTGGGCTAGGCGTTACCTGAACACCAGCAATCTTACCTACGATAAGCTCCTGAGGCGAGTTAATCGCTCCTCTGTTAAACTGCTGAGGCCCAACTACTAAGAGCGCCCCTGTGACGTCTTCTCTTTTGACTACACCGTATCCAATTACCACCGTTTCTTGTAGGAGTACGCCTGGTGAGAGCGCTACATTGAATACACCAGAAGCGCCGATGTCGAGCACCTGCGAGGCATACCCTGTGTACGAAACCTCAATTTGCGTAACTTCCTCAGGCACTTCAAAAGCGAAACGACCTTCTACGTTAGTGACAGCACCTACTGGGGCGCCAATGGCGCGAACGCTGGCACCGATGAGCGGCTCGCCCGTTTCGCTGTCCGTTACGACGCCGCTGACTTGCCGCTGCGACCACAACATGTGGCCCCACAAAACAGCAAGCAAAATTAAGAATGGTTTAATCGTAAAATACCTCATACAAACAAAATTAGGTTTGGTGACTCTTGCTAATGAAAACAAATGACCTTCTCCATTCAGAAAAGAATCAGTGATAGGCAGGATAATACAACAGGGAAAGGGTGTCTTTCTGGCTAAAACAAAAAACAATTTGGTATTATCAAGTCAGAGCCAGACCAAACCGCAGAGCAGAGGTGGTGGCGGTTTTCGGGCTGCAATATCTGCAGAATTCTAAAATCTGATAACTTTATGTTGTTTAAAGATTAAATTTTTTAAAAGTCTCCCGCGGTTTTTTCCCAGCCTCTGCCTTCAGATAATGAGGGAAAAAAGTTAAAATTTTACATAGCACATGTTGCGCTGAAACTAACTTTAATGGTCAATGCGTTGATATTCCAACTAAAAAATAGTGTATTATGAGTCATGCCAAAGTTTTTTTCCACGCTTCAGTATTTCTCGCTCTTCTTCTTTTGGCTGCAGGCTGTCAGAAAAACAAGGATAACCCGGTCAATACTAATTTTACACCGGGCGACTGGAAGGTATCTTATTATTTTGACCGCTCCGATAAGACAGCTGCCTATGTATCTTACGCCTTTGATTTTAAAGCGGGGGGACAGCTCACCGTTCGCAACACCAGCACCACTCAGAGCTGGAACGGCACTTGGTCAACCGCTTGTGACGATAGTGCTCCCAAACTTTGCCTCACCTTCGACCCTTCTGCTCCCAGCGCTCTGCGCGAATTGGCTGAGGATTGGCTTATCGTCTCTATGAAAGATACCTTCATGCACCTTGAGCATCGAAGTGGTGGCGGTGGCGACACGGAAATACTCCACTTTACCCGCTTATAGGAGAAGAGACACTCTCCCTCTAATCGAAATATCTCTCCAAAATAAAGCGACGCCTTTGCTCGGGAGGTGGATATACATGCCGTCGTTCGCCCGGTTGTAAAGGGCGCGTATCGGCCTTCCCCTGTGCCATTTGCTCTTCGTGGTGTTGCATGGAGTGGGCGATGATTTTGTCCAACTCTCCCCGGTCAAGCCATACGCCTCGACAGCGGGGGCATAAGTCAATTTCGACTTCGTAGCGGTTCAATGTAACCAACGGTACCTGACAAGATGGGCAGAGCATAAGCAGTTTTTTGTTGTTTTGAAACCCATCAAAAATAGGCCGCTCGGCTTGTGATGCAAAGTGACTCAGGTCATCTAACTAGGGGATTTTTCTCGAGTAAAGCCTTTCCACCCTGTAGCATTCAGGTTAAGCGTGTTTGAAATTTTTGAAATGCTGTTAGAGCGGTTGGTGAAAAGATTTCAACTTTACAAGGCCTTTTAGGCTGTTATTTTACCGTTCCTCCAATAGCGCCATAACTACTATGAGACAAACCACGTTTGCAGTCCTCTTCTTCGTATGGGCCAATATCACATGGGGCCAGATGTTTTACTACCAACCTTTTGGGGAGTTTTTCCCTGCGGGCTGGTCAGCCAACAGCGGGCGCGTGGTTATGAACGACCAAGCTGTAAGCGGCGGCTACAATCCACCGCCGGCCTCCGCGGGCTACAACATGCGCATGGACGACTGCTTACCTACGGGAGAAACCGTACAAGCCACCGTCAGTGGGGTGATTAGCACGGTAGGCCGCACGGGTATTCGGGTAGGCTTTGGTCGTCGCCGCTCCAATGCGCATGAAACGCCTGTCGCTTTCGCGTGGAGCAGCGATGGAGTCACTTGGAATACCATTTCCACCGACGTAGCAGATATCGCTCCTTCGTCTTGGAGCGCTGTTTTTTTCGACTTGCCTGCCAGCGCCGAAAATGTAGCTAATTTGCGTTTTCGATTCTCTTATGTTACCCAAGAGAACAGGAACTGCACCGCGCCACCCAACTTTCGCATTGACGACTTCGCCGTAGGGGAAAACTTCTCGCTGCCTATGGAGCTGCTTTACTTCGATGCGAAGGTGGTCGGTACCCGCACGCAGCTGACCTGGGCGACGGCTTCTGAGCAGAACAGCGCCCGCTTTGAAGTAGAGCGCAGCAGCGAGGGCACTCTATTTGACGCCATAGGTGGCCTACCTGCTGCAGTAAATAGTCTAAAGGAGCGCCCATATGAGTTTTCCGACGAGCAGCCTCTTCCGGGAGCAAACTACTACCGACTGCGAATGGTGGATGCCGATGGCTCGTTCTCCTACAGCCCCATACGCCAAGTGCACGTGCGTTTCAAGGAAGACCCCTGGCAAATTTTCCCTTCGCCCGCCCATGAGATTCTACAGGTAGTCTGCCTTAACCCATCCTTCGCTGACAGCGAGCCCGTTCAGTGGTATGTTTTGGACTTGCTCGGTCGTGTACGGCTTCAGGGAAATCATCCCGATGGTGCCGCATGGAGCATTCCTCTGCACACTCTCTCCGCGGGTCAATATGTCTTTCGAGGTATTTCCGCAGGTAGACAGTGGGTGCAGACTTTCCTGAAAGAGTAGAGCACTCTCCAGCCGATCATACCCTAGAGTACCTTTCAGCAGTTTCTATGGAGCGTTTTCTGCGAGATCCAGCAAAAGGATGGAACTGTAGGTTTTTGATAAGATATTCTCTGCTATGCGCGGGTGGATTATTCTTTCTTCGGCTTTGATGCTGTTCACCTGTACACCGCCGGAACGTAGACCCTCGTTAGCATTTTTTTATTGGAGAAATCGCTTGGCGTTAACGGCAGAGGAAGTCGCCTTTTTGGATAGTACCAATTGCCAAACGTTATACATCAAATTTCTCGACATCGCGCGCGATGAGGCAGGCACCGTTCGCCCTTACACCTTGCTGGAAGTAGCCGACACTTTAGGATGCGGAGGACGTACTCTAATCCCCTGTGTATTTCTGACCAATTCAGTGTTTGTGGGCATCAAGCCGGACGAGGTAGAAGCGCTTGCCCGAAAAACAGCCTTGGCGCTTGAGAACGTTGGGCAGCAATTTCCACAGCCCTCGTTTTCAGAGGTACAATTGGATTGCGACTGGACAGAGCGCACGCGTGAGGCTTTCTTTTTGTTTTCAAAAAAAATAAAGCGCTACTTGCCGCCTTCTACGCGCGTGAGCGCCACGCTTCGCTTACACCAATACAAGTTCCCTCAGCGCACTGGCGTGCCTCCTGTAGATCGAGCGCTGCTTATGCTCTACAATACCGGCGATATCCACGATCCCAACGAAGTCAATTCTATCTTTCAGCCCGGCGATGCGCTGCGCTATGTGCAGAGCGTTCCGCAGCGCTACCCGCTACCCCTGGATGTAGCTTTGCCGGCTTTTGCCTGGACGCTGGTCTATCGAGAGGGTTACCTGTGGAAAATTGGTCCGGAGCACTATACGCCTCCGCCTTACGACGGCGTTCAGCGTATACGCACCGAGGTGGTGGACACTACGCTGCTCCGAAAGGCAGCTGCCGTTGCGGCGCTACTTCCGTTGGCCTCCGATGCCCGGGTGGCTTTCTTTCGATTGGACAGTACCACCGTGCGGCGCTATCCAGCGGCTTTCCTTAAAGAGATGTGTCAAAAGGCGGCGCAACAGGGCGCAGTGAAATAGTTTATTCTACCCTGCGAAATTCCATTACCCACTCCTGGACACGCTCATTGGGCAAGGGCCAGTACTCAGAAAGGTGGAGAGAACCGCTGTGTTGACGCAATTGCCGAAGAAATAGGGCTAAAAACAACGGACTATCCGCATCGAAAAAAGTTGGTTCTTCCAGGTGTCCCCAGTGTGCATTGAAATAGCGCGGCACGCCGAGGCAGTGCAAATCGGTGCGCAAGAGCCAAAATAGCTGCGCGTCGTTCTTATCTCTCGATGGCGATACCCAGCGCACCCAATAGGCCTGTTCGATGAGCCAAGAGGCCCGTGCCAGTACCCAACGCCCCCGCTGGTAGCGAGGGCGATATCGAACACCCTCCTTGAGAAGGATGGGTTGGTAATTCCTCGGTAACAAGGCCTGCCGCGACACATAGGGGACACCTATCTGCCACAACAAACGCATGACGGGAGGGCGTGACTCGATCGCTTCTAAACCCAAGTCAGTCAGCACGAGATGGCGGCCCGTGGCGTTGTCGAAGAGACGTAAAACGCCATCTTCGCCAGCCTCTACGGCCAGTTGGCCGAGCTTAAAAACAGGGCAACCAGCCTTTGGAGTCACTCGCCCCCCGGGCACTTCTACGCCAAAATGCGTTAGAGAGGGCTGCAGGTTGGCGTTGGAGAACCCTTGCCAGGGAAAAGCAGCAAGTGCCGGCTCATTAGGAGCAGGCTGGAGCCAAGCCTGCAACGCCTCGGTCACCACTGCAGGGAAGAGATGTAGCCAACGCGCAAAGAGCTTGCCTCCGCCAGGGTAAAGAGCGTTGAGCACGGCACAGGGTTGGCCGTTTTCTTCGCTTAGTTGAAACAGCACCCCTATGCGTAAAGCCTTGGGGAGCGACAATCCGATGGCAGCGGATTCGTTTACTGCGGCTTTTTGCTGGAGAAAAGCCGATGCCAGAGAGAGGAAGGATTTTGGCCGGCCCCTGCTCAGCTGCGTCTGCGCAAACGCCAAAAAGGTGTGGCGCTCAGCAGGGAGCGAAGAGGGCTGACATTGCCCGTAGACCTCGGCGAGTTCCTCCAATAGGTCTTCAACAAGCGGAGGCGGTGCCGACGGGCTGGCCACGTCCTCATAAAATATACGCTCGGGCTGCAGCTCGGGACAGGATACGCCCCAGCGCTCGGCGTATTGGCGTAGGTATTCGGCGCTTCTTCGCTGATTTTCTGCCGCTTCGGATAGAGATAAATAGGGCAGATTGCGAGCAACGTGGCGCAGCCAATTGAGCACCTCTAGGGCCTCTGTTATGCGCGGTACGGCTGGCAAAAAAGCCAAATAGCGGTAAAGTTCATCGCACCAACGCGATGATAGCCCCGACACGGGCAGTATCCATTCCAGGAATCCTTGCTCTATCAAATGACGCAGATAGCGCTCGGCAATCTCTAAGGTTTGCTCGCTTTCCTCTGCTATTTGCTGGCAAAGGGTTCTGAACGCTTTAGCGTTATCAGGTCGGGCGAGCAACTGCGATACCACATACTGAAGGGAATCGGTGATGGATGTCTGCTGAATGCGCTCATCGGTACCGTCGAAAAAGAGCCAGGTGTATTGCTCCGACGCAGATGCTGTGATGCACGGATTTAGTCGCACCGATAGGGTGTGATAAAAGGCAGACTCCTGCAGCAGCACCTCGTACAGCAGTGGCAAAAGCGCACTGTCCGGGGTGACAACCGCCTTCTCTAAGGGAAAAACCTCTTCAGCAGGGTTGCCCAAAGCTACTGTAGCCAGCCGGCTGAGGGGAATAGGGCGCGTAGCCATACGAGTTAGGTATTTCAAGACAGAGAAGGTCGTTTGGCGATCTTTTTTGGAAAAATGCGCTGCTTCTTTTGTGACCCAAAGTGGCAGCCGAGCCAGCAGCTCGTGCGAGCAGAACAGGAGGGCACGCTGAAAGTCCGCGGTGGTCGCTAACTGCTGCACATGCTGATAATTGCGGAGTAAAACAACCCTATACTCGTCTAAAAAGGCCTTTTCGGCTACCTCCTTCTGGCTTTTTGCCTGGCGCGCTGCAGTCACAGCTACGGCCAGTGTGGCTGTAATAGGGTGGTTTTTCCAGGCGGAGCAGACCGCTTCAGCAGGCAGCCGTTGGCGTCGGTAAAAGTCTTTGCGGGCATTGTACACCGCTGTGCGCAGCGGCATTTCTGATAATTGTGACAGTGCCTCGTCGAAGGCTCGTTGCAGCGCAGCGGCGCTCTCTCGCCATTGAGCCTCAGTAGCCCGCCATGCGCCTTCCCGCGCCGACCAGTCGTGCCCTAATGACGTCAACGCGGCCAATGGCAACCCCGGTTGTCGCACCACACAGAAAGGAAATAACAGCAGCTTTGCCAAGGAATTTCACCCAATTTACGCGGTACTCAACCTGCCGCAGCTAATGCTTCAGGTGAATCCAACACATGTGCGCCGTGCAAGTCGTATCGTTTTACTACCTCGGACAGCAGTTCACTGCGCACTACCAGCAGCAACCGCCCCGAGTAAGCGCCAGTGCGACACCGCTCGAGAACTTCGCGCAGCGCTGCATCGTGACCTTGGCCTTGCAGTTCCAACTTGCCCACCTCGTCAACAATGAGCCACGCGACTCCGCGTCGGGCATCCTCTAAGAGCACTTCCTGCGCTAGAGCAAAGGCAGCAGGCAAGAATTGGTAACGACAGATGCTGACCAACGTTTGCCCATTAACCTCGCTCTCCTCTACCTGAAAAGGGTGGATCTGACGGTCGCGCAGCGTAAGCAAGAAGCGCTTTCCTTCGAGGTCGGGTGCTAAAAAGCCACCCACATCAGTGCGCTCCTTTGACCAAGCCATCAGCGCGGTGGTCTTTCCCGAGTGTACAGGAGCGCTGTAGAGGTAAATATGCTTTCTATTCATAGAGATAGCAACCTATTTGTTCGGCAAAATTGCCGCGGAAACAGGAAAAGGAGGCGCCGGGGCTTCGATAAATTAAGTTTGAGAAATAGTTCTAAGGGTTGATAATCGATCTTTAATCTCGACATAAAGACGGGATTGATGGCTTACAGCCTTGCCATGAGGCGGCCTCCATTATTTTTCCTTAATCTTCTTAATCTTATTTCTTCCAAAATGAAAGCCCTTGATTTTTTTGCCTTCCAAAGACTAATCTGCGATGTATGCCTAAAAGCATTCGGCGAACCACTCTTCACTTTGAGCTATGCTGAAGCTCGGGCGCTCAGTTGGCTGATTGAGGATAAGACAGGGCAAGTCATAAGCTATAAAACGCTAATTAATTACAGTCGGGCAGCGCAGGGCGCCTCCGTGCACATTAACCCTAACGTCAGCACCCTGGCTATCTTGGTGCGCTATCTGTATGAGGATAAGAACACCAACGACCTAGTTATCTGGAATGCCTACCGCCATGCTGCAGTCAGGCCCTCTCAAGCAGTGGACTAAACTGGCTTATGTAAAATAGGGTCCTTGAAGCTTGGCTTATTGAGCTGGTCAGAGACGCGATACCAAGTTAAATAGGCATCGGACGGCGTGTCGGAGAGCAGCTGTAGGCATGCAGCTGCAGACAGGTCACTCTTCAACCACGCCCTGCGGGCTTCTTCTGTCATTAGTAACGCCGGCATGCGATCGTGCAGTTCGGCCAGCTGACGGTTGGCCGGCATTGTAACAATTGCAAAGGTTCGGTATGTTTCTCCTGCACGGCGCCATTCTTCCCATATGCCAGCCATGAAAAGCAGCGAGCCATCAGTAGGTAGAATTCGATACGGAACAGGCTGTCCTTGAAACTGGCGTTGCCATTCATAGAAGCTATCTGCCGGTATCAGGCAGTGCCGGTATCGAGCAGCTTCGCGAAAGGAGGGCCTTTCGAACATAGTTTCCATCCGCGCATTAATAGTGCGGCCTGAGGGCCTAAACTCCCTGCTCCAGGCAGGCACCAGCCCCCACTGCATAGCTTGCAGCGCGTGGGGTTGTTCGGAAGTAACAATCCAAGCGTATTCTGTAGGCGCAATGTGAGGCGAAAAGGATATTTTTTCGGGTAGGTGGATACCTTTAAGGCAAGTATCTTTTTGATGAGCTGACGGTACGAAGGAATAGCGGCCACACATGATTGAGAAGGGTGCTTTTAACAAATGCTTAGCTTAAGGATACCTTATTTTTGCTGTTCAAAATTCGGTTACAATCATGAAATGGCTCTACGTTTTGGCTTCCCTAATCTCAGCAAGTCCGTCTCTATTAGCCCAGCCTGTTTGGTTACCTATTCGCGAAGAACAAATACTGGCTGCTCCTGAAGATAGATTAATTATCCCGACCAGCTACCGGCTTTATTCGCTCGATTTTGAGCATATGCGCACCTACCTGCGCTCAGCACCAGCCGAAGAAGATTACCGCGACGGTGCGCCAGGGCTTCCATTAGACCTTCCTCTGGCCAATGGAGAGGTAGTGCGCTTCGAGGTTTGGGAGGCGCCCATTATGCACCCCGATCTATGTGCTGCATTTCCTGACATCCGCTCTTTTGCAGGGAGGAGCCGATCGCGAAAGGGCCTGACGACGCGTTTTGACATTACCCCCATGGGCTTTCATGCCATGATTTTTGTACCTGGTAGTAGCACCGTATTTATTGACCCTTATGCACGCGGTAATACTCGTGACTATTTGTGTTACTTCCGCAAGGACTTCATAAAAAAGAATAGCTCCCGGTGGGAATGCCACGTTACGGATGAACATATAACCGTGGAGCTACCCTCCGGTGTTAATGAGCGCGCTGGGGATTGTGGCCATCGCCGCAATTACCGCTTAGCATTGGCTTGCACAGGGGAATATGCTAACTACCACGGCGCCTATGGCAGTAACAAGGCTCCTGCTCTGGCTGCTATGGTAACCACCATGACGCGGGTAAACGGTGTTTTCGAGCGCGACTGCAGTGTGCGCATGGTCATTATTCCCAACAACACTTTGCTTATTTTTACTAATCCAGCAACTGACCCTTACACGAATGGAAATGCGAACGTTATGCTCAACCAAAACCAATCAACATGCGATAATATTATTGGTAACTCCAACTACGACGTTGGTCATGTTTTTGGCACAGGAAGCGGAGGCGCAGCGGTGCTGAATAGCCCGTGCAGTGCGGCAAACAAAGCCAAAGGAGTGAGCCTCCACTCCGACCCCGTAGGTGATCCTTTCGATATTGACTGCGTAGCGCATGAAATGGGGCACCAGTATGGCGCCCAGCATACGCAGTACAACAGTTGCAATCGCTCTGATCCTTCAGCCATGGAGCCTGGGAGTGCTTCTACTATTATGGGGTATGCAGGTGTTTGTGCGCCCAACGTACAGAACAATAGCGACGACTACTTTCATGCGCTTAGCTTGCAGCAAATTGGCACTTTTGTGACAGGCGCTGGCAATGGCTGCGCTACGCTCACGGCCACGGGTAACTCTGCTCCAGTGTTGGCAGTCCCCTCCAACTATTGGGTGCCGCGCTCCACACCACTTGTGCTGACCTTGTCAGCTACTGACCCAAACGGCGATGAAATGACCTTTTGCTGGGAGCAAATGAACGCCTTTTCCTCGCCTGCACAACCTATGCCGCCACAGCCTACCAACACGTCGGGTCCGGTGTTTCGTTCGCTGCAACCGGCAACGGACAGCAGTCGCTACCTGCCTAATTTTCCGGCGGTATTGGCCAATAGCACGCCTACCTGGGAGGTTTTGCCTTCCATAGCGCGCTCGATGAGCTTTCGCTTGACCGTTCGAGACAACCATCCTCTGGGTGGCTGTACTTCGGAAACCGACATGACGATTTCTACCGTTAGTGGTACAGGCCCTTTTCAAATTACCTTCCCCAACGG
>JBEQAD010000033.1:0-16919 GCA_041640515.1 Saprospiraceae bacterium | reverse complement strand
CAGGCTGCCCTCCATCGAGGAAGTCGGGATGACGAATGCCTCAATAAGGAACATCCGGATAAAAGCTGCCGCAAATACGGCAAAGATGATGGCCTCTACCCACTCACGCAGGGGTGACTTTTTGAAGATGTTGTTAGCCTCCAGACGGCGCAGCGCGGCCTTGTCTTCCTTGGCTTTTGCCTCTGCATATTGGCGATGAAATTCGCGCTCTTGTTCCAATATAGGGCCGTTGTATTTAGCCTTATCGTCGCGCCCAATTAAGTAGTACAATATAGGCGCATAAACGACAGCCAGCGCGGCTTCCCAGAATGCATGTCTGCCAAAGGAGCGCGCTAAATCTATACACAGACCGGCGTAAATGAATATGTTGACAATCGGAAAGAGCAACCAAGCCGCATATGCCGGCCTTCGCCCTACCAACTTACACCACTCCACAGCAGCCAGCCCGGGCACCAGTGCTTTCCATCCCGGTACGCCAGCCTTTTCAAATAATTTGACCATGCTCATCGAGAGCAGGAGGTATAAGACGATCAAGAAAATCAGGACTTCCATAGAATGCCTGCAGAGTTATCGGATGTGGGTGATGGTAAAGCGTGTGTTTTTAATGAACAAGGGCAGATACTTTTCGAACAGAGGGGCCATTGCTTATTCCTCTTCCTCTGAGGCATCGGCTCTCTGGCGAGCGCGGCGGATCTTAAACATTTTCTCCGCCTCCTTCTCGCTCAGAATACCCATGTCAATTAGTTGCGTTTTGGCAAACCGCCGAATGTCTTGATAGCCTTTTCCCCGGCGGTCGGTATACACCTGCAGCAAACGGCCTAGGTAGGCCTTGGAGGCCCTTTCCAGGGCTTGGTTGAATTCTTGATTACCAAAGATATGCATGTACAGATTGAACACCTTGCTCATTTCGAAATAGTCGCCGTACTCTGTCTCGGTGATGCCGTTGAGCCAACGGGTGAAATAGTTGAGTATGAGCAAGCGTAAGCACTCGCTTTCGACAGAAAGCCCTTCGTGGGAGTTGTAAAATTGGCGCACGGCTTCAATGGCATCTGGGTGGACGTAGCCTAAGTTGTGAACGACTTGGGCGACTCGGTAAAAATCGGCAATTTTGCCTGGTCGTTGCAAATCCACGATTTGCAACAGGCGCAGGTCTGCTTCTGCCGTCATCAGGGCCGGATGCTTCTGGTACAGGTCAGCAATAAAGGCAAGGTAGTACGTCTCAAAGCCAGGAAAATGAGTCTGTTCCCGGGCAAAATGAGCGGCTACTTGTTGGCGCTCCTCGGCATTTAGGTCAAGAAAATTGCCTACTATGGCCAGCATCTCTACGTACTCCTCCGAGTTCTGAAACTCTGGATTATTCAAAAAGGCCAACAACTGTGCTTTAAGGCTGGCATTGTCACCGCCAGCTTCGAAGCGCCTCAGCAGAAATTGACGCAGAGCAGAGAAATCGGCCTTCATTTCGCCACGCGTCTGCGGAAATTCTGCGGAATAGAAGAATTCGTTCCGAAACTGTTTGACGTAGCGATGATAGAGTGCCTCGCGCTCTTTTAGGTCCCGATAGCGCTCGTTCTTCTGCTGTTGCAAAAAGTAGCGGATGCGCCTGTTGGGGATTTGCTCCAGTAAGTTAGTGATCCAGATATCGCTGCTCAGAGCGAAGCCCATCTGGATACTTTGGCCGATGCGCTTTTTGAGATGGTCAAAGTGGACGCTGCTGCAAATGGCCAGCAATACCTCCTTGAAGTGGTCGTTTGGGCGCACGTAGCGGTACTGCTCATTAATCTCGCCGCGCAACACGGCGTAGCCCAGGACACGCGGCAAGAACAGCCCTTCGAAAGCTGGATGAAGCAGGGTTTTTTCCAATGCGAGGAGTTGCAAAGGAGCGTGCTCGGCCACCTCATGGTAAAGAGCAGCAATCGCCGGCTCAAACGCCTGGCGAAGTGCCAAATAATTCTCCTCCGACTCGTCTTCCCAGTACTGGCGCAATAGGGAGGACTCCTGAATGTCGTAAGCGATGTCGTTGAGGCGGTCGTAGTATTGCTCGTCTAAGGGTTGCATAGAATGAAATGCGCGAGATTGAAACGTTTTTTTGAAAAAAGACCTGGTAAAGCACACACGGCTTTACCAGGTCTTAGAAACCTAAAAGTGATGCAAAGGTAGGAAAAAAACCTTGCGAAATAATGCCGTTTACTCGCCAGAATTTTCTTCCGGCTCGCCAGCTGACGCTACTTCTTCGGCGGTTGCCTCCTCAGCTGGGGTTCCCTCTGCAGGCTGGGCCTCCTCTACAGGTTGGGGCTTGGCTTTGGGTGTGCCATCCACCGCAGCGAGGAACTGGCGTTGCCTCTCGGCGGTCTGATTGCGGCGTTGTTGGATACCAGCCTCTTTTTCAGCCATCCAGGCATTCCAGCGGGCCTCGGCTTCCTCTTGAGAGAGTGCGCCTTTCTGGACACCTATCATGAGGTGCTTTTTGTAAAGAACGCCTTTATAACGAAGAATAGCGCGCACGGTGTCGGTCGGCTGAGCGCCTTTCATCAGCCAGTCGTAGGCGCGATCAATGTTGAGCTCAATGGTTGCTGGCTGAGTAAGGGGGTTGTAAGTACCCAGTTTTTCAATGAAGCGGCCATCGCGCGGCGCGCGCGCGTCAGCGGCTACAATGTGGTAGAAAGGTGCCTTCTTGCGGCCTCGGCGTTGGAGGCGGAGACGTACTGCCATGTGATGTTGAAAATTTTGTGTTAGAGATAATATCTCGCCCGGCTACCTATGCTAGATAGCACCGGGCTTTTCAGGGCGGCAAAGGTAGAAAAATACCGAATAAAAAAACTAAAGACACTAAAAAACCTGACAAATCGGCCCGCATGTTCACTTCCCCAGGCGACTGCCTCCGTTGACACTTTAGCGCCAAACTTCGCAGTGATGGCTGAATTGGTCGAAACAGAGGAAACAGAGCCACTGCGTCGGTTGTTTGTGACGCTCACAAAAAAATAGAGACATCGTGAAACACCTTCCTTTTTTAAGCAAAAACTACTCTCTCTTGTCGGTCCGCTATGGGCTTAGCACACTCGGACTGCTGCTTCCGGCTGTTCTTTTTGCTCAGTTTCCGCCCATGAGCCGCGGAAACGGGCCGGCAAATCCTTCCCAGATGAACATAGGCCGGTTTTACGGCAAAGTTGTGGATCAAAGCACGGGTAAAGGCATTGGCTATGCTTCCGTGCAGTTGACGGCTATGCGTTACGACAGCACGGCCCGCGCTATGCGTGAAAAGATTGTCGCCGGTCAGTTGACAGAACCTAATGGTGACTTTAGTCTGGCCAATCTGCCCATCATGGGTACCTACACGCTGAGGATCAGTTATTTAGGTTATACTACGGAAGAGCGCAAGGTTGCCTTCGACCTTTCTGGCCTCAACCGGGCCCCCAGTGGCGGCTTTGACCTAAGCGCCATTAATATGGTAGACAAGGACCTGGGAAACATTCCGCTGGGGGTGTCCAGTCAGATGCTGAAAGAGGTGACCGTTACAGCGGAAGCCTCTACAGTATCGCTGGCGTTAGACAGAAAAATCTATAAGGTGGATAAAGACGGCGTGGCTGCAGGTGGCACCGCTGAAGACGCCCTGCGCAATGTACCTTCGGTACAGGTGGATATTGACGGCAACGTCAGCCTGCGCAATGCCGCTCCACAAATCTTTGTGGATGGGCGGCCGACGACGCTAACGCTCGACCAGATACCTGCTGAGACAATAGCGCAAATAGAGGTCATCACTAACCCATCGGCGAAGTACGATGCGTCGGGCGGTAACGCCGGCATTATCAACATCGTTCTGAAAAAGGAACGCCGCCAAGGTTATAATGGCAACGTCCGTGCGGGCATAGACATGCGCCAGCGCATCAATGTTGGTGGCGACTTTAACGTGCGCGAGGGCAAAGTCAATGCCTTCCTCGCAGCCGGCCTTTTCGACCGTAAAACCCTGGGAGAAGGAGAAACTGACCGTCTCAACCGCTTTGGCTCGCCGCAAACTGAAGTGTTTCAAAGCACTCAAACCACGAATACGCGCCGCTTCATGTTTGCCCGCACTGGGTTAGACTGGTTCATCAACAACCGTAACACGTTGACATTTGCCGGCAACTTTGCTGGTGGCCGCTTCAATACGTGGGATGATATTCGCATCCTCACAGATTCCATCGCAGAGGGCGGTAATATTGTCGGCAGCAGCTTGGCCTTGCGCAACGCCAACAGCCGTCGACAATTCCAAAATTTCGGAGGGCAGCTGCTCTACAAACTCTTATTCACTCAACCGGGTAAGGAGCTAACGGCTGATATCACCATTAACCGCAGCCGCTTTGAAAATAACGGCAATTTTGAGACCCAGTACGAAGGTTTCCCCATTACCTTCCGCCAACGTCAAGACGGCGACGGAGGCAATAACCAGTACACCTTCCAGACAGACTTCGTCAACCCACTCAATGACTCCGGCAAAATGGAGGCAGGTCTGCGAGGAGCTATCCGCGACTTTCGAAGCAACAATGCCAGTTATCAGTTCAACCCTCTCTCCGGAGAATATATCCGCGCGCCGTCGTTTGCTGACCAGTACGCCTTCTTAGACCAAGTGTATGCCGCCTATACTACTTACAGTAAATCTTACAAACAATGGGGCTACCAGGTAGGCTTACGCGCTGAGGCCTCTTTTTATCGCGGCGACTTACCGGACGTGGATTCTTCCTTTCTCATTAAATACCCTATTAGCCTGTTTCCTAGTATATTCCTCAACTACAAGCTTAACGACGAGAACAATATACAGCTGAACTACAGCCGCCGTATTAACCGGCCTAACTTCTTCCAGCTCAGCCCATTCCCCGATTTTTCTGATTCGCTGCTGTTAGCACGCGGCAACCCAGGGCTACTCCCTGAGTTCACTAACTCTATTGAGCTTTCTTATCAGAATATTTTTAATCGCAAGCATAATTTGTTGGCAACGGTGTACTACAAGCAGGCATCTAACCTCATTAGCAACTACCAGTTTCCCGAGTTCAACCCGTTGTTGGGGCGCGAGGTCATTGTTTCGACGTTCATCAACGCTAACTCCAGCACTGCCTATGGCCTGGAACTGACACTGAGAAATAACCTGGCTAAGCGCTTCGAACTGACTACCAACGTGAATGTGTACAATTCCATCGTCAACTCGAGCAATGTGGAGAATAACTTGCGGCGCGAGCAGTTCACGTGGTTTGTCAAAGAGAACTTGAATGTGAAACTGCCAGCGGCCTTTACGCTTCAAATAGCGGGTAGTTACCAGAGTCGCACCGCGTTTGCCTTGGGCAGTAGCTCACGCTGGGGTAGTGGTGGAGGATGGATGAGCGGCCCGACGTCAACCGCACAAGGATACTCAATCCCCGTGTGGTTTGTGGATGTGTCGCTGCGCAAAGACCTCTGGGAGCGGAAAGCATCCATCACGCTGGCTCTGCAAGACATCTTCGCTAGTCGCCGCAATGGTGCGTTTTCGGAATCACCTTTGTTTGTACAAGAAAACTGGCGCATCCGGGACCCGCAATTTATTCGCCTCAACTTCTCTTATCGCTTCGGTAAGTTTGATCTTTCCCTTTTCAAGCGCAAAAACTTGAAGATGGGCGAGGACATGGGAGGGGAATTCAACTAAGGCGTCCTCTGCGCGCTGAATGCGCTATTGACGCCCAATAGACAAGAGATTAATGTTCATTGGGCGCTATCTTTCTTTTTATACTCGGCGTTGGTTGTGGCTAACAAAAAAGCAAGGCGAATGCAGCCTCCTTGGGTGCCGGAGCTGGCACTCGCCTTTGGAAAAGCCTCTGATCGATGTTTACTACTGCTCAAATGGCAAAGCTCTCTCCACATCCACAAGTGCGGGTAGCATTGGGGTTGTTGAAATAGAAACCCTTGCCGTTCAGGCCGCCTGAAAACTCCAGTGTGGTGTTGAACAGATAGAGAAAGCTTTTCAAATCGGTAACAACTTTTACTCCGTTGTCCTCAAAAACCTGATCGTTGGGCTTGAGTTCGTTGTCAAAATCTAATTTGTACGACAGGCCAGAGCAGCCACCCGAAACGACGCTTACGCGCAGGAAGTAGTCGTCGCTTATGCCATTGGCGGCGCGTACTTCGGCAATTTTAGCTTTGGCGCTATCGGCTACAAAAATCATACTTAGGCTGTAGCTACTTGTTCAGTTTGCTGTTCGTTTTCTAACAAGCCATTTTTACGCTTGTAATCTTCAATGGCTGCTTTGATGGCATCCTCCGCCAACACGGAGCAGTGAATTTTTACCGGCGGCAAGGCCAGCTCTTCCACGATATCCATGTTGTCAATCTGGAGGGCTTCTTCGATTGTTTTACCCTTGAGCCATTCGGTAGCTAGGGAAGAAGAAGCAATGGCCGAGCCGCAGCCAAAGGTCTTGAACTTGGCATCGCGGATACGGCCTGTTTCTTCGTCTACCTCTATTTGCAGGCGCATGACGTCGCCGCATTCCGGGGCGCCAACGAGGCCGGTGCCTACATTCTTCTTGCTTTTATCTAGCACTCCGACGTTGCGCGGATTTTTGAAGTGGTCGAGAACTTTATTGCTATATGCCATTGTACAGGATGTTTTTTTGAAAGACAGGGTATAAAAAAGAGAGGATCAAGCGTCTTTTCTCTTGCTGATACGGTACCACAAGCCCTTAATAAAATAGAAAACGCGGTAAATAAGTGCTGAAATAGGGTCTGGCGGACCTTGTATCGGCATAGCTTAGAATATTGTTAGTGCGCGGCCCATTCAATTTTGCTGAGGTCAACGCCTTCTTTGTACATTTCCCAGATAGGGCTGAGTTCGCGCATATGGTTAACGCCTTTAGTTACAGCCTCAATAGCGAAATCAATGTCCTCTTCTGTAGTGAAGCGGCCCAAAGAAAAGCGAATGGAGGAGTGCGCCAAGTCATCGCCCAATCCCATGGCCACCAGTACGTAGGATGGCTCCAACGAGGCGGAGGTGCAGGCTGAGCCAGAAGAAACGGCAATGTGCTGGTTAAAGGTCATCATCAACCCTTCTCCTTCGACATGCTTAAAGGAGATATTGGTAACGTGTGGCATGCGGCTTTCACGAGAGCCATTGACCTGGGTTTCTTCCAGCTGGAGCAGCGCGCTTTCCAACTTATCGCGCAAGCGGCGCAGGCGCTCACTTTCTTCGGCCATGCCCAGGCGAGCGATTTCAGCAGCCTTGCCAAAACCTACAATACCCGGCACATTTAGCGTGCCCGAGCGCATACCGCGTTCATGACCACCGCCATCCATTTGCGCCGTTACCTTGACGCGCGGGCTCTTGCGGCTCACGTAAAGTGCACCTACACCTTTAGGGCCATACATTTTATGGGCTGTAAAGGACATCAAGTGGATGCCCACCTGGCGCGGGAAGGTAGGTATTTTGCCTACCGCTTGCGTAGCATCGCTGTGGAAGAGAACTCCGTGCTTTTCACAAATGTTGGCAATCTCGCGCATGGGCTGAATGACCCCAGTCTCATTGTTGGCCCACATCACACTGACTAGGATAGTCGTAGGGCGAATAGATGCCTCCAACTCTTCCAGGCTAATAAGACCTTCAGAGTTGACCTTCAGATAGGTTATCTCGGCGCCCATCTTTTCTAAGTGGCGGCAGGTGTCCAAGATAGCCTTGTGCTCCGTTTCCACAGTGATGATGTGATTACCCTTGCGAGCGTACATCTCATACACACCCTTGAGGGCCAGATTGTTGCTCTCTGTAGCGCCCGAAGTGAAGATAATCTCCTTGTCTTCTGCACCGATAAGTTGAGCAATCTGTTCGCGAGCGTAGTCTACCGCTTCTTCGGCTTCCCATCCAAAAGGATGGCTCCGACTTGCGGCGTTGCCGGGCTTCTCAAAGAAATACGGCAACATGGCTTCCACTACTCGCGGATCGCATGGCGTAGTGGCGTTGTTGTCCAGATAAATAATCTTGCGGTTGTCCATGATCTGGGTAGTCGTCTAAATTTAGATTTATTCCACTTGCTTTTTCAGACTGCAAAAGTAACAGGGGAAGGAAAAATTTGTTTAGAGAAAATCTTGCTAAGCGGGGTAATTTTTTCACCTTAAACCTTTTTTGGCAGCCGGTCGGCAGTGTTGTTCGGAGTCATGAAAGCCCAAAGAGAGGCTGGCTTGTAAAGCGACTAAGGTATCTTTGCCCGCCTTTACCGACTTCTTCTACTTTACAGAAACACTCCTGATACATGCGCAAAGGCTTTGTAGTCTGTTTTTTCTGGCTCATACTGCTCAGTACACAAGCACAAGAAATCTATTGGACACCAGCAGGTGACAGCTACTGGGAGTACGAAGAGAAACCTGGCCAAATAGTAAAAATCACCCTACCTAGCCAAACAAAGGAAGTGGTTGTCTCGCCGCAACAGCTGACATCGCCTGGAGCCTTGGCGCCGCTGTCTGTGCGCGATTTTTTCTTCTCTGAAGACGGCAGCAGGGTGCTCATTTACACCAATACGAAGCGGGTGTGGCGATACGATACCCGCGGCGACTACTGGGTCGTGGACCTGAAGAAAGGGAGCATTCATCAGATAGGGAAAGACCGCCCTACGTCTTCGCTCATGTTTGCTAAGTTTTCGCCCGATGGGCAAAAGGTTGCCTACGTAAGCGAGCGTAACCTATATGTAGAAGACTTGAACACAGGGCAGGTGAGGCAACTGACGCAGAGCGACGAGCGAGGTAAACTCATCAACGGCACCTTTGACTGGGTGTACGAGGAAGAATTTGATTGCCGCGACGGCTTCCGCTGGAGCCCCGACAGCAAGCAAATCGCCTATTGGCAAATCGATGCCAACCGCGTGCGCGACTTCTATATGATCAACAATCTGGATTCGGTGTATTCCATCATTGTCCCGGTAGAATATCCCAAAGTAGGTCAGCCGCCTTCCCCTTATCGCATCGGTGTGGTAGATATTGCCACGGCAAATACGCGCTGGATGACCTTGCCTGGCGACCCGGCTAATACTTATCTACCACGTATGGAGTGGGCTGCCAATGCTTCAGAGTTGATCCTACAGCAACTCAATCGAAAGCAAAACACCAGTCAGTTGCTGCTTTGCTCTGTGGCGACAGGCAAAGCACAAGTCATTTACACAGAGACCGACGAGGCGTGGATTGATCTCAAAGCCGACGGTGAAAGGGGCTACTGGGACTGGCTCGAAGGAGGGCGCTCATTTCTTTGGATTTCTGAAAAAGACGGTTGGCGACATGCCTATCGCATTACCCGCGATGGCCAATCGGAAACCCTGTTGACACCAGGCAACTACGACATTATCCGCATCTTGCGCATAGACGAGCGCAACGGATACCTCTACTTCTCCGCATCGCCCGATAATGCCACACAAGAATATCTGTACCGCATCCGCATGGACGGAAAAAGCCGCCCAGAGCGTCTTTCTCCCTTAGGACAAGCAGGCACCCATCAATATGCTATCTCGCCCAACGCCCGCTACGCCTTACACTCGTTCACTAATCACTATACTCCACGTGTGCAGGAATGGATAACCCTGCCCGATCACAAACCACTTAATCCAAAAGAGGCCATCCCACTGGAAATTAGGCCTCCTGCAGATAAAAACATCGAGTTTTTTCAAGTCACTACCGAAGACGGTGTCATAATGGACGGCTGGCTCGTCAAGCCCGCCAACTTTGACTCAACCAAGCGATACCCCATTGTCTTCTCTGTCTATACCGAACCGGCAGGTGTCACCGTGCGCGATCGCTATGGCATCAGCCGAAACCGCCTGTATTCGGGCGACATGAGTAAGGATGGCTACATTTATGCTTCACTCGACGGGCGAGGCACTCCCGCGCCTAAAGGCCGTGCTTGGCGTAAGGCTATTTATCGGAAGATTGGCATTATCAATATCCGCGATCAAGCCATGGGAGCCAAGGCCATGTTTCAGCGCTGGCCGTGGATAGATACTTCGCGTGTGGCCGTTCACGGATGGAGCGGCGGCGGAGCCGCTACGCTAAACCTGCTGTTCCAATATCCCGACATTTACCACACGGGTATCGCTATTGCCGCTATCACCAACCAGCTGACATACGACAACATTTACCAAGAGCGGTACATGGGTCTTCCTCAGGAAAATTTGGAGGATTTTATAGCAGGTTCGCCCGTCACACATGCTAAACACTTGCGCGGCAATTTGCTTTACATTCATGGCACTGCTGACGACAATGTGCATTATCAAAATGCGGAAATTCTTATCAACGAACTCATCAAACACAACAAGCAGTTCCAGTTTATGGCTTACCCTAATCGCTCGCACAGCCTCTCTGAAGGCGAAGGCACTACTAAACACCTCATTACGCTGTGCACGCATTTTCTAAGAACCCACTGCCCACCCGGTGGACGATAATAGTCACTGGTGTCGCATTAATCTTCATCTATGCGTTTTCTATTGAGAATACATTTTTTTATAGAAGCATCCATGAAAAGAAGAACCCTTTTTCTCTTACTGACCCTGTTAGGGTCGGCTCCCGCTCTGGCCCAGAAAAAGAAGCTTACCGCCAGCTTTTCCGTTCCGGAGAACTTGACCGCACCGGCCAAAGTCACTTTTACTAATCAGTCCATAGCCGCCGAGACGTACGAGTGGGATTTTGGCGATGGTACCACATCTACCGAAGCCAATCCGACGCATGTGTACAAGCACTCGGGCAACTACAACGTCAAACTCACTACCCGCCAAGGCAAAAAAAGCAAGAGTGTGGAAAAGATTATTCAAGTCAAAGCACCAGACCGCTGCTTAGTTGAAATCGAGACCGAATACGGTACTATGCTGGCGGAGCTGTTTGCCAGCACGCCCAAACACCGCGACAACTTCCTGAAATTAGCCGAGGAAGGCTTCTACGACGGTCTGCTGTTCCATCGCGTTATTCGTGGCTTTATGATTCAAGGTGGCGACCCACAGTCGCGCAATGCACCGCCCGGCCAAATGCTGGGCATCGGCGGACCGGGTTATCAGATACCAGCCGAGTTTGTAGATACTCTTATCCACGTTAAGGGTGCCATTGCTGCCGCCCGCACCAATAATCCTAAAAAGGAGTCGAGCGGTTCGCAATTCTACATTGTACAGGGAGGAGTCGTAGAAGAAGGACAGCTAAACCAGATTGAAATGATGCGTAACTTCCGCTACACGCCCGAGCAACGCGAAGCTTACCTAAAAATGGGTGGCACGCCACATCTCGATCGAGAGTATACGGTATTTGGCCGTGTGATAGAAGGTTTGGAGGTTATTGACAGAATCGCCGCCGTAGAAACGGGCACCGCTGACCGGCCTAAGAAAGACGTTTGGATGAAGGTGCGCGTGATTAAATAGTGCCTTAACTTGTTGGCGGAAACGGCGCAACTTCGCCGGTTTGTGTTATGGTAGAGCCGCGTTGGCAATTGGCCCACGCTGATGAGAAGGCGGCAAATCATCTGCAACAGGTGCTGGGGATTCACCCGGTGCTATGCCGAATATTGACCCAGCGCGGGGTGAGCACTTTTGAGGAGGCCCGGCGTTTCTTTCGCCCCTCCTTAGAACAGTTGCATCATCCCTTCGAGATGAGAGATATGGAGCAAGCCGTAGCGCGGCTAAGCCAAGCCATAGAGCACGGTGAACGCATCTTGCTCTATGGCGACTACGATGTGGACGGCACTACAGGCGTAGCCCTGCTCTATGTTTTTCTAGCTCGCCTTCATCCCTACATCAACTATTATCTGCCTCATCGGGAACGCGAGGGCTACGGTATTAGCATGGCTGGCATTCACTATGCGCGCCAGTGTGGGGTGTCGCTGATTGTGGCCGTAGATTGCGGCACTCAGTCGCATGCGCCCATTGCTGCTGCTAAAGCCGCGGGCATAGACGTCATTGTTTGCGATCACCACTTGCCGGAGGGAAAGCTCCCCCCGGCGGTAGCTGTACTCAACCCGCGCCGTACCGACTGCCCTTATCCCAACAAGGGCTTGAGCGGCTGCGGAGTCGCCTTCAAACTGGCTCAAGGCGTCGCCCTAACTCGGGAGACCCCTGCTGAGGAGTTGGAGGATTTGCTCGACCTGGTTGCCCTCAGCACTTGCTGCGACTTGGTGCCGCTGATGGGCGAAAACCGCGTTTTTGCGCACGCTGGCATAAGCCGCATAGAGCGCCGCGCGCGAACGGGAGTGTGGGCGCTGGTGCAAAAAAGCCGGTGTTCTCCGCCGTTGAGTGTGCGCGACTTAGTCTTTGGCATTGGTCCACTCATCAACGCCGCCGGGCGCATGGGCGACGCCCGCGATGCTGTGCGCTTGTTGTTATCAGAAGACCGGCGAAGCGCCCTGGAAAAGGCGACCCAACTGGTTAAGCTCAACCGCCAACGTCAGCTCCTCGAGCGCTCAACAGCCCGCGCGGCAGTGAAAAAACTAAAAGCGTCGGCTGGCTTTGCCCAGCGTAAAAGCATTGTCTTGCTTGACCCTTCTTGCCCCGTGAGCATCGCGGGGATCGTGGCTAGCCGAATGGTTGAGGAGTTTCACAAACCGACCATTATACTTACCCTGAAAGAAGCAACTGCCGTCGGTTCGGGGCGCTCAGTGCCTGGCTTCGACTTGTACGCAGCGCTGCAGCACTGCCAACACTTGCTCGCGTCTTTTGGCGGGCACACCTATGCCGCGGGTATTCAGTTGCCTGCTGAGCAAGTGCCTGCCTTCGCGGAGTGTTTCGAAGCGGTTGTACAACGGCTGCTACCTCCTGAAGCACAACAGCCTGTACTGACGCTATCGGCGGAGTTGGCTTTGGCTGAGATAACTCCTGCCTTTTGGCGCACGCTGCGGCAGTTTGCCCCTTTTGGGCCAGGCAACATGACCCCTATTTTCCTGGCTAGGGGAGTGCGCGACACTGGCCATAGCCGCGTATTGCACGTGGGCCATGTGCAGTTGTCGGTCCGGCAGGGCAACAGCCCCATTTTCACCGGTATTGCCTTTGACCTAAGTGAACGTTTTGAAGCGCTCCGACATCAACCGTTCGACCTGGCTTTTAGTATTGAGGAAGACCATTCTCACGCACAAGGCACCTTGCGGTTGCGAGTGCGTGCTATGCGTCCTGCTTCACCGTAGGCCAAATGCCTGAGCAAACCGCAGCGGTCTTAATCTAAAGATAACGTGGCTCATTCCTGCTGGGCAGGAGTGACCCACTACCTTTGCTTACAAGGAAAGTCTGACCATGGGCCTTTTATACGCGCTGAATGAACGCATATTTCGCCAGATACACAGCAACCACCTAGTGTATAATACCTGCTGGGAAGACCCACGTTGCGATCGCCAGCTGCTTCATCTTCAGCGCGATAGCCGTGTGGTCATGCTAACGAGTGCGGGCTGTAATGCATTGGACTATTTGCTCGACGATGTCGAAGCCATCCACTGCGTTGATGTAAATCCGCGGCAAAATGC
The DNA here is from genome assembly GCA_041640515.1 of Saprospiraceae bacterium. GTDB lineage: Bacteria > Bacteroidota > Bacteroidia > Chitinophagales > Saprospiraceae > M3007. Next base: position 3,469 of record JBEQAD010000033.1, on the reverse strand, counting down.
GCTGCTTCAGTTCAAAATAGCTTTGTTGCAAGGAGCAGACCATGCCGTGCTGTTTCGTTTTTTTGGAAGAGGCCAGGCGCCGGACGCTATCGAGGTGTTGCACGATTGTGTGTTGCCGCGCCTTTCCGAACCCTTTGCGCGTCAATGGTGGTCGCGTTTTATTCATGCTTTTTTGGGTAAAGGCCTGCGGCGCTCTTTCTACTGGCACGGCAGTAGTGGCATGGCGGCGTGGCTGGTACACCAATGGCTGCGGGCACACCCGTCCGCTTGGACTGCAGCCCAAGGGTTGTTTGCTGCCCAATCCTTGGAGGAACAAGCCTGGCACTACGACCGACTGGAACCTAAGTTTTTCACTCCACTGCTGACGTGGTTACTGCGCCAGCACGTCTTCCAGAGCATGCTGGGCGTACCCAAAAGCCAACAAATTATGGCTGCTACCAGCTATAGCAACGGCTTAGTGGGCTACTTCTCAGAGTGCTTGCGGCGAGTACTGCGCGACCTTCCTATTCAGGATAACTACTTCTGGAAACTCTACTTCTACGGCCACTATACTGCCGATTGTTGTCCAAACTATTTGCAGCTGGCTCACTTCGACACCCTCCGCATCCGCAGCGGGCGCGTACGCACGTACAACTCTACACTGAGTACCTTTCTGCGCCAACATCCAGGGCGCTACACCCATTTTATCCTGCTCGACCACCAGGACTGGATGGCACAATCGCCCCTGCTGCGGTCGGCTCTGGTGGAAGAGTGGCACCTAATTTTGGAAAACGCCGCTCCTGGGGCACGCGTGCTGCTGCGTTCAGCCGCTCGCGAGGTGGATTTTCTGCCGGATTTTGTTCGACAAAGGGTGATGTTTGACCTCAACGCCGCCGCTCAAGTGCAGGCTAAGGACCGCGTAGGCACTTATGCCAGCACCTGGATAGGCCAAATTATCGAATAATCATGAGCCTCGCCAAACAAGTGGCCTCGCAGCCAGAAACCATGCAGCGATATTATCGCTGGCATGCTCGCATTTACGACGCTACGCGCTGGGTATTCCTTTTTGGACGCCGGCGGCTGCTCCGTCTGCTACCGCAGAAGTCCGCTCTTCGACTAGCAGAAATCGGCTGCGGCACTGGTCTCAACCTCAAGCGTTTAGCACGCCAACACGACGACTGGCAACTGGTAGGTGTGGATATATCTAACCATATGTTAGATAAAGCTTTTCGCGCCCTGCACCGCTACACGCTGCGCGTCTTTCTGATAAGAAAAAACTACGGCAAAGGTGCGGATCGGCTCAAAGAGCCCGCGGATGTCGTGCTGTTTTCCTACTCCTTGACCATGTTCAACCCTGGCTTCGAAGAAGCTATTGAGCAAGCATACGACGACTTGAAGCCTGGTGGCAGCATCGCGGTGGTGGATTTTCACGACACGCCTTTTATCTGGTTTCGCCGATGGATGGGCATCAACCATGTGCGCATGGATGGCCATTTACTCCCGGTATTGGAGCGCTATTTTGAGCCGCAGTTTTGCGAGGTATGTAACGCCTATGGCGGCTTATGGCGCTATTTTCTGTTTGTAGGTACAAAGCGTTGAGCCTTCCGATAAGCGTTTTTAAAAATCCACTACAAGGGCACGGCGCTCCTGGAGCAGAAGAGCAACTCCCTCTGTTGCCTTAGGAGCACCGTGTTTTTAATTGAGCGAGAACCGCACCATAACACCTGTGTTCAGGGTAGTGATGGGAAAGGACTGCGAGGTTTTAGGCACAGTTCGGCGATAATCGGCAAATAGTCGCAAGGTCAGACGTCGGTTGAGAGCGTAGTCTACCGATGGGTTTATACTGATGATTTGCGCGCCGCGGGTAGGCACGGCCTCATCGAGTTGATCCAGGCGATGGTTCAGGGTGACATCGTCGCGGAAATCAAGGTCAAATTTGAATGTCATGTCGTTGGCCTGTTGGCCGCCACCAAATGGCCCAGGTGAGGGAGGAGGTGGTGCAGGTGCAGCGCCGGGGGCGGGTTTCCGTCCGCGGCTTTTGGGCTTCTTCTGACCTGTTAGGAAGCCGATGTTTACATTGCGCATGCGATAGCCAAAACCGATGGTAACACCCGTAGACTGTGTTTCGGCCAATTGATAGTCTACAAACGACATGGCCAACATGCGACTCTTTTTATAGTCCAGTTTGAATGTCATGTCGTTTTTGAGCCGGATGTCTATGCCCAGCAGCGGAGAAAACTGCTCGTTAATGACTACTTGTGGTATCTCATAACGGGCGATATAGTTGAAGCTAATGGTATCCAGTTGGTAAGGGTTGTTCTGGTCAAAGAAGATGTCCGTATTGAAGGAGTTGACGGTCATAGTGGTGCGATAGCCATGCGTGATTTGCACGTTGGCAAAGACCTTGTCAAACGGCTTGAGTTTGCTCAAACCGTTGTAGTTGAGCCTCCAGTTGGGCGTTGGCAGCGTTCGGAAGACATCCAGGTTCACCGTGTTGGGGTCTTTATCCGTGTAAGCGGCAATGAACGAGGGGATGAGTACTTCCTGCTGGATTTTGCCGTAGCCTTTTCTGTAAGCCGGGCCATCCTTGTCGTGTTGTTCGACGTTGCCCGCCATTTGAGCTAACCGACCAGAAATGACTGAGCGATAACTCTCGTATCGAGCGAACAGGCCATTGATATCCCTCTCAAAGAGGGTATTGAGAGCCAGATAGGACACTGTGAAGCTGCCAAAGTCCCGATAAGCGCGCGACTGGTAATTGGTCGAGTCGGGGTGCAGGATGAAATTCTGGTCTTTGAACAGTTCTGTGTTATTGCGCGCATATTGGCGCGATGCCGTGATTTCGAGGCGGAAATCGCGGAAGGGTTCTACTGTTACTGCGGCGTCGAAGTTCTGCGCATAGTTGCGCGTTACCTGCTGGTTGAGCTCGGGGCGCTGGGTTATCCAGCCCTTGCTGGCGGCTTGGTAGAGCCACTCTGTATTGGGCTGCACGCCAGCGACGAACGCCCAACCGGGAGCATCGAAGCCTTGGCTCAGCCCCATAAGGCGAGTATCTGGCGTAAAGCCGGGCACAATGGTGCTGTAGTTTTCGCTGTAAGTAAAGCGGGCTTTGCGCACCAGCATGAGGGGGCGCAGGGCAATGCGCTCGGCCATAGACGGCTGACGCTCCTGGTCCTTTCGGCGCTTTTCTTTTTTGGTCTTCTTGTCCTTCTTGTTGATTTTGTCATCGCCCGCTGCGGGCTTACCGGGTTTATCACTTCGAGGGGCGCCAGGTGCTCCCATGCGCCCTGAGTCACGGCCTGGAAGCGACCCGCTGCCGCCGGGAGAGGAAGGTAAATCCATCCCTCTAGGCAGGTCGAACCCACCGGGCACATTTCGGTTGAGTGGATTACCCCGGCCACCTGGTGCCGAGGGGCCTCCAGGCATACCCCCTGGGCGTTGTGGGCTATTGATTCTCGCTAGGTACTTACTTTTGTTGTAAAGCCCTTCA
>JBEQAD010000032.1:2536-17017 GCA_041640515.1 Saprospiraceae bacterium | reverse complement strand
ACCCTGGCACCGTGCCCGAAGCGTTGTTCACTGATACATCGCCGCGCTGTTGCACCACTCGCCATTCGCCGGGCGGGCCCCAAAGGCGCAAGGTATAAACCCGCCCTCCTCGGGGTATGTCAAGGCTGCTGTTGATGGCTGCAAAAGGGCGCTGGAAATCGTAAGGGCCCCATTCGTCAATCAGGATATGGTGCCGGCCAAAAGGCTGGTTGGGTGGTAGCGCCGTATTAATGCCGCCGGGTAGGCTATCGGGTTCGTCCACTTCCCACTCTTGAAGTTCTAAAGGCTTGTAGGGGTTGATAGGTTGCTCTTCGGGGTGGCTGAAGTTTAGTTTGCGCGAGCCGCTTAGTTCTGGATGTTGCCAGGTGCGCTCTATGTGGTCGCGCGAGCCATAGAGGTCGTTGCGAAGAAACTTGAGGCCCTCGTTGGGTTTTGGTGTTTCCAATAGGGTTTGGAAGCCACTGAAAAGATTTTCGCCGTTAATAGTAACATTTTGGGAGGCCGCAATTTTAAGCGGAATGGCGCAACGCAGGAAAGCGTTGCGGTCAATGATGGCATCGCGGCTGCGCACGTCTCGCTTTTGGGCATAAGCCCAGTCATCGGGTTGCTGATCGCGCGCCCACAGATGCACGCCGATGCTATCGCTCTCGAAGAGGTTGAGCTTTACGGTGTTTTGCTGCCCATGTTCAATGGCTACCGCTGTCTGACAGTTGCTGATAAGGTTGCCGAAGATGGTCGTCTCGTAGCTGTAGCCGCCCCAAATGCCATAGGTGCACTCTCGGATAAGGTTGCCTTGCACGCGGTTGCGGCTGAAAGTAACCTCGACGCCGTTGGTGGCAGCATAGCTGAAGTTATTCCCAAAGATGAGGTTGTCGTTGCAGCCGCCTTCGCCAGTGTCCATAGTCGTTTGGCCAGCCCATAAAAAGAAGCCGTCGCCAGAGTGTGTCGCGGAGTTGAAGGCAAAGGTGTTGTTGCTGCTCTGCTCGTAGCAGAGGATGGCCGCCGAATCTTGACCGCGCTGATAGAAGCCGTGCGAATAGCCGCGTACGTTCCAGTCCAGGCGATTATGCATGACACGGTTACGGTTACTGCGGTATAGTCCTATGCCGACTCCTGAATTGAAGGAGAAGTTATTGTTGTAAAAAAGGCCGTCGTTGCAACGCGTCATCAATAAAGCGTTCTGGTTACCTGTAATACGGCAGTCGCGTACAGTGGCGTTAGGGCAGCTGTCTAAATAAATGCCAGCGCCATAGCGCAACCACTCGTTTCGCTCGTTTTGGTGGTAAGAAAGCCAGTCGGAGAAGTTCTCGCGCTCGCGGGAAGAACGCAAACGCGGGCGATAGTTATAAGAAAAGTCGCTGTTTTCTATCCTCAAACCTGGCGAGTGGTGGGCCAACAAACCCACCTTGTAGCCGCGAACACGGGCGTTTTTGATGACTATATTTTTTCCTTTGACTTCAATAGCCAGTCCGACGAAACGGTCAGGTCGTGTCGGGTCAGCCGGGCTGCGCAATTCGGCTCCTTGGAAATCCACTTCGATGTCGTTGCCTATGATGGCAATGACCGGCTGATAGGGCTCGCCTGGCCTTATGTCGGCGCTGGCAGCCAGCGAGTACGTTTTTGGCTTGATGCGACACGATTTGGAAACCACTATGCCGGCGCGCAATTCTACTTCTGGTAGCTGCGCTGCTGTTTGGAATGCTGTCCAAAGGCAAAAGGCAAAAACAATTCCTTTCTTCATATTTCAGCGACCTAATAAAAATGTCCAGCGAGCTGGAGCGGTTTTTTTCGTCAAAAATGGAAGGGTGCGGAGCCGTGTTTTTTGCAAAAAGTTTTGGCGCCTTTCACTTTGGATTTTTCCTAAAAAAACTGCAATATGGAGCAAGAGCGCTCGTCGTTGGCAGAGGGTTTTCGATGCTGGGAGGACTTGCCCGACGGGTGAAGACACGGCTTTTGTTTGCTCAGGAAAGATACGCCTTGACAGCCTCTATGGCTTCTGCTAGACGCGAAGCATCAGTGCCACCTGCTGTGGCGAAGGACGGCTGCCCACCGCCGCCGCCGCGCAGATATTTTTGAGCCAGCTCGCGAGCCATGTTGCCGGCGTGCAGGCCTTTTTCGCCAACCAGAGCCTCGCTGACGCGCACCGTAAGGAGCGGCTTCTCATTGCTAACTGAGCCTAAAGCCACTACGGCTTTCCCTAGCTCGCGCTCTAACTCGTGCGCTAGGGTCTTGATGACGTTAGCGTCGCTCAATGGCACGACAGCTGCAACGATTGAAAAATCATCGTGTCGCTCGGCGCGGTGGCGGAGATCTTCGCGTACTCGCGCAGCCTGTTGCAGCAACAAGCGCTCGATTTCCTTTTGTAGACGCTTGTTTTCTTCCTGCAAATCGGCCACTGCTCGCGCTGGGTCTTGTGCCCGCAAAAGGGCGCGAATAGCTGCTATTTCACGCTCCAGCGCAGCCACGTGGCGCTCTGCTGCATCCGCCGTAAGCGCCTCTATTCGCCGGACCCCAGCAGCGATAGCGCTCTCGGCCGTAATCTTAAAAAAACCAATATGTCCCGTCCATTTCACGTGGCAGCCACCACACAGTTCACGCGAATAGGCAGGGTCAAAGGTGATCATCCGCACGCGCTCGCCGTATTTCTCGCCAAAGAGCATCATGGCACCCGCCCTTTGGGCTTCCTCTATCGGAATGTTGCGCGCTTCTTCGAGGGCGATGTTCTCCCGAATTTTTTCATTGACCAGGTGTTCTATCTGCGCTAGCTCGTCGTCCGAGACTTTCTGAAAGTGCGAAAAGTCGAAGCGCAGCATCTGATCGTCTAGGTAAGAGCCTTTCTGCTGCACGTGATGCCCTAACACCCGCCGCAAGGCCGCATGCAGGAGGTGGGTAGCTGAGTGGTTGTTCTCAACACGTCGCCGGCGCGCAGCGTCTACCCGTGCGCGGACGCTGCGCGTCTTTAAATGCTGTGGAAGGCGCTCGACGTAGTGGATAATCAGGTCGTTTTCCTTTTTGGTGTCGAGCACCTGGATTTCTTCACCGTCGAAGTCCAACCAGCCGGTGTCGCCCACCTGGCCGCCGCCTTCTGGGTAAAAGGGCGTCCGATCCAGAACAATATGGTACTGCAGCTTGCCTTTTACTATCACTGTACGGTGCTTCATTACCTGGGCGTCAGGCACTTCCAGCTGGTCGTAGCCGACGAAAGTTACGTCGCTGCCTTCGCGCAAGACGATCCAATCGCCTACTTCCTTGGCTGCGTCTTTGCGTGAGCGCTCTTTTTGCTCTTGAAGTGCCTTGTCGAAACCGGCTTCATCCACCGTCCAGCCCTTCTCTTGCGCGATAAGGCGCGTTAGGTCAATAGGGAAACCGTAGGTATCGTAAAGTTCAAAAGCCTGTTTGCCGTCGAGGATGCTGTTGCGTACTTCGAGCGCATCGATGCGCCTCAGACCGTTTTCTAACGTGCGTAAGAAGGCTTTTTCTTCTTCCAGTATTACGCGAACGACAAAGTCAATTTGGGCTTTCAACTCTGGAAAGACGTCGGCGAATTCCTCGGCCAAAATAGGAGCCATGCGGTAGAGCATTGGTTCTTTTTGCCCTAAGAAGGAGTAGTAGTAGCGCACGGCGCGGCGCAAGATGCGGCGAATGACATATCCTGCGCCCGTGTTGGAGGGCAGCTCGCCGTCGGCAATAGTGAAACATACCGCGCGCAAGTGATCAGCCACAACGCGCAGGGCTACGTCCGATTTTTTCCAGTCGGTGTGCAGCCCTGGATAGGTGCCTTCGTATCGGATGCCCGTGTATTTCTCCAGAAAATCGAATAGTGGGCGCCAAAGATCGGTGTCGTAGTTGGAAGCAGCACCCTGGACGGCGCGGCACAAGCGTTCAAAGCCCATGCCCGTGTCCACGCTTTTTGCCGGCAGTTCTTCGAGAGAGCCATCGGCACGGCGGTTGAACTGCATGAACACGTTGTTCCAGATTTCTATAACGTTAGGATCATCGGCATTGACCAGCTCCCGCCCATCGCGGCGAGCGCGCTCTTCGTCTGAGCGCAAATCAATATGAATTTCGGAGCAAGGGCCGCACGGTCCTTGGTCGCCCATCTCCCAAAAATTTTCTTTTTTACCAAAAGGAAGGATCCGGTCGGCAGGCACGTACTTGAGCCATTCGGTGCGTGCCTCTTCGTCAAAGGGCAAATTTTCGGCAGTGTCACCTTTGAACACCGTCACGTAAAGGCGGTCTTTAGGCAGGCAATACACCTGGGTGAGTAATTCCCACGACCAGGCAATAGCTTCTTTCTTAAAATAGTCGCCAAACGACCAGTTGCCCAGCATTTCGAACATGGTGTGATGATAGCCGTCGCGGCCTACGTCTTCCAAGTCGTTGTGCTTACCAGTAACACGCAGGCACTTTTGGGTGTCCGCTACGCGCGGTGCTGGCGGCGTCTGGTTGCCCAAAAAGTAATCCTTTAGCGGCGCCATGCCGGAGTTGACGAACATCAACGTTGGGTCGTTCTTTGCGACAATAGGCGCAGAGGGTATGATTTTATGCCCTTTAGAGGCGAAGAAGTCGAGGAATTTTCTGCGGATTTCGCGCGAAGTCATGGGTTGTTTCCTTTTCCGGCGCAAAGGTAGCGGCTTTTTAGAAGGGCGGTGCACTCCGCCTTGTCATGGCGCAGTAGTTGGCGTTATCTTTGAGCACGTCTTTTTCTTCATACACTACTGCCGTGCTTCATGTTCAAACGTTTAAAAGACAAATTGAAGAGCCAGCTCGAAGAGCAAGCCATCCACTTTAAGGAGCAGGCCGAAAAAACCCAAGCGGATCTGAAAAGTGCCGCTCATCATCTGTTAACTGACTCTAGCGCCTTGCGGGCTTACCTGCCCGAAGTGCAAAAATCGTGCGGCAGAGAGTGCTGCCTTTACTCCACTTGCGCACTCTGACTCAAGCGATGGGTGAAAAAAGTAGATTAGAGGCTGCTTTCCGAATGTCTTATGAGTTTCTGCCAGCGCCTGTTCGGCTGATAGTAAGCCGGGAAGCCTTTGTGCACTTTTGTCTGCACCATCGCTCTCAGCTCATAGACTCTGCTACAGAAAAGCAGATTGCTCAACCGCCCTCACTGGTCCAACAGCGCCTATCGCCTGCTGAAGAGCTGCTCAAGATCAAACAGTTGCTCGATGCCGGTCTGCTAACAGAGGCTGAGTTTGAAATCTTTAATCGCCAGCTACTCTCTGTTTAAAACGCTTTACCGGTCAAGTCAAGGGAGGAGATGGTCGTGATGTCACCTGGTAAAGGCTTTGTATAGCCAGCAGGGTGTTTCAATTTTGATGAGGGTCATCCCAACAGATAATTTTGCTTAGCCTTCATCCAGCAGGTACATTTACGTCGTATTTATCGACCTAAAACCTCCTAACTATGCCTGTGCGAATTGCTCTACTGAACCTTATCCAGCAAATAGACCAGCTGTTAGCGCAACTGTCGGAAGAGGATTACTGCCGCCCGATTCCAGAATTTGATTATCACAGTTTAGGCCAGCACTTTCGGCACATATTGGAGTTTTTTCAATGCCTACAGCAAGGTGCCGCTGCAGGTTTAGTGGATTACTCTGCGCGCCCGCGCAATGCACTGTACGAAAGCCAGCCCTCCTTGACGCGTCAGGCTTTCGAAGAGGTGGCCCGCAGCCTGGTTTTACTCGATCCGGAGCATCCCATTGCCGTGTGTGCTGATTTGGGCACGGAAGAGCAGCTTTGCTACGGCAGTACACTGGGCCGTGAGTTGGTATATGCCTTTGAGCATGCTATACACCACTTGGCCATTGTCCGCATTGGCCTGACCTGCCGTTTTCCTCATGTGTATACGGAGTATACATTAGGTGTGGCGCCGGCCACATTAAAGGCGCGTCAACAGGCGGCTAAGGCATTGTAGTTTGGCCTTTTTTGCCCTTGGGTTTCGCTTTATCGGGTGAGTTTGTAGAACTTTGTCCCGTTGTTTTTCCATCTGCCGTGGCAGAGGTTCGCCCGCCGCCCATGCTCGCTCTTTTTCGCAACAACGAGTCCTTTACCCTATTCTTGCTGGCTGCGTACATCGCTGTGCTGCGGTTGCCGGCTATGATAGGTTGGGTAGAGCCTCCTGCTGGAGAGGATGCGGCAGCCGGGTGGCTTTACTGGGTGCTTCTGACGCCAATTAGTCTTACTCCCGCAGTGTCGGCCATGGCAGCGGCGGGCTTGGTCCTTATCCAGGCCTTTGCTGTTTATCGCCTGGCCGATAAATATCGTCTAATGGAGGAGCGCTCCTGGCAACCCGGTGCCCTGTATGGGTTGGTCGCGTCGTGTGTTCCGGATTTTTTGTTCCTGTCGCCGGCCTTAGTTGCTGCCACGCTTGTTCCCATCGGTCTTTGGCGACTTTTTTCAGTGTATCGGCGTCCGTTGGTGTTTTCGACGGTTTTCGATGTAGCACTGTGGTTCGTTGTTGGCACATTCATTTATCCGCCGTTCTTTTGGTTTGTGGTCATCGGCTTTTTCAGTTTTTTCCCTCTGCGGTCGTTTTCGAGGCGAGAGCAAATAGTTTATCTCACAGGTCTGATAGCCCCTGTGATTATTTTGCAAACTATTCTGCTCTGGTGCGAGCAATCAGGAGTTTTCTGGCAAACCCTGGGAGCTAATCTCTTTGCATGGCCTCAACTGATGTGGCCAGAGGCTACTTCGACGCGCCTAACTATTGGGTTACTCGCAGGGGTGTTGCTCGTTATTGCCCTGGGGTTCAATCTTTATTACCACAAGCGTTCCATTCAAGTGAGAAAATACATTGATATTCTTTATTGGTTCCTGTTGGGCGGTACTCTTTCCGCTTTCTTCCGACCGGGTAGCACATTAGATGGTTTTTTGCTGTGCATGCCTACGGCAGGTATTTTCTCAAGCTATCTTTTTCAGGCTAGTCGCAGCAACCCACTCATGGAGTTACTTCACCTTGCTTTGTTTGTGGCGGCTTTAATTACTTCTATTTACGGTCGGCTTTTCTAACCGGCTGCGACAAATCGTTTTTTTCTTATGACTTTTGGAGTTATCGTTTTTCCCGGTTCTAATTGCGACGATGACATGGTGCACGTGCTGGGCGATGTGCTGCGGCAGCCCGTTACTAAACTGTGGCACAAAGACACGCGTTTACCAGGCAACATAGACTGCGTGGTGCTACCTGGCGGCTTTTCCTATGGAGATTATGTGCGCGCTGGTGCGATTGCTCAGTTTTCACCCATCATGCAGGCCGTTAAGGCTTTTGCTCAAGAGGGTGGTTTGGTGGTGGGTATTTGCAACGGCTTTCAGATTTTGTGCGAGGCGCGTCTGTTGCCTGGTGTTTTGTTGCGCAATGCCAACCAGCAGTTCATTTGCGAAAACATCTGGATAAAACCCGCTACTACACGCTCGCCCCTGACTGCCCAGTTGGACCCAGATCGCCCGCTCCAGATACCCATCGCCCATGCGGAGGGACGCTACTATGCCGACGAACCGACGCTGAACCGGCTGGAGGCCAACGAGCAAGTCCTCTTCCGCTATTGTACACCTTTGGGAGCCATAACGCCGGAGGCCAATCCGAACGGTTCGGCGCGCAACATCGCAGGCATTTGCAACGAGCGCCGCAATGTGATGGGCATGATGCCACATCCCGAGCGCGCCGCTGAAGAGGTTTTGGGCAATACCGATGGACGCGGCCTTTTCGAGTCGCTCCTGGCTACCGCAAGGGTACTGGTATAGGGCGGCGCCTCAGCAAGGCCACTAAGCCTTGTGCTGTCCTTGTTGCGGTTCAAAGAGGGAGAGGATGATGTTGCCCATGTAGACGCCTAACCCTGATTCGACGAGCGTCAGGAAAATAACCATATCCTGAAAGCTCAGGATATTGGGCGCCAAAGCCTTAAGGGAAATTAGCAGCATTACTGTGACAAAATGTCCGTGCACCAACCACCGCACCAACGCGCTGAAAGGGGCCTTGGCCCCGTTACCATTGGTAATAGGCTCGGTGATGCTTCGCCCCAAATAGCGAAAGACGGCTCCGCCGTACATAGCTGTGATAGGGCCTAATATACCCATCAGGGTGGTGAACTCCTCAAAATCGAAGCCCCTCAGCACGTAATAAACAGCAGAGGCGATAATTAGGAGGAAGTGGTAAATGAGAATCTGCCGGGCGATGCGGATTCGCGGGTTCGATGCACTGGTTTTTGTCGCAGGCGCAGTGGCCTCGGCAGAGGTGCTGGTTGTCGCCGGTGTTGCAGTGGCCGATGATGCTGCCATAACTGTATTTCGCTAAGCTATTACGGAATGATAAGGTGGTGTATCATGCGCTTGAACAAACGCCGCTGATAGTCCTCTAAATTGTCCTTATATTGAAGTGATAGGTCTTTGTAGTCGTTTTTTCTTGGTGGAAAGATAATGCCACTACCGTATTTACCCTGAAATTCCCATGTCAACTCTACATCTGAGCCAACTTGAACCGCTATTACGGCGATCCGGTGGTACTCAAAGTAGCCGTCTGGGCAAATTTCGTAACTTAGATGAGTTACCTCAATGACAAATTCATCAAATGTCGTGAAGGAAGTATCGATTCGCGCACGCCATAGGATGGGAGTACCTTTGTTTTTATAATGGTTGATCAAAAAGCGGCGCGCCTTGGCGCAGACGGTTTTGGCTTGCTGGTCTTGGAGGATGGCTTTGCCACCGCCTGCGTTGAGGTTTTGAAGCACTTTAGGGATAGGTACACTTGAAACACCAGTGCGCACGGAGCGTCCGTCCCTCAAGACATTACCTCGCTCGCTTCGGATGCGCACCATAAAATGCGCGGGCTCGTGACAACGGATGATGACTTCCGCCTGTTCCTCATGGATTTCAGCTAAAAATGCCCATTTGCGTAACAGGCGCTCGCGGAAATAGCGTCCATGTTGCTGAAAGTTCTCCCGTTCCAGCTGCTCCCAGGCGCACTGTAGCGAGTCGCACACCCGCTGCCCCTGATAGGCTGCTCGCAAGAAAAGAGTTACTTTTTGCGGGCTTACAGCCACGTTTTCTGCCAGGAAAATGTGGTCTAATTGCATTTCCCTTAGCCATTCCTGGTAGTCTGTGAGTTTTTTGCGGAAGAAGTCCTCGTGCGTTCGTAGGTCTTCGTTAAAGGGCGACTGAGCGTGTGTGGTAGAGGGAGCGAAGATCACCAGTCCTGAAAGCAACACCAGGCCGGTGAGAGAAGTCGGTTGCATGGCAGGGTTATTTTGCACATTTAAGAGCAACGCCTTCAATGACGGCGATAGCAAAGGGGCTATTTTAAAAAATAGCCATTTTAACATTTAAACAAGCGTTACCACGGGATGGCATAAAATCAGAATTTTTTGGCCATCTGGTGCGGTGGTTCCAAACAAGTATTTGTTGCCGCCCTCAGAAAGGCCTAATCGCTGGCGTACCTTTTCAGCGGTATCGGGGAAATGGCGCACGATCACGTTCACCTGCGGTTGGTCCAGATGCTGGCGCACTGTTTTGCGGTCGTACTTTAGGACGGCTTCCACGGCAAAGCAGCGCCCGGAAATATCAGGGAGGAGCTGTTCCGACGTGTACAAGTGGGCATGGGGATGTAGCTTAGCTAGTCCGAAGCGTACGGCAAAGGTTTTGAAGGCGCCCGCTTTGAGCAAAGCGGCATCAGGCTCATAGAGATAGCTCTTGGGGGCAGCATAGGTAGGTGTGCTGTTGCGCTCCTCAGTTCGGGTGAATAGAAACGCCTGGACACCTTGCTGCGAGAGCAGTACGGCCTCTATAGGTACTTCTTCGGCGGGTTTGGCCGTGCGACCCAACTGCAGGAGCACTTCTTTTACTTCACCAACGACAGAAACGACAAGAACGCGCTCGACACTTTGCAACTGCTCTAAGGCCAGTGAGATATCGAGCAGAGGCGCCGCTTTTATCCATACTCTCGGTGCCTTTTCCAGCAGCAAATCGCGTAATGCCAACACATTAGGTGAACAATCCTCCAGCCGAAACACCCGCCGCTGATGCTCGTCGCGCCGCGCTGGGTCTACGTAGATAAGGTCGAAGGTTTCGGTGCACTCGCATAAGAAGCGCTCGGCCTCGGCTTCTTCTATGTGGATATTGCTCGCTCCTAAAAGAGCAAAATTATGTCGAGCTATTAGAGCTAGGGAAGGGTCACGCTCCACATAGACTACCTCGTCGAAGGATTTAGCCCAGAAGAAAGCGTCCACTCCTAAGCCGCCGGTCAAATCGAGCATGCGATGCCCTGTACAACGCGAAGCCTTAAAGCGCGCCGTTTGCTCCGAAGAGGCTTGTTCAACACTTACTACGGGCGGGATAGCCAAGTCGAACCGAAACCAGGAGGGCACTTTAGCCCGGAGTTTCCGCAGGGCAGCGATGGAAGGCAGCAGCGCCTGTACGGAGATGTCAGGGTAACGGTGTGCTATTAGAGCCAATTTGGCCAGGTCGTCGTCTATATGTTGGCACGCAAAGTCTTGTTCTTGGGCGGTCAATGTCATGCGGGTGGACATTAGTGCATTTGGGCACTAGTTATGGCAAGAGTAGCCATACTCAGGCGAACGCTTGGCGTCTTCAGCAAGGCTTTGGCGCAGGCCTCTAAAGTAGCGCCAGTGGTTAGCACGTCATCTACCAACAGCACATGCTTACCCTCAATTTGCTCGGGCTGCATCAACGTGAAAACTTCTTCCACATTGTCGAAGCGCTCCATACGGCGCTTGCGTGTTTGCGATTCGGAAAACACCTGGCGCACTAAGACGCCATCCAGTACGGGGATGTCCATCGCCTCCGCAAGTCCTCGGGCAATTAGCGCGCTTTGGTTGTAGCCGCGCAGCTGTTGTTTTTTAGGGTGCAGCGGTACTGGTATGGCAGCTGCTACGGAAAGAAAAAGAGGAGACAGCTTTAAATGTCCGCCCAACATGCGCCCCAGCTGCAGACCTATGTCGCCCTGGCGGTGGTATTTAAGTCGGTGCAAGGCGCGTTGCAGAGGACTTCGGCGCTGAAAAAAGTACAGGGCGGCGCCGCTCTCTATGGGTACCCTCCCCCAGAAGCGGTCGGTGAATTCGTTTTCATGCGAGAAAGCCATATTCGCCGGTATCAGCTGGTTTTGACACTGCACACAAAAACAGCTGATGCCTTTGAGAGAAGGCTTGCCACACCCCGCACACAGCTTTGGGAAGAGAACTCTAAATACGCTGCTTGCCCAGCCTTCTGTTTTGTTTGTCGTCCTCATGCTTAAGGGGATTTTGTACAAACAAAAGTACAGGTGGGCAGGCGAAAAACCAAAGGCTTCACCGACAAAAAGACCGCCAGTGTCGGTACTATTTGCGGTTGCGGTCTTGACGGGCAAAGACCTTCTGCAGCAGGGCCGTAGTGCGCGCTACAGGGTTCCGGCGGATGTTTTTTTCTTCTTCTTCAATTTTAGCGAACAGCCCTTTGAGTGCTTCGTTGGTGACGTAGTCCCCCAGGTCGGTATTTACCTTGTTTACCAATGGTATTTGGTTGTAAGCTGTTGTGGCATCACGCCAGAGCTTGTTGGCTCCGATGTTGTCCAGAGCGCGCACCATGACAGGGTTAAACTTATCGTAGAGTTGCTGATAGGTAGTACGATGCAGGTAACTCGTGGCAGCATTATCGGGGCCCATTAGGATGTTGAAAGCATCCTGAAACGTCATGTTTCGAATGGCAGAGAGGAAAATGGGAGCGGCCTCTTTGGCGGCCTCTTCCGCGCCGCGGTTGATGCGTTCGAGCAGCTCATTTTCGAGGTTGCTGAAACCTGGCACATTTCTAAGGCGGTCGGTCACGGTGCGCACCTCTGGGGGCAGCAGGATTTTGTAAGGGCTTTTGAAGTAACCATCGCGAGCCGAGAGGGCATTGACGCCGTTGGACACGCCGCGGTTGAGGGCTTCCTTAAGTCCCTGGCTAACTTCGGCAGAAGTGGGTTCGCGCATGGCTTCGTTAGCAACGCTCTGAAGCGTGTCGCAGCCGCTCCACAGCAAGGATAGGGCGGCGAGAGTTGAGATAAGAACAAACTTAGACATAGAGGTTGTGGAGAAATTAAATGTTTCAAAGCTTTTAAAAGGACTACTCTGTTGAGTAGAAATCCAGCACCTGGAGCAACGACAGGTGTAAAACATGATGGACAATGTCGGTGTTTCCGGGCGGATTGAGGTACTGGTTCATATAACCCACTTCGAGGCGAGTGTGCTGATGGTTGAGTACACCAATGGCGATGAGCAAGCGATTTTGGTCGAAAAGGTTAGGGTTGATCTCGCGGGCCGCGCTGTTTAGGAAAAGCTCGTTCTGTAAGGCTAGATAAGGACGTACAGAGGCAGATGTGTTGGACGACAAATGAAGGAGGGTCCGGTTGAAATAGCGAAGACGAAAACCGTAGCGCCATCCATCGCGACCTTCAGCATAGCCGGCCCAGCGCTCTTCCAACCGGAGGCGATGGGTCATGGAGACGTTATGGCTCAAATGTGCTGTATGCAGATATTGCTGCCATAGGCGATGCTCGGTAAAGTAGCCATGGGCAGCGCTGCTGTAGTTTCCAATGAGCGCGTAGCCTAGCGTGAGGTTGGTGGTTGGCGAGAGCAGGTACTGTCCTCCTATGCGTAGCAAGGACTGATTGGTGCGGTGCACGCGACCATCGGTCCGAAATTGTAAATCGATATGAATGCCCCAATGTTTATTAAGACGGTAATGGCCAAAATAGGTGAACCAGTTAGAGAAGAAATGCTCCGTGGTCTGAGACAACACCTTGGTGGCTGTCGTCAAGAAAATCAGGAAGATAATAGAGTGAAAAGGCGTAGGCATACGACGTGATTGTTCGCAGGCCTAAAAGTAGAGCCGCACATTATCCTCATTGCAAGACATCTGTCACACTAACCTTGTCTTAACATAGCCAATCGCCTCGGCAAAGAAAAGGCCCACCTTCTTAAAAGGTAGGCCCGTAGAAAAATTCCCGTATGTCGTCGAGAACGTCTTGTGTCGTTTTTTGGACAGCTTGGTACTGAGCTAAGGCTCTAATCTAAAAGATCGAAACGGTCGAGGTTCATCACTTTCACCCAAGCAGCAATAAAATCGTGTACAAACTTCTCTTCATTGCCCACACTCGCATATACCTCTGCTACAGCACGCAGCTCAGAGTTGGAGCCGAAGATCAGGTCTGCTCGTGTGGCGCGCCATTTCATATTGCCCGTTTTGCGATCGCGCCCTTCAAACTTTTCCTTGCTCTGGTCGGTAGGGCTCCAGACCGTATTCATATCCAGGAGGTTGACAAAGAAATCGTTTGTCAGTGTTTCAGGGCGATGGGTAAGCACGCCGTAGTCCGAACCGTCATAGGTCGCTCTCAAGGCACGCATGCCTCCAACCAGCACCGTCATTTCAGGCACGGTTAAGGTGAGCAGCTGAGCCTTGTCCACAAGGAAATGCTCCGAAGGTACGTCTGTAGGTTCCTTTAGGTAATTGCGGAAGCCATCGGCGAAGGGTTCCAGATAAGAGAACGAGTGGATGTCGGTTTGCTCTTGCGAAGCGTCAGTACGGCCTGGCACAAAAGGCACCTCTACGTTAAAACCAGCACGGCGTGCGGCTTGCTCTACAGCCGCGCTGCCGGCAAGCACGATGAGATCCGCCAACGAGATACGCTTGGCATTTTTCTGTTCGGCGTTGAATGTCTGCTGGATTTGCTCCAGCACTTGCAGGACTCTGGCCAGCTGCTTAGGATTGTTCACTGCCCAGTTGCGCTGCGGCTCCAAACGGATGCGCGCGCCATTGGCACCGCCACGCTTATCGGAGTCGCGGTATGTGGAAGCGGAAGCCCACGCAGTGGTTACCAGTTCTGAAATGGAGAGGCCAGAGTTTAATATGCGTTTTTTCAACTCGGCCACATCGTGAGCGTCCACCAGCGGATGATCCACCTTGGGCAAGGGGTCTTGCCAGATAAGGTCTTCTGCAGGCACTTCTGGGCCAAGGTAGCGGGACTTGGGCCCCATGTCCCGGTGTGTCAGCTTGAACCAAGCGCGCGCGAAGGCATCAGCGAATTCGTCGGGATTTTCGTAGAAACGACGTGAGATTTTCTCATAGATAGGGTCGAAACGCAGGGAGAGATCAGTAGTCAGCATGGTAGGAAGATGCTTTTTATTTGGGTCAAAAGCATCAGGAATGATGGGCTCCGCATTTTTGGCTACCCATTGGTATGCCCCTGCAGGGCTTTTCGTTAGTTCCCACTCATACTCGAATAGGTGTTTGAAGAAGTCGTGGCCCCATTTTGTAGGTGTGCGCGTCCACGTTACCTCCGGCCCACCCGTAAGCGTGTCCGGGCCTTTGCCTGATTTGTAACGGCTCTTCCAGCCCAGCCCCATCTCCTCTATTTCAGCACCTTCAGGCTCTGGCCCCAGCAGGGTTGGATCACCAGCGCCGTGTGCTTTGCCAAAGGTGTGGCCGCCAGCAATGAGCGCCACCGTTTCCTCGTCGT
>JBEQAD010000032.1:0-2526 GCA_041640515.1 Saprospiraceae bacterium | reverse complement strand
CCGGATGTCCTTTGCTGCAGCGACGGGGTCGGGATGGCCTCCAGGGCCTTCTGGGTTCACGTAGATAAGGCCCATTTGCACAGCCGCCAGGGGATTCTGTAGTTGGCGTTCGCCCGAGTAGCGGCGATCATCAGCTAGCCACTTTGTCTCAGCACCCCAGTAGACGCTCTCGTCTGGCTCCCAGGCATCTTCACGGCCGCCGCCAAAGCCAAACGTCTTGAAGCCCATAGACTCCAAAGCCACGTTGCCGGCAATGATCATCAAGTCGGCCCACGAGATTTTATCGCCGTATTTCTGTTTAACAGGCCATAGCAGGCGGCGTGCTTTGTCTAAGTTGGCATTGTCAGGCCAGCTGTTCAATGGTGCAAAGCGCTGATAGCCTCCGGCTGCGCCACCGCGACCGTCGCCCATGCGATACGTTCCCGCGCTGTGCCAAGCCATACGGATAAAGAAAGGGCCGTAATGCCCAAAGTCTGCTGGCCACCACTCTTGTGAGTCGGTCATCAGAGCGTGGAGATCTCGCTTAAGGGCTTCATAATCCAAGCTTTTGAAGGCTTTGCGATAATTGAAGCTCGGGCTTAACGGGTTAGATCGGGACGAGTTTTGCCGTAGAATATTCAATTTTAATCGGTTCGGCCACCAATCCTGATTGTGAGTTCCTACGGCAGCGGTGGGATGTGCAAAAGGGCACTTGCCGTTTTTGCTCGAATTACCTTGCATATTTTTATGTATTAAGTGGTTAAGGAGATAGAAGATCTGAGCGGAGAAACCTTGTTAAGCAAGAAAGTGACGCAAAGCTACGCTCACCCTTTTAATAAAAAAAACCGATATTTTTTATGAATCAATAGATGGCATAAATAACTTCGCGTGTGAAAAAGATTCACCTCATCCTGACCCCCAATACTCGCTATGAATCTGCAGCAATTAGAGTATTTGGCAGCCCTGGACGCGCATCGCCACTTTGGTAAGGCTGCTGCCGCGTGCCATGTCACGCAACCCACCCTGAGCATGATGGTGCACAAAATTGAAGAAGAATTAGGCGTGAAATTCTTCGACCGCAGCTGTCAGCCCATTGTGCCTACAGAAGCAGGAGGGCGACTATTAGAGCAAGTGCGTGTTATTTTACGCGAGGTGGCCCGTTTGCGTGAGATGGTGCACATGGAGGAACAAACCCTAACGGGCGAGTTACGCCTTGGTGTTATTCCTACCCTGTCGCCCTACTTATTGCCACTCTTTCTGCCTGCCTTTGTGGAGAAGTACCCATCCGTCCACCTAAAAATTACAGAACGAATAACGGAGACGCTGATAGACGGCCTCCACAAGGGGTTTTTGGATGCCGCTATTTTGGCTACACCGCTCAATAATCCACTCCTGAAAGAAGAGGTGCTCTTCTACGAAGCCTTTGTGGTGTATTCTAGCCACAGCTATCCCAAGGAGTACCTGTTGCCTGAAGACATTGATGTGGACGAGTTGTGGCTTTTAGAAGAAGGTCACTGTTTTCGCACACAAATTTTACACCTGTGCGAGTTGCGCGAGAAACAGCACTTGGTTGTAGAATATCAATCAGGCAGCCTGGAGACGCTAAAGCAGCTCGTAGATGCTCAGCACGGCGTGACTATTCTGCCTGAATTGGCCTTGCGCACACTTACCTCGGAACAGTTAGCCAAAGTGAAGCGATTTGCCGCCCCGGAGCCGATGCGGGAAATTAGCCTGGTTACCCATCGGCAGGCGGTAAAAGAGCGCCTTTTGGAAGCACTTCGCCAGGAAATTCTAGCGCATCTGCCGGAAGTATGTCGCAACCGAGATTTGGTACAAAGGCCTGTAGAATGGCGCTATCCGGTCCGTTAGCGCCGGGAGTAGTTGGGCGATTCTTTGGTGATGGTTATGTTATGGGGGTGGCTTTCTGCTACGCCAGCAGCAGTTATCTGTACGAATTGTGCCTTTTCCTGAAGTTCTCTGACGGTGCGCGCCCCGCAATAACCCATACCTGCCCGCAAACCGCCAATGTACTGAGTCATCACTTCCGCCGTAGTGCCTTTGAATGGCACCCGGCCTTCGATGCCTTCAGGTACCAATTTTTTGATATCTTCCTCTATGTCCTGGAAGTACCGATCTTTGGAGCCTTCCTGCATAGCGCCCAAGCTGCCCATACCCCGATAGGTTTTGAATTTTCGACCATCGTAGATAATGGTTTCGCCTGGTGCTTCTTCTACGCCAGCGAACAGAGAGCCTGCCATAACGGCATCCGCTCCAGCAGCAAGTGCTTTCACAATATCTCCTGTGTAACGGATGCCGCCATCACCAATGACGGGGATACCAGAGCCTTTGAGCGCCACAGCGGCTTCATAAATGGCGGAGAGTTGCGGCACCCCCACACCAGCAATAATGCGCGTAGTGCAGATACTGCCCGGACCCACCCCTACTTTTACTGCATCGGCACCAGCTTCGGCCAAGGCTAGGGCGCCTTCGCCTGTAGCTACGTTACCGGCAATCACTTGTAAGTCAGGGAAAGCATCTTTTAAGCGT
>JBEQAD010000031.1:0-17096 GCA_041640515.1 Saprospiraceae bacterium | reverse complement strand
GGGCAACACACCGCCGTGCAGGGCCATGCCGTTCATGATGGCCGCCATGGCGTGTTCGCGCACCCCGTAGTGAACGTAGCGCCCAGCGGGGTTCTTAACACTAAATGCCGTTTGACTTTTGGCAAAAGTCTTGTTGGAAGGCGTCAGGTCCGCGGAGCCACCTACTAACGCCGGAATGCGCCCAGCAATGGCATCTAGTACTTTACCTGAGGCAATGCGTGTAGCCATCTTTCCAGAGGGAAAAGGCGGCAGGTCAAGGGCGTCCTCAGGTATTTCGAGACGCCAACAGGCCTCGTACTCCGCCGATAGAGCGGGGTATTTGGCCCGATATTTCTCCCACACAGTCTCCCAAGCGCGCACGGCGCGCTGGCCCTCTTGAACGGCTCTACGCGTCAGGGCTAACACCTCCTCATCCACATGGAAGGTCTTGTCTGTAGGCAGTCCCAGTTTCTTTTTGGTTAGCAACGCCTCTTCTTTGCCCAATGGCGCACCGTGCACCTCTTCGGTGCCGGCCTTGTTAGGGCTGCCATAACCAATAAGCGTCCGACAAGCGATGATGGTGGGTTTATCGGAGGCGCGCGCCAAGGTGAGGGCCGCGCGAATAGCGTCGTAGTCATGTCCATCCACACGGTAGGCGCTCCAGCCATAGGCAGTGAAACGCTTTAAAACGTTTTCGCTGAACGACAGCTCTGTGTGACCATCAATGCTGATGCTGTTATCGTCGTAAAGGACAATGAGTTTGGACAAGCGATTGTGACCAGCAAAGGAGCACGCTTCGTGCGATATGCCCTCCTGCAAATCGCCATCGCTGGCAATGACGTACGTGTAATGGTCCACCACTCGATACGGACCTTTATTGAAGCGCGCAGCTAAGTGTTTTTCAGCCCAGGCCATGCCTACTGCGTTGGCAATGCCTTGCCCAAGCGGCCCGGTAGTCGTTTCTACGCCGGGAGCATGGCCGTACTCTGGGTGACCTGCAGTGGCGCTGCCCCATTGCCGAAAGCGCATCAACTCTTCCAGAGGCAGGTCATAGCCATACAGGTGCAGCAGTCCGTAAAGCAACATGCTACCGTGGCCTGCCGACAAGACGAAGCGGTCGCGGTTGGCCCACTGGGGTTGCTGAGGGTGATGCTTCAAAAATTCAGACCACAGCACGGCGGCGACGTCTGCCATACCTAGGGGCATGCCGGGATGGCCTGAGTTAGCAGCTTCCACGGCATCAATGGCCAAGCCGCGGAGCGTGTTAGCAATTTTTTTTAGGTGCTGATTTTTCATGCGGCGAAGGTAAGTCGAGCATCGGTGGTTTCTTTAAACATCGCCACGGTCTATCGCTCCGGCCCACAGCAGATACGGTGGCATCTTCACGCCGATGTCCCTTGTTGCTGAGAGGGTATCCGCCCGCAAAGTCCCATGTCTACGATGGCCTCGGGCAGCATGACACCTTCGGCGCATACCTCCAGCTGGCTGTTGCTATTTTGGTCTACCTATTTAAAGCTTCTGTTGACAGGAAAAGAGAGCATTAGCGGTATCGCTCTTTGTTTGTAATGGCCAACGGCTGCGGAAACTTATCCATAAATAAACTACACACAAGCCGGATAGCACAGATCTATAGGCAAAAAGCGGATTAACTGCTGTGGTGGCTTCCTCAGTAGTTCGATCGCAAAGCAGGCCAAAAGCCCTCCAGAAACCAGAAGCCTTGTTTTCTGTTCCTATGCTACTGCCAACGCTCAATCTCTGGGTGCCACAGCACGGACGTTGTGTACAGTCAACCATCGAGGACATGAAAGACAATTTTTCAGCACAGTCGGAGAGATATGCCCAATTTAGGCCTACCTACCCGTTGGCGCTGTTCGAATTCCTGAATTTGAAGGTCGAGAAAAAAGAGGCAGCTTGGGACTGTGGAACAGGCACCGGACAAGTTGCCTGCGAATTGGCTAAGACTTTTGACCGGGTTTTTGCCTCCGACATCAGCCAACAGCAGATCGCTAACGCTCCGCAGGCAGAAAATATCTTCTATTCCGTTCAGCCCGCCGAGGAAACAAGTTTTGAAAGCGAGCTCTTTGATTTAGTCGTCGTCGCACAGGCTATTCACTGGTTTGACTTTGATAGGTTCTATTCAGAAGTGAGAAGAACGGCCAAGGAGGGCGCTTTGCTGTGTGTCATAGGCTATGGCAGGCTGGAAATCTCTGAAAACATAAACAGGGTTATTAGCGACTTTTACAACAATGCAGTCGGCGCCTACTGGGATGAAGAACGACGTTACGTTGACGACAACTACGAAACCATCCCATTCCCTTTTGAGGAAATCCCAAAACCTAACTTTTCAATAACATGCTCCTGGGCTCTGGAACACTTAATTGGTTATTTGAACACTTGGTCGGCTGTCAAGCACTTTATTAAGAAAAACGGTTTTAATCCGGTGGATGAACTGGCATTGGAAATAGAGAAATATTGGGGCAAAGAACAAACCAGGCAGGTCCGGTTCCCTTTGTTTCTGAGAGTAGGGCGAGTCGACAAATGACAACACAAGCAACAAGGCTCGGTGGCGGTTGCACACCACGCCGACAGGTAAAAAGTTCCAGGGTGAACGAGGAGATAAAACGACGCTTACCTAAGAAACTACTCGCAATGGCAGTGATTAAGGCAAGTACCTTGGAGGCTATGGCGGCGTTCCAGCACCTCGCACATCGCAGCAGCAGGAAGCAGCAGCAGCCTTCGGCATGCGCTCTGCGTTGCTCAACAGCACTACCTTCGCCCTCATGAAAATAGCACTGGCACAGCTGAACTACCACATTGGTAATTTCGAAGGCAACTTACAAAAAATGCTGTGGGCGGTAGAGGAAGCGCGACGCCAGCAGGCCGACGTAGTATGCTTTGGTGAGCTGGCCGTGTGTGGTTATCCACCGCGCGATTTTTTAGAATTCGACGACTTCATCCGGCGCAGCCAGGAGTCAGTACGCGTACTGTGCGAAGCCAGCCGCGGCATAGCCATTGTAGTGGGGGCGCCCACGCGCAATCCGGTCGTCGAGGGCAAGGACTTGTATAATTCAGCCTATTTTCTCTATGACGGTGCGGTGATTGGCGTTCAGCACAAGGCCCTATTGCCCACTTACGACATCTTCGACGAGTATCGCTATTTTGAGCCGGCGCGGGAGTTCCGGCCGGTCGAGTTCAAGGGCTATAAGATAGCCCTAACTATCTGCGAAGACATCTGGAACGTGGGCAACGACAATCCGCTGTATACCATTTGCCCGCTGGATGAGATGCGCCCTTATCGCCCTGACTTAATTTTAAACTTGTCGGCTTCGCCCTTTCACTATGGCCAAGCACGCGAGCGGCTGCATGTGATTCGAGCGAACGTAGAACGCTATGGCATTCCGCTTTTTTATGTCAACCACGTAGGGGCGCAGACCGACCTGATTTTCGATGGCGGTAGCGTGGTGATGTCGCCCAATGGACAAGTGTTCGACGAGATGCCCTATTTTGAAGAATGTTTGCGCGTGTACGAGGTGAGCGAGGTGTTGCGTGGCGGCCAGATGCGCGAACAGCCCAAGGAAAAGATTGCTCTCATCCATGATGCGCTGGTACTTGGCATTCGCGACTATTTCAGCAAGCTGGGTTTTCGACAGGCCATTTTGGGCTTATCGGGTGGCATTGACTCGGCAGTTACCTGTGCCTTGGCCGTAGAGGCGCTAGGTGCCGATCACGTGCGAGTGCTTCTAATGCCTGGTCCCTTTAGCAGTGAGCACTCCATAACCGATGCGCGCCAGTTGGCAGAAGCCGCCGGCATACGCTATGAGGTAGTTGCTATCACCGGAGTGTACGGAGCGTTCTTAGACGCCCTGCAGGGCTTGTTTGCCGACCGCCCATTCGACATTACTGAGGAGAACATCCAAGCGCGCATCCGCGGCACTTTACTCATGGCCGTCAGTAATAAGTTTGGCCACATCCTGCTGAATACCAGCAATAAAAGCGAAATGGCGGTAGGCTATGGGACGCTTTACGGCGATATGTGCGGAGGGCTGTCGGTGTTGGGCGATGTGTACAAAACTGAAGTATACGCCTTAGCTCACTACCTCAACACCCTACCTATCGGCCGCTATGGGAAGCGCGGGGTTATTCCGCAAAGCAGCATTGCCAAACCACCCAGCGCCGAGCTGCGCCCCGACCAAAAAGACTCCGATAGCCTGCCTGAGTACGAAATCCTTGACCAGGTGCTCTTCCACTACATCGAAGGCCGACGTGGCCCGCGCGAACTAGTGGAAATGGGCTTCGACGAAGCGTTAGTGGCACGCGTGCTGCGCATGGTCAACGTCAATGAATTCAAGCGCGAGCAAGCAGCACCAGTATTGCGCGTCAGCCCAAAGAGCTTTGGCATGGGCCGCCGCATGCCTATTGTGGGCAAATACCTGTCCTAATGCACCGATGCGCCCGCCTTTTTAAAACAATTTTTTTACTTTTGCCCACGTCATGCTCGATACGCCCATTGAATATCTCAAAGGCGTCGGCCCTCAACGCGGAGAATTGCTTCGGCGCGAGCTGGGTATTTACACCTACGGCGATCTTTTGCTGCATTTTCCGTTTCGCTACATAGACCGCACGCGCTTCCATCGTATTCGCGACATCCGGCAAGAGGGCGAGTCGTACCAAATAAAAGGCATTTTGCGCCGAGTAGAGACCTTCGGCGCAGGGCGCGCCAAGCGCTTAGTGGGCACCCTGCGCGATGAAACGGGCGCCGTAGAGTTGGTGTGGTTCCAGGGCATAGCTTGGTTAGAGCGTTCGCTCAAAATTGGCCGAGAGTACATCGTCTTTGGCCGTGCGTCACTTTTCAACGGACGCTTCAACTTTCCACACCCAGAAATGGAAGAAGCAGCGCCGGAAAATACTCAAGCCGCCCGGACTTTCGACCCTGTCTATCCTTCCACAGATAAACTCACCCAAAGAGGCCTCGATGCGCGCGGTCTGCGCAAACTGCTGCGCACGTTGCTGGACCAGCTTACTCCTAACGATTTGCCCGAGACGCTGCCCAGTACCCTGCGGACCACCTACCGGCTCATGGCGCGCTGGGAGGCAATGAATAAAATCCATTTCCCTGAAAACCAGCAAGAACTCGACGCAGCACGACGCCGCCTGAAGTTTGAGGAGCTGTTCTTCTTACAACTGCGCCTCTTGCAAATACGACGTCGCCGAAAAGACAGCTCTCAAGGCTTTATTTTTGAAAAAGTCGGCGACTATTTCCACCGCTTTTATCGAGAGAAATTACCCTTTGAACTCACTAACGCCCAAAAACGTGTAGTGCGCGAAATCCGCGCTGACCTGGCAGCTGGTCATCAAATGAACCGCTTAGTACAAGGCGATGTCGGCTCCGGTAAAACCGTTGTCGCCCTTTTAACCATGCTTATAGCGGCAGACAACGGTTATCAGTCCTGCCTCATGGCGCCCACGGAAATATTAGCCCAGCAGCACTACGCAAGTATCTGCCAACTGGTCGGAGACCTGGGCATCCAGGTGGGCTTTCTGAGCGGCATGGTCAAGGGCAAAGCCCGAAAAGCTGTACTTGACGCTTTAGCCAACGGTGACATGCACATTGTTGTCGGCACCCACGCTCTTATCGAGGAATCGGTACAGTTTCACCGTTTGGGCCTGGCTATCATTGACGAACAGCACCGTTTTGGCGTCGAGCAGCGCGCTGCCCTGTGGAAGAAGGGTGCCGGCCTATCTCCTCATGTTCTGGTCATGACGGCCACACCCATCCCGCGGACTTTGGCTATGACCCTGTACGGCGACTTGGATACGTCTATCATTGATGAGCTCCCGCCGGGTCGAAAGCCTATCAAGACCCTCCATTTTACGGAACAACACCGCTTGCGCGTGCAAAGCTTCATGCGCGAGCAGATCGCTCAGGGCCGACAGGTGTACGTCGTCTATCCTATGATAGAAGAAACGGAAAAAGCCGATATGCTCAACCTCATGACGGGTTTCGAGGCGCTTAGCCGCGATTTCCCCCTGCCGCAGTACCAAATCAGCATGGTACACGGCAAAATGAAGCCCGCTGACAAAGAGTTTGAAATGCAGCGCTTTGTCAAAGGCCAAACCCACATCATGGTGGCTACTACCGTCATCGAGGTGGGCGTCAACGTGCCCAATGCCACCGTTATGGTCGTTGAAAATGCCGAGCGCTTTGGCCTTAGCCAGTTGCATCAGCTGCGTGGGCGCGTAGGACGTGGTGCCGAGCAGTCGTATTGCATCCTCATGACTACTTCCAAACTCAGCACCGATGCCCGCGAGCGCATCCGAACCCTCGTAGAAACCAACGACGGTTTCGCCATTGCCGAAGCAGACCTGCGCCTTCGGGGGCCAGGTAACATCGAAGGCACCCAACAAAGCGGCATGATTCGCTTCCTCATCGCTGACTTAGCCAACGACGGCCCCATCCTTACGGCGGCGCGCGACATCGCCAGCCGCATCCTCAATGCGGACCCACAGCTCAGCGCCCCCGAACACCGCTGTTTGCGCGAACACTTAGCTTCTACCGGAAAAGAAGCCCGACTTTGGAGCCGTATTTCCTGAGGCTCTTACTGACGCGGCACACAGATGTACTCCGACTTTCGTACGTACATCCGTTGTTTTATGTCGAAAATGCGCCGTTGCCCATAGCCCACGCGCAACCCTTCTTTGCGCCACTGCTCCGCCTCAGGGCATGCAGGCTTTTCTTGCATGTCGGCTTCTTCTATTGGCCCATAAAACCACAACGAGCCTGTCGGCGACACGAACGGTGCTTCCTGAGGTAGGTATTCCGTCTGGAAAACTTGGTATAACTCGCCGTTTTCCTCTTTGTACACGTTCAGCTTGCGCACGTCCGGACCCGTGCCCAAATCCACGAAGAAATGATTACCCGATTTGCCTTGAAAGTAGCCGCCCTCGTCCAACGGAGGAAAGAAAACGCGCCGCTCAGTGGAGTCTATTACAACCACAATGCGCTGCCCGGGTGCGTCCTTTTGTTCCGTTACTTGTACGCGATAGATGCTATAATCTATCTCAAAACTACCTGCCGAGTCGGCCCGGTACCGCCCCTTGTCACAACCTTGAAAACCGAACAGTGAGTCCGCCTTTTCATAAGGATAGGTTACCTCCACAGCCGGTGCTGTTTCCTGGCTCTTAGGTTTCTTTTCTGATTGGCAAGCCCAGGAAAAACACGCCAGCAGTGTTGCCACAACTACAGAATATGCATTCATAGCCGGTTTTAGCAGTATTGTTTTTTATTGAAAATAAATTTTTTATAAAAAAAGCTCTTCGCTCAAGGTATACTCAAGTCCAAACGGTTTGGCGCCCTGAGAGAGCGGGCAAAAATCCGCAGAATATCTCAACCAGTAAAAAGCGGCCCTGCATTTTTACATCTGGCGTTCGGAGACGCAACGCCCGGTGCGCCCTGGCGAAGAGCCCTGCGCTTAATAACCACTGCGCCAGTGCTGGAGGTCTTGTTGTGCTACAGCAGCAGCCATCAATTCGGGGAAATGGTGTGGTGTACAGGCAAACACCGGTACATCGAGCGCTGCCAGCGCTGCGGCATTCTGGCGATCGTAGGCCGGTGCGCCTTCGTCGCTGAGCGCCAGCAGCACGATGAGACGGACGCCCCACAGCTGTAGGGCATGCGCCCTCTTGAACATTTCCGCCGCCGGTCCGCCCTCGTACAGGTCGCTAATGAGTACTGCAATGGTGTCTTGCGGCGCCTGCACCAGCGTTTCTGCATAGGCCAGGGCTTGGGCAATGTCGGTGCCGCCGCCAAGTTGAGCCCCGAAGAGCACCTCTACCGGATCGTGCAGCCGGTCGGAGAGGTCGGCCACTTTAGTATCAAACACAAACAAATTTGTTCGCAAGCTGGGCACGGAGGCCAACACCGCGCCAAATACGGCAGCGTACACGAGCGAGTCGGCCATAGAGCCGCTCTGATCTATAGCTAAGATGATGTGCTTGAGGGCTTTACCTCGACGAGCAAAGCCATAACGGCGCTGTGCTATCACGGTTTGTTGCTCCGGCTGATAGTAGCGCAGGTTGCGATAAATGGTCCGGCGCCAGTCTATATCGCGCGGACGCGGACGCCTTGAGCGCCCACTACGACGCATTGCCTGCTCTACAGCCTCGCGCAAGGCCTGGCCTAATCGGCGCTCCAGCTCAGCCACCACGCGTTGCACCACCTGCTGAGCCGTGTAGCGCGTTTGCTCTGGCATGGCTTGCTGCAGCGATAGCAGCGTCGCTGCCAAATGAACATCCGGCTCTATGGCTTCGAGCAGCTCTGGCTCCATGAGCAGCTGCGTCAGGCCCAGACGTTGCAAGGCATCGCGTTGGAGTAACTGCACCACCGGTGTAGGAAAGTAGCGCCGAATATCGCCCAGCCAGCGATGAAGGCGCGGCGAAGAGCGTCCTAAATCACCCCGTCGCTCTGCGTCATAGAGCAGTTCCAGCGTTGCGTCTATGCCCGCAGCTTGGCCGCTCAGCTCTACCACACCTTCAGCATCGGCAGCGCGACCTAAGATCAAACGCCAGCGCTCTATTGCATTGAAAGTGGAAGAAGACATAGGCAAAACGCAAAAGAAATCCACGCAAAAGCGGAGCAGAGCTCCAGGGTATACGTCGCCACCTGAGCCCAAGACCGAGCAAAGGTAACTTCACCCTCTCAACAAGGCTGTGGCTTTCCTGTTTGAGGGAGCGGTGAGGCAGGCTAAAGATGCGCAAAGTGTTAAAAAATAAACTTTAGTGCAGCTCTACACACTATTTTAAGCGATACGCCTGTTTTTAGGGCGGTTTTCAGGCAACTCATCTATCACTGTTGAATTTTTTGTGTTTATGTCGAATCGCTACTCGAAAGATGACTTGGTGCGTTATCTGTATCGCGAAATGACGGCGGATGAAGTGGTCCGCATGAAGCGGCAATTGGAGACAGACCCAGCACTACGCGCGGAATTTGCCGCGTTACAACAGGCGAAACAGATGCTCCCAAAGGCTCAGTTTCTCCCAGCCTCTGATGTTATTCATCGCATCCTGCAATACAGCACAAAGACTGCTTTAGAGGCACAGCTTTAACCACGTAAGGCCTCCGAACCATGAAAATAGCCCCCATACTGGCATGGCCAAGTGGGGGTTTTTTGTTGGCACACATCGAAGCAGGCATGCCCTCTATTTTTGCCGCCTTAAACGCGCGAGCATGGGTCGGAAGTCCAAATCTTTTTTAGCAGAAGGGGTACCTATCCACGGGATGGCTGATAAGGGCAGAGGCGTGGGCCGCACGACGGAGGGACTGGTAGTTTTTGTGGAGGGGGCTGTGCCTGGCGATGTTGCTGATGTGTGGGTGTCCAAACGACGTGGCGGCTTCGCCGAAGGACGCCTGGAACGTCTCTGTCAGCCTTCGCCGCAGCGGGTAACACCGTTTTGCCAACATTTTTCGGTGTGCGGAGGGTGTAAATGGCAACACCTGGACTACACTGCCCAACTAGCCCACAAGCAGCAGACGGTAGTAGATGCCTTCGAGCGCATTGCTAAGGTACCCGTCGGTGAATTTCTACCTATACTGCCTGCTCCACAGACCACACATTACCGCAACAAATTAGAGTTTGCTTTTTCTAACAGACGCTGGCTATTAGACCATGAAATGACAGAAGCCGCGGCAGAAATGCCACAGCCAGCGCTGGGCTTTCACCGAGCAGGCGCCTT
Organism: Saprospiraceae bacterium; assembly: GCA_041640515.1. GTDB lineage: Bacteria > Bacteroidota > Bacteroidia > Chitinophagales > Saprospiraceae > M3007. The sequence continues at coordinate 7,388 of JBEQAD010000031.1, read as the reverse complement.
CGACAAGGTGGTGGATGTTCAAACCTGCTGGCTACAGGCCGAGCCTTCCAACCTTATTCGAAATGCTGCCCGTGTTATTGCGGTAGAGCAAGGCCTAGACTTCTACGACATGCGCCGACAGCAGGGCTTCTTGCGCAACCTTATGCTTCGAATAACCACAACGGGCGAGGTGTTGGCGCTCTTTAGCTTTGGCTATTTAGACCTTCCCGCCATTGAGCGCTATCTTAATGCCTTGACAGAGCGCGTAGGCCAACATCTGACCACGGTGGTATACTGTGTCAACCCCAAGCTCAACGACAGCATACTTGACCTGGAGACGGTGGTGTACGCGGGCAAAGGGTTTGTCGTGGAGCGGCTCGGCGATTTGCAGTTTAAAATTGGTCCGAAGTCCTTCTTCCAGACCAATTCTGCCCAGGCAAAAGCTCTGTACGACACAGCCCTGTCGTTTGCTGGTCTAACAGGGCGCGAGCGCGTTTTTGATTTGTATACAGGTGCGGGTTCCATTGCACTGTACGTTGCCAGACACTGCCAGCAAGTGGTGGGCATCGAAGAGGTACCTGAAGCCATCGCCGATGCTGAAGAAAACCGCCGCCTCAACGGCATTGCCAATGCCCGATTCTACGTCGGGGACGTGAAGGCGCTGCTCACGCCGGCTTTCGTAGCGCAGCACGGCCAGCCAGAGGTGGTCATTACCGACCCACCGCGCGCCGGCATGCACGAGCGCGCCGTGCGTTTCCTGTTGCAGTTGGAAGCACCTCGCCTCGTTTACATCAGCTGCAACCCCGCCACGCAAGCGCGCGATGTGCAGCTGCTTGCTGAAAAGTACGACGTGCGACGAGTACGGCCAGTAGACATGTTTCCTCACACCCACCATATTGAAAGTGTGGCTCTCCTGGTGCGGCGCTGACTTATTGCGAGCGATGCCATTGGCGTGCTATAGGTGAACCAATGGCGCGCCTGTTTTTTTACATGGGCCTCATACTAGACACATGACGCATCGCTCTCCTTCCTTGCTGGATTGGCTCCTGTTGTTGACGCTCGCAGCCATCTGGGGCTTTTCGTTCCTATTCATTAAACGGGCAGTAGCGGTGTACACGCCGCTGCAAGTGGCCATGTGGCGCATGGTGCTGGCCTTGATAGCCTACGCACCTGTGGCCTGGCTATTCTGGCCGCGCATTGACTGGACGCGCTGGCGCGCGCTGTTGGTGGTGGCGTTTTGCGGTTCGGCCATTCCTAATTTTCTTTTTGCCGTGGCCCAGACGCGTGTCAGCAGCAGTCTGGCTGGTGTGCTCAACTCGCTGACTCCTTTGTTTACGCTGTTATTAGGCGTTTTTTTCTTTCAATTTCGGCCTTCTAAAAACAAAATTTTAGGTGTAGCACTGGGCTTTGTGGGTGCGGCAGCGCTAGTGTTTTTTCAACGCGGGCACGCAGTGGATGGGCAAGCATCGTATGCCATGTTGTGTGCGGCAGCCACGCTGTGCTATGCCATCAATGCTAACACGGTAGGCCGCCACTTGCGCGACCAGCACCCTGCAGCCATAGCCTCTGGAGCCTTTGTGCTAACGGGAGCGCTGTTTTTGTTGGGATTGTGGGCGTCGGGTGGGTTGTCCGCCACTTTGGCAAATCCCAATGGCTGGAAGGGGCTGAGTTATATCGGCTACTTGGCCGTGCTGGGCACGGTAGGCGGCTCTATCCTGTATTTTTGGCTGTTACAGCGCACTAGTGCCCTATTTGCTACGTCGGTAACGTATTTGCTGCCGGTGGCGGCGTTAATAGTTGGCGCTTTTGACGGCGAGATGGTCGGCGCTTTCGAAGTGGTTAGCACGGCTTTAATCCTGACTGGCGTTTACTTGGCTCGGAAATGAGAACCGCCAGTGCCAAAGGGCATGTAGGTACTTCGGCGCTGGCGGGCACAATGAAGGCTCGGTAGGAGCTCAGCGTTCTTTGGGTGCCTCTTCGCTTTTTCGCAGCGGAAGGCGCTCGGCAGGGGTGGTCTTAAGGTTAGGATTTTGTAAGCGCGAGCGCGTGGGCGCAGGCACGGTGTCGGGCGTGGTGCGCAGCCGAGGTTGTGCGGGCGGCGTTGCTGGGCCAGGAATGGGCCCTTCGGTCTGGGCTTCGTTGACGGGTTCCAATCCCATGCGCTGCTGGATGTCGCGCGGTAACGCATTGATATGAAGGCTAATTGAGATAGTATTCAGGCGCACGTAGGCGTTAGAGGCGTAGAGGTAACCTTTACGCCCTGAATCCTCTCCCCAGGAGTTTTTCACGGCATAGAACAAACCGCCCTGTGTTTCATTGAGCATACCCACAATGTGCATGAGGTGGTCGTCTTGGGTTTCGAGACGGTCGAAAGCCCGCTGGCGCATTTCTTGAGTGACCACTTTTTCGGGCTCCCAATGTGTGAAGACAGCGGCGAGTTGCTCTGGCGTTCGGCTCTTCCAGTCTATATCGGGCACAATGGCCAGTCCTTCTTTGGCGGAAAATCCGGGATTACTTATGTCGGCATCCCAGGCCACAGAATAGCCGCTCTGCAGGGCATGGTTGAGGCAGCGGATTAGATCGTTAAGCGGCAAGTTGTAATATTGGCCGTTGGAAAAGTTATCAGGTAGTTCCAGGATGAAGTATGTCCAAAAGGGGTGGTGGGTAAAAGAAGTGAGGTGGACGTAGTTTTCGGGCTTAATGCCCAGATAGTCGCGGAAAGAAGTGGGCGTGTATTGGACGCCTCGATAGATGAAGGTGGTGGGTACAGGGCCAAACTCTTCGTCTAAGATGCGTTCTATTTGGGCCAGCCACGTTTCGGCCAGTTCGTTGCGCTTTGCTTGGGCGATGAAGGTATCGCAGAGAGTTTTTAGTGTAGTCTCGAGAGCGGTGTGGTCTAAGGGCTTATCGGGATTTTTACGGCCAGGGTAGGCGCTTTCGGGCAGGAGACCATACTGACGGATGGCGTTAAACTTGTCGTGCACCAGTCCTCCTTGGCCAAACTGGGCAGCACCTAAGCGGCGGACGTAGTTTTCGCACTTTTGGCGGTAGATGCAGCGCACGGTATATAGCTCTGACAGGTCGTGTGTGCCTTTGCCGGCGCGCATAAGCTCGCTTTCCAAAAGTGAAGAGGCGGCAAAGCTCCAGCAGGTGCCAGTCTGCTGTTGATTTTTGATTGCCGTTGTCGGCAGCATTTTCATGGGCTTAAACTCGTAGGGCTCCGGGGTTTGGGCGCCCACTACCACCGTCATAACAGCCCAGGTAAGCAGTACCAGTATTTTTCTGATGCTCATAGTGTGGGTTAAATTTTTTAGAGTCAGCCAAAGAGGAAAGCTTTGCCGGTGTTCCTTCCGAAAGAGGGAGTCTTATTTTACTTACCGGCGCTTTTGATGTATTCCTCTACCAGCTGTTTGTAATAAGGTTTGAGCGCTGGCGACACAGTGCGGAATAGGTCTACTTCAGCGCGGCGCTTTTTTAGATACTCCTCGAGCGCTGGGGGAAGCTTAGGTTGTTGTTGGCGAGCGGTTTCGGCCTGTCGTTTATCATCTTGTTCTTGCTCGCGCTCGGCGCGCTCTTCTTCGAGCAGGCGGGTGAGGATGTGCTGTTGGCGTCGGAGGGTTTCGTTGGTCAAGCGCTTGTTGACGAGGTCAATTTCAATTTTGTCCATTTCCTCCATGATCTCGTCCAGGGCTTTGCTGCCTTTGCCCTGCTGCTGCTTTTCTTTTTGGAGTTCGCGCAGGGCTTTGCGCAAAGCGGCCTGCTGAGCGGCCATTTGAGCGAATTCTTTGCTCATACCGCTTTGGCCTTGGCCTTTTTCTAAGCGCTCTTTGAGGCCTTTCATTTGCTCGTTCAGCTCGCCTTGACCTTTGGTAATCTTATCCTTGGGTGTTTTACCCTCTTTTCCGCTGCCTTCTTTACCGGGTTTGCGGCAGGCACCCGTGCCGGGCATGCCGCTGTTTTGGTCGGCCTGCATGTTGTTGAGCACTTCGGAGAGCATAAGGGCCAAGTCGTTGAGCGCTTTCATGGTGCGCTGTTGGTACTCGTTGGCCTGGGTAACGCGGCGCTCCTCGAGTTCGTCTAGGCTGCTGCGAAAGCCTGTGTTGATCTCGCTTACTTTCTCTAAAATGATGCCTTCTATTTGAAAGTTGCGGCTGGCGATGGCGCGCAGGCTGTCTTCCACGATGCGGAAGTCATTGCGGATTTTGGCCTGACGTTGTACCAGTTCGACAAACGGCGGCGTATTGATAGGCGCTCTGGCGAAGCGCTGCATGGTGGCTTCCTGATCAAACGACAAGGTGAGCAAGTTTTCGAGCAATTGGCGCAAAGCGGCGATGTCTTCCTCGAGTTGTTCCATTTCGCCTTGCTGGCGGTTTTGGCGCATGCGGTTGGCCAGATTTTTCATCTTGTTGGCCGCTTTCTTTTGCTGTTTGCTGGCAGATTTGTTTTGCTGCTGCTCCATTTGCTGCTGAGCATCCTGCATATCTCGCTGGATGTCTTGCATTTCGCGGCGATTGTCCTCGATTTTTTCCGGGCGCTTCAATTGCTCGTTTTTGCGCAGAAGTTCTTCGTGCTGTTTGCTGATTTGCTCCATCAGCTCGTTGAGTTTCTGCTGCTCCTGGCGCAGTTCCTCTTCAGACTTACCATTTTTTTCTGTCTCTTCAGCCAGTTTTTCTTGGTCTTTGGCCAGCTGCTCTAATTGCTCTATTTGCTGTTGGAGGAGATTTTCTACCTCCAGTTGTTTGAACATTTCCTCTAAGCGTTTCAGCTGCTTTTCCAGCTCTTCACTTTTGATCTGCATCTCTTCGGTCTGCTGGAGCATTTCTTCGCGTCCCATTTCTTGTAAGAGGCGCTCGATGTCCTCCATGAGTTTTTGCATTTCCTCTGAGAGGGCTTCGTCAAACATTTTCTGGAGCTGCTCTTCTTTGCGCTGGAGTTCCTCGTTGTTCTGCTGGTTAAAGTCCTGCTGCATTTTGCGATTTTCTTGGAACGCCTCGCGCGCTTGCTCAATTTGGTGGTTGAGTTGCTTTTGACGATCGAGCAGCTTTTCCATGTCTTTGCGTGTCTTCCAGTCGAGTTCGCGCATCTGGAGCACCTTGTTGCGGAGTTTTTTCATTTCCTCTTGGATTTTAGCGCTCTCGCGGAGGGCCTTTTCTAGCTCTTTGCGGATTTCATCGTTATTCTGGGCTTGCTCGCGGCGGAACTCGTCGAGAGTAGGCATGCGCCACTGCATGACGTTAGTGCGCGCGCTCTTGCTGCCGTTGACGCCGTCGTTATCAAAGATTTCGAAGTAGTAGGACACCTCATCGCCGGGTTCCAGGTCAAGGTCGCGCAGGTTCCAGGTGTAATCGTACTGAATTTGCTTGCCGGCGGGTTTGCTCACGGGAATGGAAGTGAGGGGCATTTGGCCGCCTCTGGCCTTCTTAATCTGGTAATTGAACGTCAATTTGAGCAGGCCATAGTCGTCGGAAGCATCGCCGGCAAAGAAGAGCAGGCGCGTGTTGGCGCTGTCGCGAAACTCTACCACATCAATTTGCGGGTGCAGGTCAGGGATGACCGTGATGGTGTAGGCCACGGAGTCGGCATGGGGGAGTTCCTGGTTGCTCAGGTAGATGAGGTAAGTCTCGTCGCGCAGAGCACGGCGATTGGCTACGAAGACCTCGCTGCCCTGGCGGCGCGCAGGTATAGTGGGCTCTTCGCCAAAACGCATGCCGAGCTGGTCGGTGTGTTGAGCGCTGAAGATCCAGCTAAGTTGGGTCCCTTGGGGCACCACTAAGTCGCCCACATTAGCCAGTTCCTCCTCAGGGCGGCCGATATAAGCCGGGAATTGCACTTTGACGCGGAAAGCCATAATGCTCGGCCGGCGCACTACGCGCAGGGTGTACTCATCGCTTTCCACCCCGCCGCCAAAAAGGCGGAAGGTGATGTCGCGCTGAACGTTAGAAAACGTGTAAGTAAACCGATTAGGGGCTTCTTTGGTCAGGCGATATTGCACGCTGCCTACCTCAATGAACAGTTCGTTGGGAAGGGCTGCGCCTTCTATCCCTACTTCCAGGACAAAATCGGTGAATTGCAGAGCGCGCAGGGCCTGGGTGTTGAGTACAAACCGAAACGGCGCCGGCTTCTCGAACTTTTTTGTGCTGTTCCATAGGCGCATGGTGCCTTCGTGCAGGATATTAGGCGCCCCAAGAAGCAGGAACAACAATAAAAATACCGGCGGTAAAGCGTAGCGCAAGTACTTGCGGTTCTTCTTTAAATCAATGGCTGCTCTGAACGGCACCAGCTTGATCTCTTCGCTCTTCTGTTCGATAGAAGCGTTGATGAGTTCGGTGTAGATGGCATTATGGGCTTGTTGCTTCAGCTGTAAAATGTTGAGCAACTTGTCTTTAACGTTGCCAAAATGCGCTCCGATGATTTGAGCAGCTTGCTCGTGAGTAATAACCTTCCCCAGTCGAAAGTAGTGCAACAACGGCAAGGCCACCCATCGGTAGCACGCCACACCTGCCACCAGCAAAAACCCCCACAACATGGCAGTGCGCACGCCCGTGCTGAAATAGAAGTAGTACTCTAACACATTGAGCAGGATAAACAACCCCAAAACGACGCCTACGGTATACAGAGAACCGCGCAGCAATTGGTTGAGGTAGTACTTGCGAATGAAGCCATCCAGCTTTTCGATGAGCAAACGGTAGTTGTCGCGTTGCATGGCAGGTGGGTTTGATTGTGCTATTCTTACCTATAAAAGACAAACGCCATCTAGAGAGAGAAGATGTCTTTTTCGAGGGGTCAAAATTGCGAACAAATCTTCAGATAAAACTAAGGAAGCAGCCGAAGGGTTGCATGGGCTATTGCGCTCTCCAACGCTTAGTATGTGCTTGAAAAAATTGGCAGTTGCCAATCAATTTTTTTTTCGTCTTTTGCCTTTGTACTTAAAAAGAAAACAAGCATGAGCAGACCCGTTACTTTTCTTTGCATAGCCAGCTATTTCAAAGGCAATGATTTTTTGCGCGGGATGAAGTCCACCGGTGCCACGGTTTACTTGCTTACTTCCAAAAAACTGGAACACAAAGCTTGGGCACGCGAGGCATTGGATGACATCTTTTATATTGAGCAGGGCCCTGAAAATCAGTGGGACATGGACATCGTGGTCAAGGGCCTGGCTTGGTTAATGCGCACTAAAAAGATAGACCGCATCGTGGCCCTCGACGACTTCGATGTAGAAAAGGGCGCCTACCTGCGTGAGGAGTTTCGTATACCAGGCATGGGCCAAACAACCTATCGCTACTTCCGCGACAAACTGGCCATGCGAATGAAGGCACAAGAATCGGGGATTCCGGTGCCGGGCTTCTCTTCGCTCTTCAATGATGACGACATCCGGCATTTCACTGCTCACTATCCCTCACCCTGGATAG
>JBEQAD010000030.1:0-17098 GCA_041640515.1 Saprospiraceae bacterium | reverse complement strand
CAAGAGGTGGACGTCAACGGCGTGCGGGTTATTGGCTTAGAAAATATGCCAGGTCGCGTGGCTGCTGCCGCCAGTCAGATGTACTCAGCCAACCTGTACAACTTCGTAGAGGAGTTCTGGGATAAAGAAAACAAACGCCTAACCCTCGACCTGGAGGACGATATTCTTCAAAGCTGCCTCATTACTCACGAAGGAAAAATACGCCGCGAGATTTAGCGCAATGCGCCGCCTCTTGCCACAAACTCTTTACCCGTCGTCAAATTCTTCTGCGCATGGAAGTCCTCATTTTTCTACTCTTCATCTTAGTGTTGGCTATTTTCCTGGGTTTCGAAATTATATCGAAGGTGCCCTCCTTGCTGCATACGCCGCTCATGTCGGGCTCCAATGCCATCTCCGGGGTGACCATTGTGGGCGCCCTCATTGCAGCGGGCTTGGGCGAAGGCGAAGACACGGCCGCCCTCATCGGAGGTGTTGCCGTGGCTTTTGCGGCCATCAACGTGGTTGGCGGCTATCTTGTCACTGACCGCATGCTTAACATGTTTAAGAAAAAAGACAAATAGCCATGGAGGAGATCCGGACTTTACTCAATCTCGTCTACATCCTCTCGGCCATCACGTTCATCCTGGGATTTAAGCTCATGGGGCGCCCGACAACGGCGCGCCAAGGTAACGTGCTTTCTGCGGTAGGTATGGCCGCTGCTATCATAGCCACGCTGCTGTTTCCTGAAGTGGTGCGCTACACTTACCTCGCGGCCGGCTTGGCCGTAGGGGCCGTTATAGGCGCTCTTTTTGCCTATCGCACGCCCATGACGGGTATGCCGCAAATGGTCGGCTTGCTTAATGGCTTTGGCGGCGCCGCCAGTTTGCTGGTCGCCTGGGCTGAGTTTGTTGCCCGCCCTTATCAGCCCGTTTATCAGGGTGTTATTATTTGGCTGACGGTTCTCATTGGCACCGTTACCCTGTCGGGGTCGTTGGTAGCCTGGGCTAAGTTGGAAGAGCGTTTCATTCCAACAAAACCCGTTCTTTATCCTGGGCAGCGCGTCGTCTCTGTGGTGCTCTTGGCAGCCATCCTCGGCGGGGGTATCTGGTTTGCCATAGACACTGCTGCCTCCTCGGCAACACAGGTTTTGTTGGCTGTAACGGTATTGGCTTTTGTGTTGGGTATTCTGTTGGTCATTCCTATCGGTGGGGCCGACATGCCTGTAGTGATTTCGCTGTTGAACAGCTATTCCGGCATGGCTGCCTGTGCCTCCGGTTTTATCATTCAAAACAACCTTCTCATTGTAGCCGGTGCGCTGGTAGGCGCTAGTGGTATTATCCTTACTCTTATCATGTGTAAGGCCATGAACCGCTCTGTGGCCAACGTGGTGTTGGGCGGTTTTGGTGCTGACTTACCTGGCAAGGCCCAGGATGTCTTTGGAGAAATTAAGCCTGTAAAGCCCGATGAGGCCTATCTCATCCTGGAGGCTGCCAACAGTGTCGTGATCGTACCCGGTTATGGCTTAGCTGTCTCGCAGGCGCAACACGCCGTGCGCGAACTAATGGAGGTGATGGAGAAGAACGGTACGGAGGTGCGCTTTGCTATTCATCCTGTGGCCGGTCGGATGCCAGGCCACATGAATGTCTTGCTGGCAGAAGCCAACATCCCCTATGATGCTCTTATAGAAATGGACGCCATCAACCCTACCATGGATATTGTGGACGTGTGTATGATCATTGGAGCCAACGACGTAGTGAACCCTGCCGCCCTGGAGGACAAGTCTAGTCCCCTGTGGGGTATGCCCATCATTGAAGCGCATCGCGCTCGTACAGTTATCGTCATGAAACGCTCCATGGGTAAAGGTTTTGCTGGTGTGGAAAATCCGCTCTTCTTCCGCAACAACACACGAATGCTCTTTGGCGATGCCAAGGCGAGCCTTCAGGCGCTGATTAATGAGTTTAAGAGCGCGGTATCGTAGGGCTACAGCGCTTTTATTTTAGGAAAACGACTTCCGCTCCGTCGTCGGGGCGGACAATCCATACGGGTGGCGTGCGGCCAAAGGCGCTCAGGTAGGCAGCCTTCAGGTGTGCGGCGAATGCCTCTACTTCGCCTAGCCGCACCAGATTAAGCGTGCAGCCGCCGAAGCCAGCCCCCATGAGGCGTGCTCCGGCACAACCTGGATGATGCAGTGCCTGCTCCACTAAAAAATCTAACGCCGGACAGCTGACTTCAAAGTCATCGCGCAGCGCTTCGTGGGTACGCACCAAAAGGGCACCCAGGGCTTCCATGTTGTTGTGGCGCAAAGCGTCCGCGGCGGCGCTCACGCGGGCAACTTCGCCAATGACGTAGCGACAGCGGCGAAAAATAGCTGGCGGCAGATGCTCCTGAGCTGCCTCCAATAGCGACGGCGTAGCTTCGCTCAGCGCCCCGAGGGAGGGGGCCAGGTGTTGCAAAAGGGTTAGCCCCTGAGCGCACTCCTGACGGCGCGCCCCGTAGTCGGAGGTAGCTAGGCGACGTTCTACACCTGAATGACAGAGCACAAACCCCCAATCAGACGCGGCAAAGGGCAGGTATTCCCAAGTCAGCGTGCGGCAGTCCAACTGCAGAAAGGCGTCCTTCCGGCCCATCATGCCGGCAAACATATCCATCACGCCACAAGGGACACCGACAAAACGATTCTCAGCTCGGTGTGTCGCTTGCACCAGCTCTAGCGGCGACAGGCCCAATGAAAACAAAGCATTGGCAGCCACGGCCGCAGCGTTTTCTAAGGCTGCCGACGAAGACACCCCTGCGCTTATGGGCAAGTTACCGCCGAAGGCTATGTCCAGCCCACCAGGCCACCCTACCTCAAGCAAGACCCCCAATAGGTAGTCTGCCCACATCGGGCGACGGAGCGGAGCCGATGGTTTTTCTTCTATGGCACAGCCTTCGTCGTAGTCACATGCCCACAATCGGCACTGCCCGTCCGTTCGAGGTGCCGCAGCCAACCAAATAGCGCGATCAATAGCGGCTGGCAGTACGGGGCCACCATTATAGTCAGTATGCTCACCCAGTAGGTTGATGCGTCCTGGTGAGCGCACCAGAATGTGTGGCGGGTATCCAAAAGTGTCCAGAAAAGCATCCAGGGTGCGCTGGTGAGGCGTCATGCAATTCAAGGGATGGTCAACAGGCGCTCGAACACTTGCCCGTTTGCCATCAGGCGGTATCGGTAGCGCCCAGGGGGTAAGTACCACTCGGCAGGTGCAAAGGTAACTGAGTAGCTGCCGGCAGGCTTAAATTCATTCACCAACGTGCGCAAGGCATGACCTGCGGCATCGAGCACTTGAAGGCGTACGGCGCTGCCTTGAGTAATAGCAAATTTGATGATGTAGGCATCAGGGCGATTAGGGTGCGGGTTATGGCCTAACAGCGCCGCGCGTCCGTTGTCGCCCAATGCCGGTGTCGCCGGTGGCACCAAGCCCTGAATCGGTTGGCTTTGGCGTCTCAGTACGTAGTTGACCAAGTCGGCCGGATTGCCCAGCCAGTGCTGGAGCACAGTGGCGTACACATCGCGGAAGTCTACGCTGTGAGGTGGGTCTTGGATGGGGTCGGGGTTACTCAAGTCTTGGTATTGCCCTAAGAAGCCGCTGCCAATGCCGCCACCGAAAAGTAGCGTATGCGTGCCGGCGCCATGATCGGTGCCACGCGAGCCATTTTCGTAGATAGTTCGACCAAATTCGGAAAAGGTCATGGTCAGCACGCGCGTATCAAGCCCTGTTTTAGCCTCGGCTAGGTCGTCGTAGAAGGCGCGTACGGCGGTAGCCAGTTGCCACAACAGGTTGAGGTGGTTAGCGCGCTGGTTGACGTGCGTATCAAAGTCGGCAATATCCACCAAGAAGATGCGCGTGCCCATGTTCCCCTTGAGTACGCGGGCGATAATGGACAGCGGCGCCGACAACAGGTTGGAGCTAGGCGGCGGATAATCCACCTCGTTTTTGCCTGCATAAAATGCCTTTCGGATGGTGTCGGCATAGCGGAAGGCGGCGTTGGCCGTTTGGCGCACGAAGCCCAACTCGCGGTCGCGCATCGAATTCGTCAGGCCGGTAGTTGGGTAGAGTTGCCCTGTCTGGGCGATTTGATAGAACTCCTGCGGGCTACTAACTACCAGCGCCATATTGGCGTCCTCGGCTTTGAACAGCAGATTGGATTGTACGCCAATTTGCAGGGCTGGTGGAACAGCGGAGGGTGTTTCCAAAAAAGCAGCGTACTCATTGTCTAAGAAGCGGCCTATCCAGCCCGTTTCCACAACTTCATCGGCGTCGCTGGCAGAGTAGATAATATCGGAGGAACGGAAATGGCTGAGATTAGGGTGGGGATAGCCCACGTTAAAAAGCACCTTCATTTTCCCTTCGGCCCATAATGGCTGTAAGCTGCTGGTCTCCAGCGGCATGCCGTACTCTGGGCTGAGGTGCCACATCTCCGACTCGGCAATAGCCAAGCTAGGCCGCAGGTTGTAGTAGTGGTGATTACCGCGTTCAATGACGGTGTTCAGGCCATCGTTGCCCCCATCGAGGCGGATGAGGACGAGGATGCGGTCGTTGTCATTCCAGGTTGGGTGGGCCACCAAGGGGGAAGGCCAGAAAGCGCGCACAGGCAAGCCGCCCAGCAAGCATCCGCCCGCGCCCAACAGACCCATAGTAGCCAAAAAATCGCGCCGCGACCACAAGCGATGCGCCTGTGCGTGCGCCTCCCCATCTGTCAGCGCTTTGCCGTAGCATCGGTGTTGTGCCATAATCCCGGATTTTCGGCATAGTTACAAACAACAACGCACTCCACTCCGGTATTAACAGCCTTTGGTCAGCAACATGCCAATGTGCACTCTATTGCTGCCTTCGCCCGTCCAAAGAGCATTTTTTCCAAAGAGGATTCGATGACCTTGACGGCGATACGTGGCCAGCGTTTTTAGCGGCTCAGCGCTGCGCTCGCCAGTGTCTTGGTCGGTAGTGACTATCGCACAGCGCGCACACGGCTTCACAGCCAGAAATCGTGCCTCTCCGATGCAGAACTGCTCCCAGTTGTCTTCCTCGTAGGGCTGACCTCCGCTGAAGACGAAATTGGGGCGAAAGCGGCTCATGGGCACTGGCTGTTTCAGGCGTTGGTTCAGGTCATCCAATGACGCTTGCCCGATGAGTAAGTATGGAAAACCATCGGCAAAACTCACGGGTGTTTTAGGCGGTGCATAGTGCCTGTCGACTTGCCGCAGTGTGCTATGCGGCATAAAAACCAGTTGGACCTCTGCCTTTAGGTACTCGGAAAACCAAGCATTTACCTCAGGCGGATATGCAAGCGCTCGGCAGCGGTCGCCCCATACTTGCACTATGAGCGACCGCATGGCCTCTTCGTGAGGAGTCAGCGGGAGGCTAATTTGGTGTGTTGGCCTTTGCTTATCAAAAATTATCAGCTGTTCTGCCTGTAGGGCCGTGCCCAAGCAGGCCAGGGTGGGCTCTTCGCGCTGGCTAACAAATTGCCCTTGAGCATCTACCAACATCCAGCGGCGGTCGTACTGTAGGCCCTGCCGTTCGAGGCGTGCCTCTGAGAGTGTTATGCCGCCTAGAGATTTCACCGGGTACACACAAATGGCTTCGAGCCGATACATGAAGCGAAAGCAAATTAAAGCAGGTGCGGAGAGCTGTGCCGGCTGGTGCCAGGGGCGCGCGCAAGTTCAACGCCGGCGGTGTTCGTCTTGGGTAGCTGTGGTAGCGGGTGTTTGCCCAGGGGGTTCGTCAGCTGGGATATTTGGTGAGGGCAATGCTGGAGCACTGGGGCGGATGGAGGGCTTTAGGACGGCTTGCTGGCGATTTTGCAGGTGTTTTTGAACGAGATTGGCTTTGAGCATGCGCTCTTCCAGCGGTTTCCGCTCCGCGGCAATGGTGTCGTTGAGATACTTTTCAATCATGAGGCTGGCGATGGGGGCTGCATAGGAGGCACCCCAGCCGGCGTTTTCCACATATACCGCAATGGCGATTTTAGGGTTATCCTTGGGCGCAAACGCGAAAAAGACCGAGTGGTCGTCGCCGTGTGGGTTCTGACTAGTACCTGTTTTGCCACACACAGCGATGTTAGGTATAGCACAAGAGCGCGCAGTGCCGCGGGCAACGCACTGGGCCATGCCTTCTACCACCATTTCAAAATATTTAGGGTCAATGCTGACACGATGCGGTTGCCGGTATATAGCGGGTATGTCGCCGCCGCTTTTGAAGCCTTTGGCTAAATGCGGCGGATACCAATAGCCGCGGTTGGCAATGCAAGCCGCTAAATTGGCCATTTGCAGGGTGGTCATTTGGATTTCACCTTGGCCAATGCCCAAAGACATGATGGTTGGTGAGCGCCAGCCCCCCAGCCGTTTAGGGTAAATGCGATCATAGTAGCGGGAGTCCGGGATGTTTCCTGGGCTTTCATTAGGGTAGTCCACGCCTAGCCGTTGGCTCAGGCCCATCTCTCGGCAATACTGGTAAAATTTGTCTAAGCCTTGATGCGGATTATTGAAACCGTACTTGTCTACGATGTCGCGGAACTCACTAAAATAATAGGTGTTGCACGAGTAAGCAAGTGCATCTACCACGTTGTTAACAGGGCCGTGTCTATGACATTTGTAGAGGCGCCCTGCATAGAAGTAGCCGCCGCCACAGCTCTGACCAGCTTGAGGATGGAGGGTGCCCTCCTGCAGACCTATTAGCGAGACAACGGTCTTGAAAATGGAGCCGGGTGGGTACTTAGCCATGACGGTGCGGTCGAAGAAGGGTTTGAGCGGGTCGCTGTGCAGGCGCTCGAACACTGGCCCTCGGTCGTTGGTCATGGCCAGTTCATTGGGGTCATAAGTGGGTGCGCTGACCATGGCCAGTATTTCGCCTGTAGAAGGCTCAATAGCCACGATACTACCAGACTTGTTGGCCATGAGGGCTTCTCCATACTGCTGCAAGCGGGCGTCTATGGAAAGAATGAGGTCGTCGCCACTTACAGGCATGATATCCGCCTGGCCATCGGCATAGCGTCCCACGATACGGCCCAAGTTGTCCCTAAGCAGGAAGGAAAAGCCCTTATTTCCGCGCAAACGCTCTTCGTAGTGGGCCTCTACGCCGGTAGCGCCGATGTAGTCGCCTGATACGTAGGCACCGCCACCGCGCTCGATATCGCGCTGGTCCACCTCGTTAATGTAGCCCAATACATGCGCACCGGCCTGGTAGGGATAGGCCCGAATGTTGCGCACCTGCACGAAAAAGCCTGGAAACTCATACAGGCATTCTTGCAGCCGGGCGTAAGTGGTACTGGGGATTTTTTTTAGAAAAACAAACGGCACATTACGGGAGAATTTTCCGCTTTTCCAATCCTTCTTCAGGGCTGCTTCAAACTCGCTGCGGGTAATCCCTAAGAGGTGGCAGAACTTAAGCGTGTCCATCTGGGGGCTAATCTGGTTGTACGTTACCATGAGGTCGTACACGGCGTTGTTGTTGACCAACAAGCTGTCGTTGCGGTCATAAATCAGCCCTCTCGGTGGGTAAATGGTCATCCGGTGAATAGTCGTGGCATCAGCGCGCCGGCTAAGCGACTCATCGAATAGCTGCAGTTGAGCTGCTTTTAACAGCAGCACCGCTGCACTTACGATGAACACAATTTGTATAGGGTACTGCCGCTCGCGAAGTTTGTCCACCATGCCCCTTTGTTTCTCTAATTCCTTGGATAAAATAGTCGCATTAGCACCACCACCACAGGTAAAGTAGATACCCAACTTAACGCTGCCTGCGGTAGAATTTTGTGGAAGAAATAGGCGGGTGTAAAATACGCCATGGAGAAATACCACAGTAGATGCATTGCAAAAAAAATACCCGCTACGGTCAGAAACCAACGCCAACCGAAGTAAGCAGGCGAGGCGATGGGTTCTTTGTTGGTGTAGCCGCCTTGAGGCGAGAAGCGGTCCAAAATGATAGCCCGTGCATAGGCGGAAAAGGCGCTAGCACTAGCGTGTAGCCCTATAGTGCCAGTGAAGGTATCCACGAGTAGCCCCGCGACAAAACCTGCTAATACGGCTGCCGGCACGGGCAGCTGTATAGGTAAAAGTAGGATAAAGAGCGGATACACCAGGATGCTCACGTAGCCGTCGGTGTTATAGGAAATGTCTGACAGTATCAGCCCTTGCACCGCTAACAGCGACAAAAAGCGCCATAAGTTGGGGAAAAACCAGCTGCTCTTCATCGCTTCTCCTCTATTGTCTTGCTTAGACGCTCTACTTCCTTATTGTAGCGGTTAATAACCACGTACACTTCCCGTATACTAGCGGGCGGTTGTGTAGGGCGCACCCGTATATACAAAAAACTGCTGCCCTGAGGTCGATAGGCCGTGTCCACAATGCCAGCGGGGTGCCCTTCAGGGAAAAGCAGCGAGTAATTGCTCACTTGTACCGTGTCGCCGCGCTTGACGGGCAGGTGATAAGGAATATCCGACAGGGTCAAGTAGCGCGGGTCTTTCTCGTCCCAATACAGCGAGCCATAGTAGTTGAAACCCTTGACAATGGCAGAAATTTTCGTTTGCGGGTGCAGCACCGACATAGCTAACGAGAAATGGTCAGAAACATCGCGCACAATGCCTACCACCCCCAGCCGAGAGACCACCCCACTATGAGGCTCTACCCCGTCTTTAGCGCCTCGGTTTAGGATGAGCCAGTTATTGCGCCCGCTCAGCGTATTGCCCACTACTCGTGCGCTAATGAAGATGTATTCTGGCCTTGCTATCTTTCTGGTGAGGAGCTTGTCTTCTGTTGTCGCCTGGCGCCGCAAGGTATCGCGCAAAGGTGCCTCCGCGGCGCGCAAGTTGGTCAGTTGGGTGTGCAAGCGAGCATTTTCCATTTTCAGGCGTATGTTCTCATCGCGCAACGATAAGTAATCCATGAAGCGGTTGCGCCATTCGAGCGCCCAGTTGGAGTACCAGCTCCAGCTGCGACGCGCAATTTCCCTTTGTGCCTCATTCTGCGACGTAAGCAAATAGAAGCTTATCACTTGGGTGATTAGCAAAGTAATGAGCCCGCCTTGTCGTATAAACAACTGGATGAGGGTGCGCATACGCGTTCAAAAAAGTGCTTGCCTGTGCGACGGAGCAAAGTGAGCCGTGAAATCTCCTTCAGGGAGCGCGGCCATCCCAACGACGAGCTACCTGCGTTTACACGCTCTTGCGGTCAATGAGAAAGGAGTAATGTTCGGAACGCTCCAGGGCAAGGCCAGTGCCACGCACCACTGCGCGCAAAGGGTCATCGGCCACGTGTACTTTCAGTTTCGTCTTCTGGTGCAAACGCTGATCGAGGCCGCGCAGCAGCGCGCCGCCTCCGGTCAGGTATATGCCTGTCTTGTAGATATCGGAAGCCAGCTCCGGCGGGGTGGCTTCTAGTGCGCGCAACACGGCTTCTTCAATTCGAGTTATGCTCGAGTCTAGGGCCCGGGCTGTTTCTCTATGGCCAATGCGAATTTGCTTGGGTATGCCGGTCATCAAGTCTCGGCCGCTAACGGCGTAGTCCTCTGGAGGATTATCTAAATTTTCCAGGGCCGAGCCGACGTGAATTTTAATCTGTTCGGCAGTGCGCTCGCCAATGAGGACGTTGTGCTCGCGCTTCATGTAGTCAATGATGTCGTTCGTCATCTCATCGCCGGCGATACGGATGGACTGGTCGCAGACGATGCCAGAAAGTGCAATAACGGCAATTTCTGTCGTGCCGCCGCCGATGTCAATGATCATATTGCCCACCGGCTCTTCCACGTTCAGCCCGATGCCCAGCGCAGCGGCCATAGGCTCGTGGATAAGGTAGGTTTCCTTGCTGTCCACGTGGTCGGCAGAGTCAAACACAGCGCGCTTTTCCACCTCTGTAATACCGCTCGGGATGCAAATAACCATCTTGAGGTGGTTGAAGAAAGAGTTACGCCGCCCGACCATGCGGATCATGCCTTCAATCATGGCCTCGGCCGCCTGAAAGTCAGCAATAACACCGTCCTTTAGGGGACGGATGGTCTTGATATTCTCGTGGGTTTTTTCATGCATTTGCATGGCCCTGTGACCCACAGCAATCGTTTGTCCAGTACGTCGGTCGATGGCAACAATGGAGGGCTCGTCTACCACTACCTGCCCGTCCATCATGATTAATGTATTGGCCGTGCCCAGGTCAACGGCCAGTTCCTGCTTGAAAAATTTGAAAAGGCTCAAGGTATTAGCGATTTAAAAGACTTCAAAAAAGCATTCCGTCGGTATAAAGGCGCGCAAAACTACACACGTTTTTCCGATTGGGAGGCGTACGCCGTCGTCGAGTCCAGGCATTTTTTTTCATCATTTCTTTATCAAAACAGGCCGTTTTCCGGCGGTAATCACCCAGTAGTCCTCTGGGCTGAGGTAGCGCTGGGCTAAGGTCTGCAAGGCTTCGGGCGTGATGGTTTGAATAGCGCGTACTTGCGCCTCGAAGGCGTCGAAAGGCAGGTTTTCCACCAATATCGTGCGCACCATGTCGGAAATATTGAGCGGTCCATCCAGACCATTGAGTAACATGCCCGACAAGTAATTGCGCACCATGTCTAGCTCATCTTCGGGAATAAGCGTTTCGCGAAGGCGCTGCATTTCCGCAAAAATTTCCCGCACGGCCAAGGAGGCGCGTTGGTCGTGTACTTCGGCGGCTATGTAAAAATAGCCATCAAGGGCCAAGGTGTCCAGCGAAGAATAGACGCCGTAGGTTAGGCCGCGCTTTTCGCGCAGATTGCTCATCAGCCGGGAACCAAAGTATCCGCCCAGGACGATGTTTAGCACCGAGAAACCGTTGTAATCCGGATGGGCGCGATTGAACATGCGCCGCCCTATTTTGATAGCTGTCTGGGGAGCCTTGAGGTGGTGCAGGTGCACCATTTGCGGAGGGCGGTCGGCTACCTTCCAGGATGGCTGAGATGGAATAGGTCGGGGTGGTGTTTGTCCAAACGCACGATTGAGCAGCGAAAGAACGTCGCTGTCCACCCGCCCGCTAGCCACTAAGACGGCATTCGATGGCGTGAACCATCGCTCAAAGTGTTGTACGAGGTCTTCGCGTTGCAGCGCATAGTAAGTTTCTGCTGTAGAGTTGTAGCCGTAAGGATGCTCTGCGCCGAAAATGCATTCCGTCAGTTGTCGATAAGTCATCACTTCCGCCTTATCTAACTCGATGAGCAACTCTTGTATGCTGTTGCGCTTAAAGGTCTCTAATTCTGTCTCCGGAAAGGTGGGCTCTTGCAGCATTTCGGCGAATACAGGCAGTAGCTCGTGTCGGTAGCGATGCAAGGCAAAGAGGATGTAGCTGCTAAAGTCGAGGCTAGAGGGTATACTTATCGTGGCGCCGTAGAAGTCGAAGTGTTCGGCCAACTCGGCAGCGCTTCGTTGGCGCGAGCCTTCGCGCACCAGTTGAGATGTGGCCCGGGCTACCAGTGGCTTTGCTTCTTGAGGGCGTCCGGCCCGATAGACCACTTCCACCTTTAAAATTTCGCGCTCTGGGAAATGGAGCACATACAGCGGGATGCCGTTGTCCAAATGCACCAGATCCGGACGGGGCAGGGTCAACCGACCTATGGGGCGAATAAGCGGGGCGTTTCGCTTCGAAGACTGACGACTCGGGGGCATCATAGATGGGACATATATCAGAGAAACACAGCGAAAAAGGATACCTCATTACGATGGAAGAAGGCCTCTGTCAGACGGCAGCCAAAGGTAAAACGGCTCTTTTTTCCAAAAACAATCAAAACAAACTCGACTGGTTGGCTGGTTTTTTGCTAATAACACATGGGTTCAGGCTTGTTTAACGAGCCCATAGAATAGGGTCATTGAAGAAAAGAAGTCATGCCCTTTCCTTTAGCATGTCGCTCTTTTTTACTTCAGTCCCCCGGCTCCCTCAAAAGCGTCGTACGCCTGGGTGAAGGCGTCTCAAGGGTGGCCCTGGTTTTTTTGCGCATAAACGCCGAGGTACCGATTACTTTTGCATCGAAATTTCTTTTTGAAGGTAGCTCCTCTTTGGCAAAGTGTCAATTTACTCTTCCGAAGAACTGCCTCGAAGAGAAACGACCTGCGGATAATATTTACCGCGGCTACTTAGGTTTATCCACATTTATTTCTTCTGTCGTCATTCCGTATGAAGTTTAGTGTTTCCTCTTCTGATCTTCTCAGGCACGTCCAGATTGCTGCAGGTGCTTTAGGCTCCAATCCAGTTTTACCTATCTTAGAGAATTTTCTTTTTCAGGTAGAGGGTAGGAAACTCAGCATCTGCGCTACCGATCTGGAGACGAGCATCTCTACGTCAGTGGAGGTGCAGGCAGATGAAGATTTCTCGGTAGCCGTACCGGCTAAAATTCTACTCGAAACGCTCAAGGCGCTGCCTCAACAGCCCATCTCCTTTTCGGTAAACGAGGACAACCTCAACATCGAGATTACTTCCTCGTATGGAAGGTACAAAGTGGCAGGAGAAAAAAGCACTCACTTTCCAGAAATACCGCAGCCCGAAAATGTGGACTCGATAAAAATCGGTAGCAAATATCTGTTGGAGGCCATCACCAAAACGGTGTTTGCCACATCAAGTGACGAGCTCCGGCCAGCGATGACAGGCGTGTATTTTCAGGTAGACTTTAACAAGTTGACTTGTGTAGCTACTGATGCCCATAGGTTAGTCAAATTCACTACGCCACATTTGGTGGGAGAAGTAGCTACTACGTTTATCGTGCCCAAAAAGGCGCTCAACTTGCTGAAAAGCGCACTGCCTTCCGACGCTACAGTGCAGATTGCGTTTAATCGAGCCAATGCCTTTTTTACTTTTGGCGACATCCAACTGGTGTGCCGCCTCGTTGACGCGC
This sequence comes from Saprospiraceae bacterium, assembly GCA_041640515.1. Lineage (GTDB taxonomy): Bacteria > Bacteroidota > Bacteroidia > Chitinophagales > Saprospiraceae > M3007. The sequence continues at coordinate 4,250 of JBEQAD010000030.1, read as the reverse complement.
GCTATCCCGACTACAACGCCGTCATCCCGGTGGATAACCCAAATCGCCTCATTGTCCATAGAGCCGATTTCCAAAATTCGCTCAAGCGCATCGCCATCTTTGCCAATAAAACGACCAATCAGGTCGTGTTGGACATCGCCCACGGCAACCTGACCATTTCCGCGCAAGACCTGGATTTCTCTAATGAAGCTACGGAGCAAATGCCCTGCATGTACGAGGGCATGCCCCTGCGCATCGCCTTCAACGCCAAGTTTTTAATAGAAATGCTTGGCGTCCTTGATAGCGAAGAAATCAAGATTGAAATGTCCACACCTTCGCGTGCGGGCATTCTGACGCCTGTGGAAGATACCAATGCCGACCGCGACATCCTGATGCTGGTTATGCCGGTTATGCTCAATGCATAAGAGTGCATTCGCTGACTCTTTGTTTTCTGAGGTGCAGGAGCTGCTTGCTGCCTGCCCTTTCTGAAGCGCTAACAACTAACGTATACGGAATACAACAAAAACACTACACCGCATTTTTTCAGAATGGAATACACCCCTCGTGCGATAGAGAAGAAATGGAGTGAGTGGTGGACGAAAAAACAGGTTTATCGCGTATCGCACACCACCGACAAGCCCAAGTATTACATACTCAATATGTTCCCTTATCCCTCAGGAGCAGGGTTGCATGTTGGGCATCCATTGGGCTACATAGCCAGCGATATCATCGCACGCTACAAACGGCTCAGAGGGTACAACGTACTCAATCCTATGGGCTACGACGCCTTTGGCCTACCTGCCGAGCAGTTTGCTATCGAGAAGGGTGTCCATCCAGCGGTATCCACAGAACAGAACATCCGATACTACCGGCAACAATTAGAAAATCTGGGGCTGAGCTTCGATTGGAGCCGTGAAATACGCACCTGCGACCCTAAGTACTACAAGTGGACACAGTGGATCTTCTCCCTCCTTTTCGAACACTATTACGACTTAGATGCCCAGAAAGCTCTCCCTATTGCTCACCTCGTTGAGCGATTTTCTCAGGAAGGAAACGCTCGCGTTCGCGCTGCCTGCGACGATAATACGCCGAAAATTACGGCTGAAATGTGGAATAACTTTTCAGAACGAGAGCAACAGCTGTTTCTGCTCCACTATCGACTGACCTTTCCTGAAGAGTCCTTTGTCAACTGGTGCCCCGCTTTGGGAACGGTGCTTTCCAATGACGAAGTCAAAGACGGCGTCAGCGAGCGCGGTGGATACCCGGTGGAGCGTAAACGCATGAAACAATGGAGCATGCGCATCACGGCCTACGCGGAGCGTTTGCTGGAAGGGTTGGAAGAAGTAGACTGGCCAGAAGCCATTAAGGAGCAACAGCGCAACTGGATTGGTCGCTCACAGGGGGCTACTGTCCAGTTTCCGCTACAAGGCCATGGCGACTTGTATATTGAGGTATTCACTACGCGCATTGACACTATCTACGGAGCGACCTTCATGGTGCTAGCTCCTGAACATGAGCTAGTACCTCGCATCACGACAGCCACCCGGTGGGCAGAGGTGCAATCTTATCTGAAATGGGCCGCCTCCCGCTCCGAACGCGAGCGCATGGCCGAAGTGAAGCGCGTTACTGGTGTCAACACAGGTGCTTTTGCGATTAACCCCTTCACAAAAGCAGCCATCCCGGTATATGTAGCCGATTATGTACTTGCCGGTTATGGCACTGGTGCTATTATGGCTGTACCCAGCGGCGACCAGCGCGACTGGAACTTCGCTAGGGCCTTTCAACTGCCTATCGTACCCATCCTAGACAGCCAAAAAAACTTAGAAGAGGCCGCAGACCCTACCAAGGAAGGCCGATACATCAACTCGGGCATGATCAACGGTCTCACCTATGAAGAAGCTGTGCCCGTGCTGCTGAAATGGCTGGAGGAGAATGGCCTGGGCAAAGCCCGTACCCAATACAAACTACGCAACGCCGTCTTTAGCCGCCAGCGCTATTGGGGCGAGCCTTTACCCATTTATTGGAAAGATGGCGTACCCTATCTATTGCCACAGCATGAGCTGCCCTTGGTGTTGCCCGAGATTGACAAATATTTGCCTACCGAAGCCGGAGAACCGCCCTTGGCCCGTGCACACCATTGGCGCTATCGGCCTTCACCCAACGAAGTTTACGAGTATGAGTACAGCACCATGCCCGGCTGGGCAGGCTCGTCGTGGTATTGGTACCGCTACATGGATCCCCACAACGACGAGGCCTTCTGTGGCCAAGAGGCGCTACAATACTGGCGTTGTGTGGACTGGTACATCGGCGGCGCCGAGCACGCTGTAGGGCACCTTCTGTATAGTCGCTTCTGGAATCACTTCCTGTACGACCTCGGGCTGGTGCCAGAGCGCGAGTATGCCAAGAAGCTGACCAATCAGGGCATGATCCAAGGCCGCTCCAGCATTGTCTTTCGCGCCAAGGAGTTTTTCTATGAAGAGTACCTCTGGGTTAAGGTGTTACAGCCTTTCTTGAAGGAGTACGAGCCCATGATTATTCCTAAAAATCGAATGGAAGAAACTTTCACATACGACTTTGCCTTTGCTGTCAATGACTTAGCGATCGAGGTCGTGTCGTGGAAACTGGTGGATAAAATCGAGTCCGTTCGGCGAACCGCCGAAGCCGATGGCAAACGCCTGTTGGTGCTCTTCATCGAAGAACTGGCCAAGAACATCAATCAACCCGAACTCACCGCAGAAAAGATACGCACTGCCCTTCATAGCCGAGAGCCGTTTTTCATGGCGGAGGTGGTGCCAGAAATAGATCAGCTCTTCGTTTCCTATGAGTTGACTCACAAGTACTCTCCTGAGTGTTTCAGCCGCCTTTATGTAGATATCTCGCTGGTAAACAACGATGTACTCGATTTGTCAGCTGCCCGCCATTTGCCCATGTTTCAACGAGCCAACTTCAAGGTTGGGCCTGAAGGGCAATTCTTATGTGGCAGCGAAATAGAAAAGATGTCGAAGTCGAAGTACAACGTCGTTAACCCCGACGAAATCGTGGAGCAATACGGCGCCGACTGCTACCGAATGTACGAGATGTTTCTCGGCCCCATCGAGGCGAGTAAGCCGTGGGATACGAAAGGCATCACTGGCGTGCAAGGGTTTCTCAAGCGCGTGTGGGGGCATTTCGTTGGCCCCAACGACACTTGGTTGGTGAATGAAGAACCGCCCTCCAGTGAGGAATGGCGTGCCCTACACACGGCTATTAAGAAGGTTACCGAGGACATCGAGCGCTTCTCGTTGAATACCTGCATCAGCCACCTTATGATTTTGTCCAACGAGCTGCGCACGCTGAAATGCCACAAGAGAGCTATCTTGGAACCCACAGTGGTCTTGCTGGCGCCCTTTGCTCCGCACCTGGCCGAAGAGCTTTGGCACCGCCTGGGCTATGAGTCTTCTGTCTGCGATGCATCCTGGCCCACTTTTGATGAGCGCTATCTGGCTTCCGACAGGGTAGTGTATCCCGTGCAGGTCAATGGCAAACTTCGCGGCAACATCGAGGTGGATGCTTCCGCTTCTCAGGAAACTATTGTGCAAATCGCTTTAGAACAAGATTTCGTCCGCCGTTTCTTGGGCGACAACGGGGTGAAGAAAGTTATTGTTGTACCTGGGCGGATTGTGAACATCGTGGCCTGAGCACAAAGCGCTCCTTTTAGCCACCTACTGCCTTGGTATAATCGTGCTCCTGGTTTAGCGGAGGTATTAGTGGGCTCCTTAGCCGTTCGTGCTCACTTTCCATGTCGTTTACACACTCAGCGGGCTTTTCCTTGCGCGGCGCATGGCCTATTGCCCGTTCGCCTTTATCCCTTTGTAAAAAATACCTTGTCAGCTCAGCAATGGCTATGTAAATCAAGACTAAACCGACAAGGAAAGCTACAAAAAAAATAGGGGCAGCGGAACAAACCCAGAGAGCTCTCCCAATGGTGCGTAGGGGGTAATATGACGGTGCTCATTACCACCAAGAGCGTGGCAACCAGCAGGGAGCGAAGGGCGGCTTCGAAAAAACAGCCGACGCGTGCGTAAAACCAGCACAATGGAGGCGGCAGAGACGACAGACTCGACGAACCATCCGGTCCGGTACGAAACTCCACTGCGCCCGCCTTTAGCGCCCATAAGAGTACACCAAATGTTAAATAATCAAACAATGAACTGACCAGACCAAAGATAGCCATAAAGTAGATAAAGCGCACATCCCATCGGTGCGGTTGTTCTATCCATTCCGCATCCACC
>JBEQAD010000029.1:14339-17708 GCA_041640515.1 Saprospiraceae bacterium | reverse complement strand
AATGAACTGCAGCGACGCCGCACCTTCGCCATTATCGCTCACCCTGATGCCGGTAAAACTACCCTGACAGAAAAGTTGCTCCTCTTCGGTGGCGCCATCCAGACCGCCGGTGCCGTGAAGAGCAATAAAATCAAAAAATCAACGGTGTCCGACTTCATGGAGATAGAGCGCCAGCGCGGCATCTCTGTGAGCACGTCAGTGATGGGCTTTGAATACAAGGGCTTGCAAATAAACATTTTAGACACGCCGGGTCACGAAGATTTTGCCGAGGACACCTATCGCACGCTCACGGCTGTGGACTCGGCCGTAGTGGTGGTGGATGCGGCTAAAGGCGTGGAGACCCAGACGGAAAAACTGACGCTGGTGTGCCGTATGCGTGCAACACCTATTATATTCTTTGTGAACAAGCTGGACCGCGAAGGTCTTGACCCTTTCGACCTGTTGGACGAGCTGGAAAAAAAACTGGGCGTTAAGGTGTGCCCCCTGTCTTGGCCCATTGGCATGGGGCAGCGCTTTCAAGGGGTGTACAGCCTCTACGAGCGGCGGTTAGTGCTTTTTCAGCCTCACGGGAAGCAGGCGGAGGAAGAAAGCATTGTGCTTGAGGATTTGCAAAGCTCCGACGTAGAACGCCACATCGGCCCGAGTGCGGCTCGTCAGCTGCGCGAAGACGTGGAAACCATCCAGGTCGTTTACCCTTCTTTTGACCGCGAAGCCTACTTGCGTGGCGACATTTGCCCGGTTTTCTTTGGCTCGGCGGTCAACAACTTTGGTGTTCGTGAGCTGCTCGACTGTTTTACAGACATCGCCCCGCCGCCCTTGCCTCGCCCAACGGAAGAGCGTCTGGTGCGTCCCGAAGAAGAGAAGTTCAGCGGTTTCGTCTTTAAAATCTTTGCTAACATGGACCCGCGCCACCGCGATCGCATCGCGTTCGTGCGCGTGTGCTCAGGGCGTTTTGAGCGCAACAAAAACTACCGCCACGTCCGCCTGGAACGCGATTTCAAATTCCCCTCGCCGACTATGTTCATGGCCAGTCGAAAGACGCTGCTCGAAGAAGCCTACCCGGGCGATGTAATAGGCCTCTACGACTCGGGCAATTTCAAAATTGGCGATACGCTTACCGAGGGTGAAACCTTACACTTCAAGGGCATACCCTCGTTCAGCCCGGAGCAGTTCCGCTATGTGGAAAATGCCGACCCGCTCAAGCAAAAGCAGTTTGCTAAAGGACTGGAGCAGCTGATGGATGAAGGAGTGGCTCAGCTCTTTGTCCGCCAAAGCGATGGCCGCCGCATTGTGGGCACTGTAGGGCTACTTCAGTTTGAAGTGCTGCAACACCGCCTCGAGGTCGAGTACGGAGCCAAATGCCGCTACGAACCCATCCAGTTGCACAAAGCCTGTTGGATTAGCAGCGATGAGCCCAAAGCCCTGCAGGAATTCCTCGATCGCCGCAAACGCGACATCGCCCGCGACCGGCACGGCCAGCTGGTTTTTTTGGCTGAAACCGCTTGGATACTTCAAACAGCACAGGAAAATTTTCCCAAAATTCGCTTTCGCTTCACCTCAGAGGAGTGAAGAAAACTCAAACTTTACTGATAAACTCCTCCTCTCATTATGCTCTCAGGGATAGACCTGCCTCGTCTTAAATACGCTCAGTCGGGCAATTTTTTCCTTATTGCTGGCCCATGTGCCATCGAGGGCGAGCAGCTGGCTTTCGACATTGCTGGCCAAGTGAGCGAGTGGTGCGAGCAGCTGGCTATACCCTACATTTTCAAGGGCAGCTACCGCAAAGCCAACCGCAGTCGGGGCGACTCTTTCTCCGGTATTGGTGATGAGAAGGCCCTAGCCATTCTGAAAGCCGTAGGCGATGCCTTGGATGTACCAGTGACGACCGACATCCACAGCGAGCCGGAGGCAGCACTGGCTGCGCAGAGCGTGGATGTGCTCCAGATACCCGCGTTCCTGTGTCGTCAGACCAGCTTGCTGGTGGCTGCCGCGCAGACGGGCAAGCTGGTCAACATCAAGAAAGGGCAGTTCGTCAGCCCTGAGTCTATGCAGTTTGCCCGGCAAAAAGTGCTGGATGCGGGTAATCCGCGCGTGTGGCTGACAGAGCGAGGCTCCATGTTCGGTTATTCCGATTTGATTGTGGACTTCCGAAGTGTGCCCATCATGCAGGCCTTTGGCAGCCCCGTTGTTGTAGATTGTACACACTCGCTCCAGCAACCCAACCAAAGCAGCGGCGTTACGGGCGGGCGCCCGTCACTCATTGCCACCATTGCCCGCGCTGCTGTAGCCGTGGGAGCCGATGGCCTGTTCATCGAAACGCATCCGCGGCCCGCTGAGGCTAAGTCAGATGGAGCTAATATGCTGCCACTGGGCCAATTACGTCCGCTGTTAGAGGAGCTGGTGGCCATCCGCCATACTATCCGCAAGTTCGTGCATTAAGCAGCAGTTAAGAAAAGGGGCCAGTGTAGTCAAATCGTGAATTTAAAAGGGCATTTATTTAAAATTGTAATACCCACACTATTTTTACCGCCGCAAAAACAATTCTGAGGAAGACGACTCTGCTACTCCTGTAGATTTTTTCCTGAGCCACACCCACCACAGAACCGTCTTGCTGCATCTTACTTACCAACTTGGGTCGAAACAGAACGGAAAAGCCTAAGGGAGTTGAGGAGCCTGTTTTTCAAGGAGTTGTTTTTTACACTGCACCTTAAAGTATTCTTTAACTAAAAACTAAAACGCAGCATGACAGCAGCAAAAAACACTCCTGCTAAAAAAGAGCAAATGGGCTTCAGTGCAATCTTTCCCTACATTGCCATCCCGTTGTGCTTCGTCTTGTCCACGTTAATTTACAAGTATGTCTTCGGCGACCCGTCGCACTTTGTGGATGGCGACCCGGCCAAAGACCCCCTGCCCGGTGACTACTTCGGTACCATTTACAAAGGGGGGTGGGTAGTGCCTATCCTGTTGGGTATGGCTTTCATGGCCATCGTCTTTGTCATCGAGCGTTTTATTACGCTAACCCAAGCTGCCGGCAAGGGGAAAGTAGATGACTTCATGCGCGCTGTGAAGAACGCCCTGGATAGAGGCGATATTAGCGCTGCTATTGCTGCTTGCGACAAACAAAAGGGCTCCGTAGCCAACGTGGTTCGCGCGGGCTTGGTGAAATACGAAGAGATGACACGTGTAACCGGCATGGAAAAGGACGAGAAAATTCTAGCCATCCAGAAAGAAATCGAAGAGGCTACCACTCTGGAGCTGCCCATGTTGGAGCGCAACCTGAATATTCTAGCTACGTTGGCTTCGGTGGCTACGCTTATCGGTCTGTTCGGTACGGTATTAGGGATGATTCGCGCCTTCGCGGCTCTTTCG
>JBEQAD010000029.1:0-14329 GCA_041640515.1 Saprospiraceae bacterium | reverse complement strand
GGGTGCACCTGACTCTACTCAGCTGGCAATGGGTATCTCGGAGGCCCTCATCAACACCGCCCTTGGTATCGGTACTTCGGCTATCGCCATCATCATGTATAACTTCTTTACAGCGCGTATTGACGGCATGACGTATCGCATCGATGAGGCCGGCTATAGCCTGACGCAGACCTACGCTGCTACGCAACATTAAACGCTTTCCCGTTTTTTAAACCCGCTGCCCGGCTTTATGCTGCGCACACCCGCTTAGGTCGGGCAGCGTACAACCAAGCAAAAGCATTATGCCTAAGCACAAACCACCTCGGCACACACCGACAATAGACATGACCGCCATGTGCGACGTGTCGTTTTTGTTGCTGACGTTTTTCATGCTTACCGCAAAGGCTAAGCCGCAGGAGCCCGTTGTGGTGGACACGCCGTCGTCCATATCGGAAACTAAATTGCCTGAGTCGGGCACACTCACCATCCTGATTGACAAAGAAGGCAAGGTGTTTCTCGATATGACCGGCCAGCACACGCGCTATGCCCTTATCTCGGACATGAATTCTCAGTATCAGATGGGGCTGACCGAAGAAGAGATGAAAAAATTCTCTATTTTCGGAGCATTTGGCGTGCCGCGCAAAGACCTGCGTAAATGGTTGGCCATGAACTCCAGCGAGCGCCAGAACGCGAAGAATTTCCCAGGCATACCTTCAGACACGGTGAACAACGAATTAGGGCCATGGATACACAACGCCCGATTGGCACAGTTCCGGCTGAAGCAGGAGGAAGTCGTCCGCGACGAGTACGTTATCGTTCTCAAGGCCGACAAGGATACTCCCTATCCAGCAATTCAGAAAGTGCTTAATACGCTATCGGACATCAATGTGAACAAATTCAACCTCATCACCAGCCTGGAGGCGGATCCTAACAAGACGCAAGGGCTTTGAGGCTAAAAATCTATTTCTGAATCTTTTAATAGCGCATACCTATGGCTGAAATTCAAACCGCCGATAGTGGCGCCCGAAAAAAAGGGGAAGGTAAAGTCCGGTCTAAGAAGCTGTCCACGCGAGTTGACTTAACTCCGATGGTGGACCTGGCCTTTCTGCTTATTACGTTCTTCATGTTGACGACGACTCTGGCAAAGCCACAAATTATGCCCGTGGTGATGCCAGAGAAAAAGATTACCGAAGAGGACGTGGTAGAAACAAAAGAATCGCAAGTGCTGACGCTTCTGCTGGGCGGCAACGACAAAGTCTACTACTACGAAGGCATCACAGATGCGAAGTTGGACTCTACCGACTACTCGGCTGAAGGCCTTCGCAAAGTAATCTTGGACAAGAAAAGACGTGTAAAAGAGGAGTGGGGCGATATGGAGCGCGATGACCCAAAGAACCCCGGACAAAAGAAAATGGTTTCGCGCCTCAATGTGCTCATTAAACCCACCAAAGAATCGCGCTATAAAAACTTAGTGGATGCTTTCGACGAGATGAAGATCACCAACGTTGCTATGTATGTGTTGCTGGACATTTCGGAACAAGAAGAAGAGTTTATCCGCAACCCAGCCGGTGGCCTAAATTTCTCTGTGGAAGAACAGATTAAAGCTATTCAAAAATCAACCCAAAAACAGAAGTAACACACACGCCTTCTGTGGACATCCACTCGACGTACACACCTAAAAAAGGAAAAGCATCATGGCAGAAAAAAATGGCACTTCCGCCTATCGGGATATGCTCGATATCATATTCGCCACGCGCAACCGCGAATATGGAGCATATCAGTTGCGTCGGGCATACCCTAAATACATGGGCCGTGCGCTGGCGTTGGGGGTAGGGCTAATCATCCTTTTCTTCTCTTTTCCGTACATCCTCTCCAAGATGACGGATGTATTTAAGCAGGATGAAAAGGTCATCGAGGTGACGGCTGAATTAGGCCCGCCACCCGACATTGACCCTAACAACCCGCCGCCGCCGCCACCACCACCACCACCGCCACCGCCACCTCCTACGCGCTCCACCATTCAGTTTGTACCGCCTATCATCAAGAAAGATGAGCAAGTGGCCGATCAAGAGCCACCGACGGTGGAAGAAGTGATTGAGACCAAGGCGGATGTGGGAGCTAAGACCAAAGAAGGTACGGATGATGCTCCGCCGGAAATCATAGACAACCCGGTCGTGGCTAAGGTAGTGGAAGAACCTGTGCGCGAAGAGAAAGTATTTGAATCCTTCGATATCCAGAAACCTCCCAGCTTCCCTGGAGGAGAGACCGAGTTGCTCAAGTATCTGGCTGAAAACATCAAGTACCCGCCGCTGGCGCGAGAAAACAATATCCAAGGCCAAGTCGTGCTTTCTTTTGTGGTGGGTAAGAAAGGGGAAATAACTGATGTCACTGTCATCAAGGACATTGGCGGCGGCTGCGGCAAAGAAGCTGTCCGCGTAGTGGAAAGCATGCCTCGTTGGATACCGGGTGAAGCCAATGGCAACCCCGTAAAGGTGCGTTTCACTCTGCCGGTGCGCTTCCGATTGGAATGATTTCCTTCCGCCTTAGCACGACATTGCTCTGCCAGCCGCTCTGTTGACTCAACAGAGCGGCTGCTTTGCTTAGGTGGCCAGCTTGCCCTCCCCTGCAATAGCGTACACACCGTACCTTTGCTGGCTGGAAAAGTGCTAAATAGCAAGCATCTTGAACCCTGTCTTCACCTGCTCGTTTTAGAGCACTGATTTTCCTGTTTTTCTGCGCGATCACTATCATGAAAAATATCCGCAACTTCTGCATTATAGCGCACATTGACCACGGTAAAAGCACATTGGCCGACCGTTTATTGGAGTGCACCAAAACCATCAGCGAACGGGAGATGCAAGACCAAGCCCTGGATAACATGGACCTGGAGCGCGAGCGCGGCATTACCATCAAGAGCCACGCCATTCAAATGCGTTACACTCACCCAGCCGATGGGCAAGAGTACATCTTCAACCTTATTGATACCCCTGGCCATGTGGACTTTTCCTATGAGGTCAGCCGTGCTATTGCCGCTTGCGAAGGAGCGTTGTTACTCGTAGATGCCACACAAGGAATTCAAGCCCAGACGATCAGCAATCTTTACCTAGCGCTGGAGCACGATTTGGAAATTATCCCCGTCGTCAATAAAGTTGACATGGAAAGCGCCGATATCGAAGGCACCCAGGACCAGATCATCGACCTCATTGGCTGCCAGCGCGAGGATATTATTAGCGCTTCAGGGCGGACAGGCCTGGGTATAGAGGAAATTCTCGCCGCTGTTGTTGGCCGTATCCCACCGCCTAAAGGCGACCCCAATGCTCCGCTTCAGGCCATGATTTTTGACTCGGTATTCAACAACTATCGAGGGGTTATCACTTACGTCCGCGTGTTCAACGGCATCTTGCGCAAGGGCGATAAAATCCGCTTCATGGCCACAGGTAAAGAGGTCTTTGCTGAAGAAGTGGGCATCCTGCGCATGAACCTGCAGGAAACTCTCGAATTAGCTGCAGGCAACGTGGGTTACATCATTACGGGCATTAAAGCAAGCCGCGAAATCAAAGTCGGTGACACCGTAACCCACGTATTGCGACCCTGTGAGGCCCCTCTTAAGGGCTTCGAAGAAGTCAAGCCGATGGTCTTTGCAGGCGTATATCCGCTCGATAACGACGACTTTGAGAGCTTACGCGATTCGTTAGAGAAACTCCAGCTAAACGATGCTTCCTTGGTCTTTGAACCAGAAACGTCAGCGGCCCTAGGCTTCGGCTTCCGTTGTGGCTTCTTGGGTATGCTTCACTTAGAAATCGTTCAGGAGCGCCTGCAGCGCGAGTTCAAACAGGACATCATCACTACGGTGCCTAATGTCCCGTATTTCGCCACCGACGTGAAAGGCAAGCGCTTCGAAGTGCGGCAACCTTCCGAACTCCCCGATCCTACGCGCTTGAAATCGGTAGAGGAACCCTACATATACGCCCAAATTATCACTAAGCCCGAATATATCGGCAATATCATGTCCCTGTGCATGGACAAACGAGGTATTCTGCAAAGACAAACCTACCTGACGACGACACGTGTCGAGCTCATCTTTCACATGCCACTGGCCGAAATCGTCTTTGATTTTTACGACAAACTCAAATCCATGACCCGTGGCTACGCCTCCTTTGACTACCACCTCCTCGATTACCGAGAGACCGATGTAGTGAAGTTGGACATCCGCCTAAATGGCGAGATCGTGGACGCGTTCAGTTCCTTAGTCCATCGCTCTAAGGCTGAATTTATAGGCCGCCGCATGTGCGAAAAGCTAAAAGAGCTCCTCCCGCGCCAACAATTTCAGATAGCCATTCAAGCTTCCATTGGGCAAAAAGTTATTGCTCGCGAAACGCTTAGCGCCCTGCGCAAAGACGTGACGGCCAAATGCTACGGTGGCGACATTACGCGCAAACGCAAGCTGTTGGAACGCCAAAAAGAGGGGAAAAAGCGCATGCGTCAGTTTGGCTCCGTAGAAGTACCTCAGGAAGCTTTCCTCAAAGTGCTTCAGCTGAATAACTGATGCTTACCCAGGGGAGCAATGGCCTCTAAAAACTCGCTTAGTATCATTGCGGTGGCCCCCCACACCACGTGCCCCTCTACATCGAAATAGGGCGTATTGCGGATGACAAGACCCTGCCCTACGGTAATGTCGGCAACTTTGCGGTTCTCTGGTGTGCTTAGCAGCGATAAGGGGGGCGTCAGGATGCCTTCTACTTCACCGGCTTGGGGGCGAAAAGGGACGGCCTCGCGCAGTACTCCGACGAACGGATACACCAGGAAATGGCTGACAGGGATATACAACTCCGTTAGCTGCCCTAGAATTTCCACCGCTTGTGCGGGCACGCCAATTTCCTCTTCGGCCTCGCGCAATGCCACGTTGACCAGTTCGCCATCGCCCTCCTCCCAGCGTCCGCCGGGGAAACTCACCTGCCCACTGTGGCGATCGCGTGGGTTAACCGACCGCTGAATGAGCACGGTATGCCACCCGTCGGCTTGCCAATGCAGCAAGTTGAGTACACAGGCGATGCGCGCATCCGCCGGCACTACTGGTGCTGCGCGGAGTTCATCGATTCGGCGTGTGCTGGCCATGCGCAGCTGAGCAGCGCGCCCGGGCAATGGCCCCTGCAGCCGGGTGCGCACATGTTCAAGCCAGTGTTCAGCCATTGTCATTGCAACAGTAAACGTTGGATGGTGAGAAGGTTCATTTACGGCAGCAGATAAATGTGGCCAAGTTGCAGCAGCGCTCCCTGTCTACAAAAGTAGCGCAACCCAACGCTCCGCGTTGTTCGCCTTTCACCACCAGCTTAGTACACTCCAATGCGGAGCATAATGAGCGTACAGCCTTCCACTGGCTCGATGCCATGGGCTTTGGCCAAGGCTTCCAGCTCTGGATTTTCGGTGCCTGGGTTGAAGATAAGCCGTCGCGGCTTGAGTGAGAGCAAATAGTCATAGTAAGCAGGTTGGCGCTCTGGTCCAATGTAGAGTGTCACAGTGTCTACTCCTTCTACTGGCGGCAGGTTGGTTAGAATAGGTAAGCCGTCTACTTCACCGGTGCGAATACCTACGGGCACCACTTCGTGGCCGTGGTGGCGAAGGGCTTTGATGGCTAAATAAGCGTAGCGGTTAGGATTGGGTGTTGCTCCCAGAACAAGTGTCTTTTTCACGCTGTGGATAAACGGCTCAGGTGGTCGGAAAGTTTGCCTTCGACAAGCCAAAGCTCCCGATACCTTTGTGACCGCTTCAAGCGTATTTTTCAAAGAAATTACCATTGCTGTGATTCTTACCGATAAGAAAATTCTCGCCGCCCTCGCTACTGGCGAAATCGTTATTGAGCCATTTCGGCGCGAATGCTTGGGCACCAATTCCTACGATGTCCATTTAGGTAAATACCTGGCTGTGTATCGCGACCGCGTGTTGGATGCACGCCGGCACAATCCGATAGACCTAATGGAGATACCCGAAGAGGGTTTTGTGCTCCAACCAGGTACGCTCTATCTTGGCGTGACCGAAGAGTATACCGAAACCCACCAAGCGGTACCTTTCCTGGAGGGTAAAAGCAGCGTGGGGCGGTTAGGCATCGACATCCACGCCACTGCAGGCAAGGGAGACGTGGGTTTTTCTAACCACTGGACGCTGGAAATCTCCTGTGTTCAGCCGGTGCGTATTTACGCCGGAATGCCCATCGGGCAGCTCATCTATTTCACCATAGACGGCGAAATTGAGAATTACTATCACCGCAAGCCTAACGCCAAATACAACCAGCGCAGCGACAAACCCATGGAGAGCATGATGTGGAAAAACTTCCAGTAAGTGTTTTGGCGGGTGCGCGTCATTTTTTGTACAATAGCCTGCAGGTGAGCGCCCTGCAGGTGTATATTTGTTCGTGGCTTCCTGTATAGAAAAGAGTGGTCTATTCCGTTCCATGAAAGTCAATCTCTGCAGTTAAATCGGCAGGTTTTTTGGAGCTTTCTTTCACCCTTTCGAAAAAAAATACCTTTTTGCAGCATGGAACGTACGCTTACTTGCCTATTGCATCGCTTTCTCTTAGGCTTTTTACTCCTCCTTGTTGGCGCGGCGCTGACGCCTGCCTCAGCCCAGTTGAGCATTACTTTCTTAAAAACCGATGTTACTTGTGCAGGCCGGTGCGATGGTTTGGCTATTGCTTTAGGGCAAGGAGGTACTTTTCCTTACACATACCAGTGGAGCACAGGTGATAACAGCTCACAAATAGACAGCCTCTGTCCAGCAGTGTACACGGTAACGGTAACTGACGCCTCAATGGCCACAGCGACGGGTTCGGTAACAATTTTTGAGCCCAACCCCTTGCTCGCTGCGGTGGCTACGGAAGACCAGATTTGTGGCGTCGCTCCCGATGGCACTGCCACAGCTATCCCTATTGGTGGTACAGCACCATATACCTTTTTGTGGAGCAATGGGGAAACCACTGCGCAGATAACGGGGTTAGAAGAGGGCACGTATACCGTGACGATTACCGACGTCAACGGCTGCACAGCAGAGGGCGATGGCTTTGTATTTTTCCAGAACGAGGGCATCTGGCTTATGGCCACGCCCATCCACATTTCGTGTTTCGGTGCCGCTGATGGGCAAGTTTACGCCACGCCCATGACCGGTACTCCACCTTACACCTACGATTGGGGGCCGGGCTTTCCCGATACCTTTATCATTAAACACCTACCACCGGGCGAGTACACAGTAACCGTTGTTGACGTCAACGGCTGCTCCAACACGGCCACAGCAGAAGTAGAGGAACCGCCTGCACTGGACGTAGTGACCAGTTTTATTCCTGCGGCTTGCGGGACGCCCGGGTCAGCAACGGTGGCTATCAGTGGGGGAACGCCGGGCTACTCCGTCCTTTGGTCGAATGGCGACACCACCCTGACCGTCTTAGGGCCAGCAGGGCCAATTGGTCTTTCGGTTACAGATGCGAACGGGTGTGTAGTGGAACTGAACCTGGATATTCCTGGCAACAATACTGTAGTATCGGCAAACACCGACAAACTCGCCGACGCACTGTGTCTGCGAGGTGGCCGAGCGCTGGCCAGTGGCACGGGTGGCTCTGGAGTGTACACCTTTCTGTGGAGCCGAGGCGACACCACTGCTGTTGTGGTGGATCTGGTAGCGGGTGTTTACACCGTAACCATCACGGAGGCGCTCAGTGGTTGTACGGCCACCTCTTCAGTAACCATTGGCTCACAGCCTTCTTCCTTGACTTTGGAAGCCAGCGTGTTAATTCCTGCAGGTTGCACCGTTGGCGGCCGTGCTACGGCCGTGGCAGCGGGGGGCGAGCCGCCGTATCAGTATGTTTGGAACAACAAAGACACAGCGCAAACGGTGGCAAACTTGCCCACTGGGCCCAATTTCGTCGTGGTAATCGATGCCGCAGGCTGTACGGCTACTGACACTGTCTTGGTGCCTCAAGCTCCTCCCCTGATCCTGAGTGCCACTGTCGTTAGCCCGGTTACTTGTTTGGCTGGCGGAGAGATAGAAGCCATAGCCTCTGGTGGGTTGCCGCCCTATGCTTTCTTATGGAGCACAAGCGATACGGTAGGTGTATTGAACGGATTAGGCGCCGGAACCTATGAGGTAACGGTCACCGATGCAGGCGGCTGCACAGCGTCGGCGTCGGTGTTACTGGTAGACCCACCACAGCCTTCAGTAGGTGCTCTTTCTATAACGCAAGTAACGTGTATAGCTCCGGGCAGCGCTACAGCAACAGCGGTGGGAGGTACGCCGCCCTACACCTTTGCCTGGAGCAACGGCGCCACCAGCCCAACGGCCAGCGACCTTGTGCCGGGCACCTACACAGTAGTCATTACGGACGCCAACGGCTGTACCGCTGCCCAGACCTTCACCCTCACGGCACCGCCTCAGCCCACAGTGAGCATTAGCATAACAGCGCCTGTGACGTGCGTCAGTGCGGGTGCCCTTGCCGCTGATGCTTCTGGAGGTACGCCGCCTTATGCTTTTACTTGGTCGAACAACGCCAGTGGCGACCTTCTATCGGGGTTGCCTGCAGGTACCTACACCGTTACCGTTTTGGATGCGTTAGGTTGTACAGCGCAGACACTCGTCGTCTTGCCCTCACCACCTGCGGTGGATGCTTTCATCCAAAAGATAACCCATGCCGGCTGTGCAGGCCCAGGTAGCGCCACCGCTGCGGTAGTGGGCGGAACACCGCCGTTTGCTTACACCTGGAGCAATGGAAGTACTTCCGCCACGGCCGCCAACTTGCCTGCGGGCACGTACACCGTCACTGTAGTGGATGCGCTGGGCTGCTCAGACACAGCAGTAGCTGTCATCACCTCCTCAGGGCCTGGCGGCGTTCGCCTGGGCGATTTTGTTTGGTTCGACGACGATCAGGACGGCATCCAGTCCCCCTTGGAGAAAGGAGTGCCGGGCATGAAAGTGCGCCTCATTGCTCCAGGTCCAGACACGCTTTTTTTCACCCTTGACGACATTGTACTGGACTCGACACTAACCGACTCGACGGGCAAATACGCATTCGAGTGCGTAGCACCGGGCAAATACGTTATCGAGTTCAGTGGCTTACCGATGGGCTACCAATTCTCTGCTAAAAACAAGGGTAACAACTCCTGCCGAGATAGCGACGCCAACAGCGACGGCCGTACTGACCCCATTATCGTGTTGGCCGGCCAGGATAACAATCTGTGTATAGATGCTGGCATTCACACGTTTTGCATCAACGTGACCAAGCCGGGTATCATCTGCTGTCAGCAAACCATTTGCGAAGGCGAAACGCCGGCCTTGCTATATGGCAGCCCGCTCTTCCCACCCCAAGGGGGCGTTGGGCCTTTAGAGTTCTTGTGGATGCAGTACGTGCAAGTGAAGCCTAACCAATGGCTGTGGCTGCCCATCCCAGGCGCTACGGACTCCGTCTATCAGCCTGGACCACTGTACACGACATCGTACTTCATGCGCTGTGTGCGGCGGGCGGGCTGTGTCAACTTTTTAGAGAGCAATATCATTACCATCACCGTTAAACCCGCTGGGTCGCCGGGCTGTACCAAGTTTTTCCTTGTTTTCTCTGCCGATCGTTTGCCCACCGGTAGTGTTCGGTTGGAATGGCGCACGGCTCCAGAGGTAACGCGCTATCGCTATGTCGTGGAGCGCTCCTCTGACGGGCATAACTGGCGTTCGATTGGCGCTGTGCAGGGGGCCGAGAACGCTAATGAGGCGTCCACATATTCCTGGATGGACTACTTACCGGAATACGGCGTGAATTACTATCGCATCTGCCGACTCGGGCCATTGGGCGCTAATACCTTCTCCGAAGTGCGCAAAGTGATAGTGGACACAGACTTGCGCACTTCGCTAGTGGTCGCTCCTAACCCTGTTTCAGATGTTCTCTATGTGCGCAACGCCATGCCCTATGATGCCGACGCTCAGGTGCAGATTTTCCATGCGGATGGTTCGCTGCTATACACGGCCGACATTCCGCAAGGGCACATGGGCTATTGGGAAATATCCACTGCGCACTGGCCAGCAGGTATGTACTTTGCGCGTATTCGCTGGGCGGGAGGTCAGACACACACTATAAAAGTGAGTAAGTTTTTCTAAGCGACATGGAGGTAGTGCTGCTGCCGGCATGGGCTGGTTGGATAGCAGGTGCGTTCACTCTGTTGGGCTTCGACGCAGCACTGCGAGCCGTGTCGCCGGGCGTATACGCGCGCAGTCGTTATGTTTATGTGGCCATTACCCTAATGCTTTCGCCCGTATTTTCCTCAGCGGTGCTTCGGTCGCCCGAAGGGCTTGCGGCTACGGGGTTGTTGCTTTGGAGCATTGCATCTTTTGGGTGTGCCATGGACACAGGAAGTTGGCGCCAGGGTTTCACTTTTGTTTTGACAGGATTCTTGGCGGTTTTGCTTGAGCCTGCCATCATTTTTCTGTGGGCGCCCATGGCGGTGGTGCTAGCCAGCGAGTATCCGCGTTGGCGGGTGGCGATAGCTGTCCTTGGAGTGCTTGGCGCAGCGGGCTGGATGTGGGGGTATGCCGCTAATGCAGAGGCTCTTTGGAGCCATCCGAAGCGATGGTCGCTGAATTATTTTTTTGTTAAGTCGGCATCGCCGCCAAATGCTGCCCTGCTGTGGCGTCCGGTGGCGCATCCGTTTTTTTGCCTGCCGCTGCCAGCGCTGTTTTTGTTGTTTAAGAAAACCGACGTTACCCTTTACGCCCGGCGAGTACTGCTTTTAGGTTTGGTATTGCAAATGCTGTATTTTAGCGGTGTGTACAGGCTTGAACCGGTTCAATTGCTGCCGATCTATGTCGGGCTGCTGGTGTTGCTTTTTGCGGCTTGGGATCGCTTCTATGCTTACGGTCGGTATTTCTTTCCGCGTCTATCGGTAGCGCTTATGGCGTTAGCGATGCTTATTCAGGTGGTCGCTTTGATTTTTTTCCACACCTGAACTACTGTAGTGGGTTTAGATGTACTGACGTCCGGCTACCTTTGTCAGCATGTACCCGGATCTGTCTTACCTCGCCCATGCCTTATTTGGCACTGAGCCGGACAACTGGCTGGCCATTTTTAAAACGTTCGGCTTTTTACTAGCCATCTCATTTTTGGTTAGTGCTGCAGTGTACTACGTAGAGTTGCGTCGCAAAGCGCACGAAGGCGTTTTTCAGCCCGTTCGGGTGAAGGTGGTAGAAGGCAGGCCGCCGACTCTTTCGGAGATAGGCAGCAACGCTTTACTCGGTTTCATTTTAGGAGGCAAAGGGCTTTACGCCGTACAGCATCTGGAGGAGTTTCAAATAGACCCTTCGTCGGTGTTTTTTTCCGCTAAGATGCACTGGCCTGCGGCGTTCATAGGCGCGCTGCTACTGGGCGGTCTAACTTGGTGGGAAGGTTGGCGCAAGCGCAAGCAGCCTCCCGTGATGATAGAGAAGACCATCTGGCCGCACGATCGCATAAGCGAAATCACTGTCTGGGCAGCCATAGGTGGTATTGTCGGAGCCAAAGTGTTCGACTTGTTCGATAACTGGAATGCTTTTTTGGCCGATCCTCTTGGTGCTTTGCTGTCGGGTGGGGGATTAGCCTTTTACGGCGGGCTAATGGTAGGTTTCGTAACTGTCGTTGTCTACTTGTGGCGCCACCAAGTTCCTTTCCTGCACGCTGCAGATGCCGTCGCTCCAGCCCTTACGGCAGGCTATGGCGTCGGTCGCATTGGCTGCCAGCTGAGCGGCGACGGCGACTGGGGTATTGTCAATCAATTGCCGAAACCCGATTGGTTGCGCTGGCTGCCCGATAGCTGGTGGGCAAGCACGTATCCGCACCATGTTCTCAACACGCCTTCTACTGATCCTGTGTCGAGTGTGCCCATCGAGGGCTGTACGTGGCGCTATTGTATGGAGCTGTCTATGCCCGTATTTCCTACGCCGCTGTACGAGACACTAATGATGGCCGTAATCTTTGTCATCTTATGGGCACTCCGCAAGCGTTTGCGCGTGCCGGGCATGCTCTTTTTCCTCTATTTGACACTTATTGCCACTGAGCGTTTCTGGATAGAAAAAATCCGCGTCAACGTCCATCACGAGATCTTCGGTTATCGGATGAGCCAGGCTGAAATTATCTCCACTCTTCTGTTTGCTGCAGGCGTGCTGGGTATGCTAATCGTTTGGCTCTTGTGGCGCTATCGCAAACAGCGCGCTAAGCAGGTAACAGCTTGAATGCTGAGCGCCTTTTTAGCTTTCTGGCTGTGCAAATAGAACACGACCCCGCGCACAATCAGCCATTGGCCTGCTGAGTAAGTGGCCATAATGGCCGCTCCGCTGTGAGGGAACGAATGCCCAAATGGAGCCGCAGCCAATAAGCAGTCAGATAGCAGAAAGAGCATAGCGCCCCACATGGTTTGTGAGAAGGCCACTTCACCCAACCGCAGCCTTGCATGCCATACGGATAGGACCATACCCGTTAACGCAACGCCGTAAAGCACTACGGGTAGCCGCAAACCTTCGGGTACGTTGGGTAAAAGCCAATACAGGAAACCTATCAGAGACACAATTAGGGCCATCCCCGCCAACGGCGAATGGTACAAAAAGCCCTTAGCGCGCCCTACTTCCACCCAAAAGCCGCCCAAATAAGAGATTTGGGCACATAAAAAGGCAAGTAGACCTAAGAGATAGATTGCCATGAGGACCACGGCTAAAGAGCAGCAAGATGTCGCCTACAGTAGAAAAAGTCAGGCCAGCCACTAACGAGCTGCGTAAGAACTTGCTCTTTTTGGGTGCTACAACCACAAACCAGCCCATCAGCAGCGGCATCAGCCAGGGCTTCGTCCACGCCGACAGGGCTTGTTGGTTGCTTGTTTTGGCGGCCAGATGTACCAGTGCTGTGGCTGCATATGCCCATAAAAGCCCACTTTTCAGTATTCTCATGGAGCAAGGTTACGCCAAAATACGGATTTTCGCTTTTCGATGAGAAAGAGAGAGGGAGCCTCGGCACCTATTGTGAGCCTAAATCTCCTCGCGGCCATACAGCCAGTGCAGCGTGTTTCGATAGAATATTTTTTCAAGAGTAGATTCAGGTAGGCCCATGTGCTCGATGAATGTGCCAATTTCCAGATCGCCCAGCGGAAACGGGTAGTCGGTACCCAGGCACACGTGATCTTCGCCGACGACGTCGAGCACGTAGCGCAACAGCTGGGGGTCGTGGGTGGCCGAGTCTACCCAAAACTTGCCCAGGTAATGGCGGGGCGGTTTGTCGTTGTCCACAGCCACTAAGTCGGGCCGACATTCAAAGCCATGCTGAATACGCCCAATGGTGGGCACGAAGGAACCACCGGCGTGAGCGAAGCAAAAACGGAGGCGCGGCAACCGCTCCATTACCCCGCCGAAAATGAGCGAGCAGATGGCTCGACAGGTCTCGGCAGGCATTCCTACTAGCCAGGGCAGCCAGTATTTCGTCATGTGCTCCTGTCCCATCATTTCCCAAGGATGCACCAGGATAGCCATATCTAATGCCTCGCAAGCTTGAAAAATAGGGAAAAACGCTGGCTCACTCAGGTTGTGTTGGTTGACGTTCGAGCCGATTTGCACCCCTGGAAATCCCAGAGATTTCAGGCGTTCTAACTCCTGGATAGCCAGGTCGGCGTCCTGCATGGGGATGGTGCCCAGCGGTATGTAATGCTCCGGATATGTGGCAGCGATGTCGGCCAAATGGTCGTTGAGAAAGCGCGACAAGTCGAGACAGTCCGCGGGCTTAGCCCAATAAGAGAACATCACCGGAATTGTACAAACCACTTGCACGGGCGTATGGTAGCGCATGTATTCTTCGATGCGTACTGCGGGGTCCCAACAATTGCTGGCGATTTCGCGAAAGAACGTCTGTCCTTTCATCATGCGCGCATAGCCTGCTCGATGGTGTTCCAGGTGAATGAAGTCTCCATAGCCGTACTTTTTGGCAAAGTCGGGCAGTTTTTCAGGTAAAATATGGGTGTGCATGTCGATCTTGTACATAGGGCAGGGAAGTGTAGCGATGCTGCAAAGGTGCGAACTTCGGAGAGGGTTGGCCTAAAAAGAAGACGAGCCGCACCAGGAAATCCTGAGGCGGCTCGCCAGGAGCATAGCGCTATAAGGGAGGGTTAGTTCTTTACTTCTTCAAATTCGACATCCTGAGCACCGGCGTCGGTGGTTGCACTGGAGCCCGCGGTTTCACCATTGCCACTCTGTGTGCTTTGATAGATGGCCTGGCTGGCTGCGCTCCACGCTTCTTCAACAGCTTTAATGGCCTGATCGATGCGGTCAAAGTTTTGCGTCTTATGCACTTCGCGCAGTTCTGCCGTAGCCTTTT
>JBEQAD010000028.1:0-17728 GCA_041640515.1 Saprospiraceae bacterium | reverse complement strand
CTGTTCGCTGAGATTGAATTCGAATTAGGCCCTGCGGATCCGGCCTTCTTGGAGAGCGAGGACTTTAAGAGCGGTCGGAAAAAACTTCAGTTTGAATGGGGGATTGTGGGAGGCGCTATTGACAAGAACTACATTAAGCCCATCACGGACGGCTTCACCAAGATGATGAGCCAGGGCGTTTTGGCTGGTTATAACATTGATTCCATGAAAGTCCGCGTGACCGATGGGATGATGCACCCTGTGGACTCCAAGCCTATCGCTTTTGAACTTTGTGCTCAGGAAGGTTTTCGCCAAGCTGCACCTAAGTGCAAACCGCAAATCATGGAACCCATCATGAAACTGGAAGTCATCACCCCAGAAGAATATGTCGGCCCAGTCATCGGTGACCTGAACCGCCGCCGTGGAATGCCCAAAGGCCAAGAAACTCGGGCCGGTGGTGCTATTGCTATTCAGGCAGAGGTTCCGCTCTCCGAAATGTTCGGTTACGTAACCGCCTTACGAACACTCACGTCAGGCCGCGCATCCTCTACAATGGAGTTCTCGCACTATGCTCCGGCGCCCGAAAACATCGCCAAGCAAGTTATCGAAAAAGCACGCGGCACGACGGGTAAAGCATAAGATGCCGTCTAATTTGGCTCATCCAAGCCTGTCCTCTCTTCGCCGAGAGGACAGGCTTTTTCATGTATTGTGCCAATGGAAACAAAAAACTGATGTAAAATTTCTACTCTGCATCTGTATTTTTACGGGGTCAAAAAGTGGCCTTGTTTTTGCGATTTTTAATCTATATTCATTAACCAATTAACAATATATCCGTATGTCTCACATGAAGATTTTCAACACGTTAAAGATTTTTTTAGTCGTAGCTGCGGGCGTCGGCCTGCTCCTTCCTTCTTGCCGCCGGGTAGATGTTGAGCAGCCCCGCAAACTTGCCCGGGAGTTCGATAGTGAGGTCTACTTGCGCTGGAACGATGTGTTTGTCCAAATAGATCGTTATGCCGATGGCTATCGCCCGGCTCCAGGTCCGCATGCGTTGGGCTACATGGGGTTTGCGGCCTATGAAGCTATCGTTCCGGCCATGCCGACTTTCAACAGTCTGGCACGCCTTTATCCTGAACTAAAAATGCCGCGCTTCGACGAAAGTCTAGAGTACCATTGGCCAGCGGTAGTAAACGAAGTTTATGCCTACATGATGCGCCGCCTTTTCTTCCACATGGAAAAGGATTTCCCTGATGAATACGCGAAAATCGACAGAAACTATCGTACTCTGTATGCTAAGTACGAATCTGAAACCACGCCAGAGGTACTGGAGCGCTCAGTGAATCGCGGCCGCGAAGTGGCCCGTGCTTTTTATGAGTGGGAAAGCACCGACGCCGCCGCCCATAACGCATTTTTGACGCCTCGCCCTCCGTATAACGCGCCCACAGGACCTGGGTTCTGGGAGCCTACAGTACCTGATTTTAGCGCTGCGCTTTTTCCTCACTGGGGGCAAGTAAAAACCTTCGCCCTGCGCGAAGAAGAGCAAGTCGCACGGCCACATATCCCTTACAGCGAACACCCGCTTTCTTTGTTCTTCAACCAGGGGCTCGAGGTATATCTCACGGTAAAGAACATTAACGAGAACGGACCGTTTGCCTTTGAGCAGCGCTGGTTAGGGGAGTTCTGGAGCGATGACATCCTGGGATTGACGTTCTCTCCTCCTACTCGCCTGATAGCGGTGGCCAACCAGGTGGTGGAACAGGAGCGCCTCAACCTGGAAGAGGCTGCGGAGTTATACGCCAAAATGGGGATGGCATTGAAGGACTGTTCAGTAGTTATTTGGCAGTCTAAGTATATCTATAATTTGGAGCGCCCAGTGTCGTACATCCGTCGCGTCATATCTCAGCACTACCCCGAAGCGGCTAACTGGCTTACTATTCTAAACGATCCAGTGGGAGGATTTCAAGGAGTAAGCCCCGCTTTCCCAGCCTATCCGTCGGGGCATGCTGGCTTTGGCGGCGCCGGCGGCAAAATTTTGTCCTCGCTATTTGAGTTTAATGACCGCTATCCGGGCACCTATACATTCACTGATCGCTGCCACATGTTCCGCAGCGAATTCATTGGTATCCCTAGAACCTTGGCGTCGTTCAAGGACCTAGCTTATGAGGATGCTTATTCTCGTATCCCGTTGGGCGTACACTTCCGTATGGACCTCGACGAAGGCGTTCGCTTAGGTGAACTGGCAGCACAGCGCATTCTCGAGTTACCCTGGAAGAAGCGATAGGAGTAACAAATTGCTGTTTTCTTCTTTCCATGAGCCATTCTAATGAGTTTAGAATGGCTCATGTTTTTTATTGCAAACTTTCCAATATGTAGCGTGCCGTGCGCAGAGAGGCTCCTGGCCCGCCTAAGCGGCGGCGTAGCTCTTCATATCCAGCAGCTATAACAGCTGCTTGAGTAGGGGTTAAAATATCCGTTAGCGCCTGGCGCAGCTGAGCCGTGTTTAGATCGTGCTGGATGAGCTCGCGCACTAAGGAGCGACCAAGCACCAAGTTAACTAAGGAGATGTAGGGCACACGCACTATGCGACGAGCTATGGCGTAGGAAAGCGGGTTACCTGCATAACAAACCACTTGAGGAGTACCTAGGAGAGCAGCCTCCAAAGTCGAGGTGCCAGACTTGACCAAAGCTGCTTGTGCGCGCTGCAAAAGGCCATAAGTGTCGCCATAACGCAGCTCCACATCCGGATAGGCCGACAAATATTGACGAAACAGCGACTCTGGTACCGAAGATGCTGCCGCCACAACAAATCGATATCCAGGGAAAAAGGGTACCACCGAAAGCATGGCCGGAAGAATGCGCCTTACTTCTTGCTGCCGGCTACCGGGCAGTAGCGCGATCATTCCCGTTTCACGCGGTAGAGCTACTTTTGGTAGGGCATCCAACAAGGGATGCCCTACCCAGGTGGCTTGCACGCCGTGCTGCTGATAAAAGTCCACCTCAAAAGGCAAGATGACTAGCATCCTGTCTACATCGCGTCGAATGGCGCGCACTCGAGAAGCATGCCAAGCCCAGAGTTGCGGCGAAATGTAGTAAATGACTCGGAAACCTTGTTGTTTTGCCCAATGAGCAATACGAAGGTTGAAACCTGGGTAATCAATCAGCACTACTGCATCGGGGCGAAAAGCAATAATATCGCGCTGGCAAAATTTTAGGTTGTGCCAGATGGTCCGCAGATTCTTTACAACTTCCCAAAAGCCCATGAAGGCTAAATCTCGGTAATGTTTGACCACCGTGGCGCCCGCAGCGGCCATCTGGTCTCCGCCCCAGGCTCTACAGATCACCTCGGGTTGCAGCTCTCGTAGGGCCTTGATGAGGTTGGAGCCGTGTAGATCGCCCGAGGCCTCTCCTGCAATGAGATAGAGTTTGTTTGCCACTACTTCTGGTGCTTACTTGAGTGTCCATAGTATTGCCAACGCATCTGCCACACACCCAGCATCGCTTCGCGCACAATACGCAGCGACATCTTAGACTGCCCTTTCTCGCGATCCTTAAAAATGATGGGAACCTCGCGTAGCTGAAAACCCAAGGAATAAGCAGCGTATTTCATCGCTATTTGAAAGGCATAGCCGACAAATCGAATCTTATCCAAGTCGATGCTTTCCAACACCGCGCGTTTGTAGCAAATGAAACCGGCAGTGGGATCAGCCACAGGCATCCACAAGATAAGCCGCGCGTATAGCGAGGCTCCTCGGGAAAGCACAATGCGCTCAAGCGGCCAGTTCTCAAGCCCTCCGTGGCGCACATAGCGCGAGCCTATGGCTACATCCGCTCCTTGTTGGCAAGCCTGCAACAGACGGCTCAAATCACTAGGATTGTGCGAAAAATCGGCATCCATTTCAAAAAAGTGGGTGTAGTCGCGCGCCAAACCCCAGCGAAAGCCTGCAATGTAGGCCGTACCCAAGCCCGACTTTCCGGTGCGGCTTAGCAGATGTACTTCCTTGGGGAATTCCTCTTGTAGAGCCTGCACTACACTCGCTGTGCCATCAGGAGAGGCATCGTCTACTACCAGAACATGGAAAGAGCCGGGTTGCTTTAGCACGGCGCGAAGGATAGCCTCGATGTTTTCGCGTTCGTTGTATGTGGGAATAATGACTAGACAGGGCATGTTTAGGGAAGTGCGTGTTTTTCCTTCTTCATGCCCAGCCTTACAGGGCGAAGGCAATGCCAAATGCCAGCAGAGAAGCGATAAGTCCGTACATAAAAATGTTATAGCAGATGCTTAAATAATGGTATTTTTTAGCTAGTACGATGCCCAAAAAGTAAAGGTCTCGACTCATAGAACTGTATAGAAACTCTGGATCGCGAAGCATCTCATTGATGCCCCACTGGAAATCTTCTAACGACATGCTGTGAAAGTTACCGAAGAAGAGCAGGTTAGCTTTTCGCTGCCGGATATCTTCTCGGGTGAATTTCCCCTCCGTCACTTTAGGGCGAGTGCTAAGGGTGGCAAAGATCATAGAACCTAGGCAAGTGGCCAGCAGTAATCCGCTAGGTATGGCGAGTTTGAGATTGACGTGTCCTTGCCCATCCATGAGTTTGGGCATGAGGTTGGACACTAAGATGGAAATGACAATGGCATTGACGGAAAGCATCAGGTTGGCTTTGCTATCGGCCATGGCACTCAGGTTAGTGTGTGTACGGTAGGTGGTGCGGTACATGGTTTCTACCCCTCGACCAAAGCGAGCCAGCTTGAGTTCCGTTTCGCTTTCTTGTAAGATTTTTTTTAGATTATTCGGAGACTCTTCCTCTCCCAGCATAGCTAGTTCCTCTGCAGTAAGCGGACGATCTGGATTTAAGCGGCGCTTCTGTTTAATAAGTTGCTGTATATGCTTTGCTTTTCGTTTATTAAAGAGCGCGCGCGCCGCCTCAGTGTGGTACTCATGTGCCAGCATAAAATCAAGTTCGAAGTCTATCCATGCTTTATCGTCAGTAAACTCCTGGCGCGTCAAAGCGAACTCCTGACGCAGCTTGCTGTTGCGCTCCCAATAGGACTTCATGCCTAAGTGGCTCAGGTCGGCATCGCAGATAATCTGCTCCAGCAGTGTCTCAGGCTTTTGAGGTATTTTGGTAACTAAAATACAGCGCAAAACGACCTGTAGGTCTTCATCCGAAATTTTCCCTTGGAGGAACTGCTTTGCATGTTCGCAGCTGCGCTCCTCGTGTCCCTCTGGCCCTTGGGCATAACCTGTATCGTGAAACCAGGTGGCCAGCACCAATAGATCGGTCTGATGAGCATCCAGTTGGCAAGCAGCCGCCAGCGTCTTTACTGCTGCTACCGTCTGTACCGTATGCTCCAGGTCGTGAAAGACATATTTAGCCGGCATATATTCGGCAAAATAGGTCGACACATAAGCTTCGGTGGCTTCCAGCAAAGACGGCATGGTGGAACTCATGTCAATCGTCGGATTTAGGTAAAGGTAGTAATTGGTTCGTGTTGCGCAAAAGCCAGACCGTTTATTGCTGTCCAGACCACCCTGATAGACGCTGGTTGGCTCTAACAACCAGTGTTGTCCAACAGCGCGCAATCCACCTAAGACAAAATACCTCTTCAGCAGGCGCCCCAGAATAGATCGGAGGTGATTTTCTGTGATGTGCGGACACTTGAGCTCAAGGCTCTACGTGCACGCATGCCGCAATTTGAGCGGC
Source organism: Saprospiraceae bacterium (assembly GCA_041640515.1). Taxonomy (GTDB): domain Bacteria; phylum Bacteroidota; class Bacteroidia; order Chitinophagales; family Saprospiraceae; genus M3007. Next base: position 12,043 of record JBEQAD010000028.1, on the reverse strand, counting down.
CAAAGCCGCTAATTCTGCTTCCGACATGTCTATCGGTTGTTTGAAGGACAGATCTGAGATGGCATTCAGCGGCATCAAGTGTACGTGTGCGTGAGGAACCTCCAAACCAACCACAGCAATGCCAATGCGCTTGCAGGGCACTACCTGTTGGATGGCTTTAGCTACCCGTTTGGCAAAGACCATCAGCCCCGCCAGCTCCGCGTCTGTGAGGTCAAAGATGTAATCCTCCTCCCGCTTAGGGATACACAACGTATGCCCTTTCACCTGCGGGCGGATATCCAAAAAAGCCAAGTATTCTGTCGTCTCCGCTATTTTATGGCAAGGCAATTCGCCATTGACGATGCGCGAGAATATAGAAGCCATAACTATTAAAATTATCCGATGGAAATGTTCAGCACTTCGAATTCCAGCACACCACCAGGCGTAGAAATACGAGCCACTTCACCTCGCTTCTTGCCCAACAGTCCAGCGCCAATAGGAGAAGAAACAGAGATCTTCATTTGCTTGATGTCTGCCTCCGTTTCTGATACCAGTTTGTAAGTCAGTTCCTTACCTGTTTTCAGGTTCTTAACGGTAACATTGGAGAAGATGGCTACTTGAGAGGTGTCCACTTGCGACTCATCTAAGATACGGGCATTGGCGAGCAGGGTCTCAAGTTCACTAATGCGGAGTTCTAACATCCCCTGGGCTTCCTTTGCAGCGTCGTATTCGGCGTTTTCAGAAAGATCGCCTTGTGCGCGCGCCTCGGCAATTGCTCGCGCCGCATCGGCACGGCCTGTGGTTTTTAGCTCCTCAAGTTCGGCTTTTAGCTTTTCGTACCCGCTCTTTGTCAGATAGGTGTAATTTGCCATAGCAATTCCAATTAGGTTAGGATAATCCAGTAAAAAAATAGAAACGTTCCCACCCCTCTTCGGTAGAAACGTTTCTGTTTTGTGGCACAAAGATATGAAGGTGTTGAAGTTTTTTTAGCATAGTTCTGGTTTTTATGCATTCTAGAACGTCCCAGTAGGCGGTGAGTAATTCTTGATCACTGCTCACTGCCAGCCACCTACTTTTACGGCGACTTTTAGTCATTTTCTATCAGGCATGGACATTTCTCGCATTCCCTCTCCTTGTTTTGTCCTTGACGAAGCGCTGCTGCGCCGCAATCTGGAACTAATTAACCGCGTCCAGCAGGCTGCTGGCGTGCAAATTATCTTGGCTTTCAAGGGCTTCGCTATGTGGAGCACCTTCCCATTAGTTCGCCAGTACCTCAGCGGCGCTACAGCCTCTTCGCTCAACGAAGCGCGCCTTTGCTACGAGGAGATGAAGACCAAGGCGCACACTTACGCTGTAGCTTATCTACCGCGAGAGTTTGGTCGCATCCTCCGCTACTCCAGCCATCTCACCTTTAACTCTTTATCCGAGTATCGACGCTTTCGCCGGCGCGTCGAACGGCACCCTGAACCTATAAGTATGGGGCTTCGCGTTAATCCGGAGTGGTCACCTGTCGGCACCGCTCTTTACAACCCTGCCTCGCCTGGTTCGCGCTTGGGGGAAGTGGCCGAAAATCTGACGCAAGGCCTGCCGAAGGATATCGAAGGTTTGCATTTTCACACCCTCTGCGAAAGCAGCAGCTACGACTTAGAAAAAACGCTTGAACATTTTGAGGCGCGTTTTGGCGCTTTTTTACCTCAGCTCCGCTGGGTCAATTTCGGCGGGGGGCACCTCATGACGCGAGTTGGTTACGATGTGGAACACTTAGTCCGAGTATTGCAACAATTTAAAAGCCGACATCCACACCTGCAAGTTATCCTTGAGCCTGGCAGTGCGATTGCCTGGGATACCGGTGTACTTGTAGCCACGGTGCTGGATATCGTACAAAATAAGGGCATCAAAACCGCCATTCTCGACGTATCGTTTACGGCGCACATGCCCGACACTCTGGAGATGCCTTACCGGCCTCGGGTACGCAGTGCTAACGCAGACCCACAGCCTTCTGACAAATATCGCTACCGATTGGGTGGAGTGAGCTGCCTAAGCGGTGACTTTATGGAGGAATACGCCTTTCCGGCGCCGCTCCGCATTGGCCAAAAGCTGGTCTTTGAAGACATGATCCACTACACCATGGTGAAAACGACCACCTTTAATGGTGTGACCCACCCTTCAATTGCCATTTGGGGAGAGGACGGGCGGTTGCGCATCGTTCGAAAGTTTGGCTATTTAGACTATAAACGCCGGCTTTCCTAGAGTAGCCCTTATTGCAGCCTTTTAAACTGCGCGGGATGAACCTCTAAATCAGTCACCCAGCGCCGTTTTTCTACGTCAAATCGCGTATGCGCATCTGGAAATTCAATGTATTCCTCTTCTCCCGAATGCTGTGGATAGTAGGGGCTTAAATCCTGCCCGCGCACCATCTTTTCAAACAGCATACCCGCTTTTTTGGCCAAAATCGGCTCTGTCATCTTCCAAGTACGAAATACCTCTTCATAGTAGGCTACAGAGTCTTCCTTGATGCGCATCTTGATGCCCGTGGCCACGCGCTTTACATCCAAACTGGGAGCTGGTCGGCTTACTAAGAGATAGGTATAGCCCTCAGGCTCCTGATAGAACAGGTCAACACGGTATTTTTTGATTTCTTGCGCATAGAAACTATCGTAGGCGGTATCGAATTTGGTTTCGTGTGTAGCCTTTTTCGGCAAATGAGCAGTATAGCGGATGATCTGCTCTAAGAAACGCTGGGCTGTTGCCGTATCGGGGCGCTGGCCTTTTGGAGAGTGGTGGCAGGCCCAAAGGGCGATGGCAGCAAAAAAGGTTAGAAAGAGAGTCGATTTCATTTTATAAGATAATTGTTTTTTAACAGAAAGACTTGCCACTACACCTGCAGTAGTGGCAAGCCCTTCCAGTTCAATCCGAGAAAATTAATATACTTTTTCGCGTGGGTTGAACTCAGCCCATGTATTAGTCCAGTCCGTGTTACCGAAGGCACCGCGGTAACTGACCGTAGTGAAGAAACCCGTGCGATTGGGTTCGCTAAACTTCGGATGGTCAAACTTGGCGCCCGAAGCAGCAATGCCACTAGTTAGCGCGAATTCAGGATTGGACGGGTACTGGTTATTCAGGCGATTGCCAAAGAACCAGTCGGCTTTCAGGCCGATAGTATTGTACGCCTCGGTAGCTGGCGTCGTCAGCGTAGTGTTACCGTTGGCTGCTGCTTCCCAGTAGGCTTTTACATCGGCTACGGCTACACCAGTACCTGCCTGATAAGCATTAGCCTCGCTGGAAGACCACAGAATATTGTTAGCCAAGACACCGCGGTTGCTTTGATACTGGCCCAGTACCGAAGCTTGATTGAAACGGATACCGCGTGGGAAACCCACAATAATGGAGTTGAACACGGAAAGAGCCACGCGACGACGGAGGTCGATACCAAAGGCGTAATTTGCACTAATGGAATTCGCCGGAGAAATCGGAGCTATAGGGCCGAGGATAGTAAGATTGGACACTACACCCGTTGTGTAAGGCTGTACGTCGTTGTCGTTGGGACCATTATCGGTCTCAATCCCGTTGGACTGGGATTGGTCAGCAAAACTCGGGTAGCGAATCGCTATGCCAAATTGAATGTTCCCGCTGTAACCAAAATCAATGTCAAAGTCATCATCCCAAGTGCCCAACGAAATCAGATACTTGGCGTTGTGCGTACCGCCAAAGAATTCAAAGCCATCATCGCCGCCATAAGATACCTGCAAATATTCCATAACAGTGCCGCGGCCAACGCCCCCAGTAGTGATGGAGTTCGTCTCGTTGTTGGGAGTCAATTCGATACCTGCAAACTCTACGCGGACGTACCTCAAAGAGCCAGAACTTTCATCATCATTAGCTGTGCTGTTCGTCGTGCCAAAAATTACCGGCGGAGTAATACCCTCAATGCTCGGATCAGGCTGGTTTACATTAGCACGACCCAGGATGATCAGCCCTCCCCAGTCACCACGGTCGCGAATACCTTCTTCCTGACTAGAAGTCATAACGATAGGCTTATCCACCGTACCGTTGGCAATGATGCGGCCACCTCTATCGATAATCAGCGTTCCCTTGGTGCGCTTGTCGCCAAAGATGATCGTCCCAGGCTCGATAGTTAACGTGTTACCGTTGCGTACGAAGACCTGCCCTTTTAACAAGTACTTCTTGTCAGCGGTCAGGGTACGAGTAGAGAGTTCGCCCTCTAGGATAACGCGCTCATCCGCTGGCGGAGGAGGAGGAGGGTCGTTTTTCTTATCGCAAGAGGTCATCACTAAGGCTAGTGTTGCGAACAAGGCAATGGAGCCTAACCAATTTTTCATGTGTGCGTCAATTTTTAATAATGAACGGTTTGTTACTGTTTGGAAATGTCGTAGGTGATAGATAAATTAATAGATTGTCCTCTTCTGAAAGTGAATATGGGATGGTCTACGTTCACATTGATTTTCTCGTCGCGATCCGAATCTTGATAGAAGCGGAATGGAGCATCAAGTAGATTTTGTATACCCAGCTTGTAGGCTACTCGGCCTATGCGTTTAGTGACTGTGATGTCGAGGCTATTCCTGGGCAACTCGTAAATAGTGGGAAAAAGCACGTCACCAACAGAGAAAATCCGACTACCGAAGATGTTATAAGCGAGGCTACCCGATAGCCCACGTTCCTGATCATCATCGTAATAGAGCGCTATATTCACAATGTATGGAGATTGCCCCTGCAATGGCCGTCTCTGATCCTGAGCAGGTACGTCAGGGCCTAAATCCACCCGAGAGCGGATTAAGGCCGCATTGGCATTTATAGAGAAGTGCTCCAAGAAACCACTCCCCGTAAGACCGCGGAGCGACTTCCGAAACTCTACCTCTAAGCCATAGTTCTGAGCATGGTCAGCATTGATATACGAAAAATTGGGTTGCTCGGTAGTAATAATCGTTTTGTTCTCAATAGGAGATTCAAAATACTTATAAAACAGGCCTATGTTAAATGTCTCTCCTGGCCGAGGATAGATTTCATAGCGTGCATCTAAATTGTGAATAGAAGCCTGCTCCAATTTGGGATTGCCAAATCGAGCTGCTTCCAGTTTGTAATCGTAGAAAAGAAAAGGAGCCAGCTCGCGAAACTCAGGCCGGTTGACCGTGCGGCTGTAGGCTAAGCGAAGAATGGTTCCTTCCTTCAGGTTATACCCTATATTTAGGAAGGGAAGCGGAGCCAATACAGTATTTCGTGCTTCCACAGCCCGTCCTCTATCATCGAAACCATCTACTTGTTGATCGTTGAACTCAGCACGCAGACCGAAAGACAAATCTATGCGATTGAGCGGGACATCTGCTCCTACATAAGCTGCACCCGTAAAGCTACTAGCCGTGTAGGAGTCAATAGGGCGCGTCCCTTCTTCCAGGATAAAGCCATTCTCTGTTTGGTAGTTATCGCTCTTGAATACTTTGTCTAAAGGTAATTTAGCCAAACTATCGCCCACAGCAGGATCGAAAAAGCCCGGATAAAGTGTAGAGACATAACGGGAATCAAAGTCTCGATAGCGGTACTCTGCTAAATAACCACCTTTCAGCACTGTCTTGCGAGTGCCATCTATGTTGGACCTTAAAACCCAGGAATAGTCCAGTCCATGCGAGCCAGACAGTTCGAATAACTTACCGTAGTAGCGGCCCGTCTCAAAAAGGTTAGCGGAGGGCGGAAGGATAACCTGAAAGGGAGCCTCCGATTGGCCGGCTGGCTGAAACGTACGGAATCGGCGCAAATCGGGTTCATTTTCCACGAGGAAACTGCCGCCGGCTACCCATCGAAGCGACCGCTTCGAGCTCAACTCATGGTTTCCTTCAAATTGCCCCAGATAGATGGAGCGCGAGCGATAGCCCAGGAGATAGTTAGCTAAACGGTCGCCTGGACGCTGGATGAAGTCCTGCCCCCGGCGCAAAATGGTCTCGTTCTCGCCTATCTGATTGAATAAATTCTTGAACGAAATCGTATTGCGATCATTGAGACGCAAGCGCCAGTTAGAAAGCACGCTAATGCGATTATTCTTCTCGTAAACGTTGTCGTCAAAGCGGAAGCGCAGGTCAATAGGTTGTGTGCGATCTTCCCACTCGAAGTAGCGATAAAAATCGCGGAGATAGTACTGATAGCTGGTAGAATAGTTGACGATATTTACCGTGGACAATTGTTTTCCGCCCACGGTAAAACGCCGTCCAAAGCTGAAGCCCAGCGAATGGTCAGGCAATGCCGTGCCCCTAATAGGAGCATAATTATTGGGCAACAAGTCTGCAGCATATTTCCTCACGCGCGAGTTGCGTGCCGACGATTGGATTTCAAAAGTGGAGGGAAATGCAGAGGGTAGAGCGCGAAAACCATTGTCAAAGCCCAAAAAGTCCGTTGGTGAGCCTTTGCTCTGATAGTAATCTCCACCCGTCGTGTTCACCCGATAACCGATACCGAGATTGATTTTAAAGAAGCTCTGATCGGGCTCAATGGTATACATTTTAATAACACCACCCGCAAAATCTCCTGGAAGATCGGCAGAACCCGACTTGAAAATAAGCATGCGGTCTAACGCATTACTCGATATTAAGTCAAACGAGAATGTGCGGCGGTCAACCTCTGTGCTGGGCGCTATGATGTTATTGACCATCACATTATTGTACCGCTCGTTGAGGCCTCGAATCATCACAAAGCGATTTTCTATAATGGTCACGCCCGGTACCCGCTGAATCACCTGGGCAGCATTATTATCTTGCGATCGCTGGATTTGCTGACTCGAAACACCGCTCACCACCTGCTTAGCCTGGCGCACTTCCAGCAATACAGCGGCTACTGTGTTGGTCTTCCGGTATTCGACGATGGTTACTTCGTTCATAACCACCGAGTTAGTAGACATCACAACATCAAGTGTGACTCGTTCATTGCTCTTTACTTCAACTTCTTTAATGGTAACATCTTCATACCCCAAATAAGAGAAAACAGCCGTATACTTGCCTGGTGGAATGTTGCGGATCGCATAAAAGCCATTAAGGTCAGAGGTCGTTCCTACGCTTAATTCTGGAAGGCGTACCGTGGCGCCAATCAACTTTTCCTTAGTATCGCTATCTACCACAGAGCCAGTGATAATACCACTCTGGGCAAACAAAAAGATTGGAGAGAGCAGCAGCAAAAAGGTAACAATACGAGATAACATAAAGTTGGACTTGTAGCGTAATTTGCCGCAAACCAACCTTTGCTATGTTAACTCAAGATTAAGTGGGGGTTAATAAATACAACCTTCGGCACAGAGCGCTTATTATCAAAGGATTATCGCCTAGTCGTGTGGTGTGCTTTTTCTTGCTGCCACCTAAATAGTATTTCAAAAAATCGGCGCAATCCGACATTTGTCAGGTTGCGCCGCAGGCCGTTCTCTACACTGTAAGCGTTTCACACTATCTCGCACAGGTCGGCTAAGCGAGCAGAGTAGCCGGCTTCGTTGTCGTACCAGCCTACAATGCGGCACGTATTACCATTTACCTGCGTTAGCCCTGCGTCAAAAATGCAGGAGTGGGTGTTCTGTACAATGTCGCTGCTAACGATAGGGTCTGTGGTGTATTCGAGGACACCTTTCAAGTTGGTCTCTGCAGCAGCCTTGAAGACAGCATTGATTTCCTCTACGGTAGCCGTTTTTTTAATGACACATACACAGTCGGTTACAGAACCTGTAGCCACAGGTACTCGCATGGAATGAGCGGCAATTTTGCCTTTCAGGTGCGGAGCTACCAGCGCTACGGCTTTGGCTGCCCCTGTACTGGTAGGGACAATATTTTGCGCAGCCGCGCGCGCCCGACGAAGGTCGCGATGTGGGCCATCTTGCAAGTTCTGATCGGCGGTGTAGGCATGTATGGTATTCATGAACAGCTGTTCTACGCCGAAGGCGCGGTCAAGCGTCATGATCATAGGCACCAGACAATTCGTCGTGCAAGAGGCATTTGAAATAATCGTGTCCGTGGGCTTGATATCTTGATGGTTGGCCCCAATAACGAATGTGGGAATGTCATCTGTCTTGGGCGGAGCGGATAAGATGACGCGTTTAGCCCCCGCCTGCAGGTGCAGTTCGGCTTTTTCTCGGCTCAAAAAAACGCCAGTGCATTCCAGCACGATATCCACACCCAGTTCTTTCCACGGGCATTCTGCCGGATTTTTAATTGCCGAGCCGAGAATTTTCTGGCCATTGATGTACAAATACTCGTCGTCAGCGCTGACAGTACCGCCGAAGCGGCCATGCATGGTGTCGTACTTAAGCAGATGGGCTAAGGTCTGGTTATCCGTCAGGTCGTTAATGGCTACGACCTCGATATTGGGCTTATTTAGCAAGTAGCGGAAGGTGAGCCGGCCAATACGCCCAAAACCGTTGATGGCTACGCGTTTTTTTGTCATGAGGGAATCCGTTGTGATTGGTTGAAAAATTGAGTCGACGCAAAAGTAGGCCATCGACCTGGAATCAACGCCCAGGGAGAATGGCCAACACAAACCTTTTGTAGCAGAAATGGTTTACAGAGCCAAGTTTAGCTATTTTTGTCTCCTATGCCTATGGCTCTACACCTGTTAACGTTGCTACCTTCTATGCGAAGCCCCTCACTACTGTGGGGAGGGCTATTGCTGCTGTTTGTCTTTATCCCATGGAGCTGCATTACCACCGACTCGGCCTACACTCGAGTAGCGCCGGGCCTTTGGCGTGGAGTACTGGAGTTAGAAAAGCTCAATATTCCAGTGCGCGACAAAGACACCATCTTTACGCTGACCGAACAGTTCCGCGAAGGGGAAATACCCTTCCTCTTTGAGGTGAAATACGAAGACGAGGAGCGCTTCTACATAGAAATTATCAACGGCGACGAACGCATTCGGTGCGACAGCATCCAATATGGGCGCGATCGCTCGCAGGCGCGAGACACGTTCAACGTCTTCTTCCCAGAGTATGCTACCTATCTGCACATTGAGGTGCGTGGCGGTGCCATGCAAGGCGAGTGGATCGTTACTACTAAAGAGAATTACCGCATTCCCTTTTATGCCCATGCAGGACGCGGCTACCGATTTACTACGCTCAATCAAAAACCAGTGGCCGACCTCTCTGGCCAATGGGCTGCCCTCTTCGGTGTCGAGGGCGACGCACCTCAAAAGGCTATCGGCGAGTTTCGCCAAAGAGGCAATCACTTGGAGGGCACCTTTCGCACAGAGACGGGGGATTATCGCTTTCTGGAGGGGACCATCCAAGGGCGCAAATTTTGGCTGTCGGCCTTTGACGGTGCCCATGCTTTTCTCTTTTCGGGCAATGTGCAACCCGACAGCACGTTGCAAGGCGAGTTTCGCTCCGGCACGCACTATCGCACGCTATGGAAGGCCTGGCGCGACAGCACGTTCCAGCTAGGCAACCCTGACTCGCTAACAACGCTGAAACCCGGCGCCCAAAGAATGGCTTTTGACCTGACCACCCCTGAGGGCAGGAGGCTGGTCTTCCCTGGACCTGACTTTGAGGGCAAGGTAAAAATCTTCACCATTTTGGGCACCTGGTGTCCCAACTGTCTGGACGAGCAGCGTTTTTTAGCTGACTTCGTGAAGAAACACCCTGAGTGGGCGCCACAGCTGCGCATCGTAGGCTTCGCTTTTGAGCGCCACAAGCCCGAAGTTGTACAGGCGCATTTACTCACTTACAAACAGCGGCTAGGTCTTCCGTTCGACTTAGTCTATGCGGGTAAAGCGGATAAAAAGGCAGCAGAACAGGTCTTTCCCGCACTTTCGCAAGTGATGGCTTTCCCAACCATGATTGTCATAGACAAGCAAAACCGCGTGCGCAGCATTCATACGGGCTTTGACGGACCGGCTACCTCGCAATATGAGGCCTTTCAGGAGAAGTTTACTCAACTTATCCAGACGCTCGTGAGCGAATAGACCTCATCGACCCACATGCCCTTGTCTGCACACAACCTATCTGCCGACATCCAGCGCTGCGACATTCTCTTTGCAGGCGCTGGCCTCGCTGGCTTATGCATGGCGTTGGAAATGATACGGCGGCCCTTTTTTCAACCGAAAACGCTCATCCTCGTTGACCGCGATACCAAGCAGCGGAACGACCGTACATGGTGCTTCTGGGCCACCGACGAAGAGCCTTTGCCGCCCATTCTCTACCACTCTTGGCAGCGTTGCCGCTTCTTAGCACCAGGTTTTGAGACCACCTTCGATATGGCACCTTACCAATACCACATGGTGCGCGGTCTCGACTTCTACCGATGGGCCGATGCCGAGCTGGGAAGGCATCCCAATGTGCGACGGGTTACAGCCGACATCCACAGCATCACGCCTGCACAGGGCCGCCTACAGACCAGCGCAGGCGTATTCGAGGGTGAAGTGGTGCTCAATTCGGCCTTTACCTCGGCACCTCTTTTACCGCCAAGCCCTACGCCGTTATGGCAGCCTTCCCTCACGGAAAGGCCAGAGAGCACCGCCCCGCCCGCTCACACGACACTCCTGCTGCAGCACTTCAAAGGTTGGCTCATTGAAACCCCCGCACCGGCCTTTGACCCTACGACGATAACATTCATGGATTTCCGCATCGAGCAGGCCGGTCAGACGCGTTTCGTGTACGTGTTGCCGCTGTCGGATTGTCGCGCCCTGGTAGAATTTACTGTTTTTTCGCCGGCGCTATTGCCCGCAGCCGACTATGATGCAGCGCTACGCGATTACCTGAGCCGGTGGCTGGCGTTGCCTTTGTACCGCATTGAAGAAGAGGAGTTTGGCGTCATTCCTATGGCAGACCTATCGTTTCCACGGCGAATGGAAGGACGCGTTATCCATATTGGCACCGCCGGTGGCTTTGTAAAGGCTTCGAGCGGTTATGCCTTCAAACGAACCCTGCGCCGAGCACGCGTCTTTGCGCACGTGTGGGAGCAACGGGGCCGACCGACTCCCGCCGCATTCCCTTACTCGCCGGTGTTTACATGGTTAGACCGCATTCTCTTGCGTGTTTTGCGCAACCGCAACGACTTAGGTCATGTGATATTCACCCGCCTTTTTCAACACTTGCCTCCGGCCTTGGTGTTGCGCTTTTTGGACGAAGACTCGTCGCTCTGGGAAAACCTCCGCGTAGTGGGTGCCCCTCCTCCCGGGCCATTCTTGCAAGCCCTAGCACAACTCCTGTGGGAGCGAGGAAAAAAGGCGGCTGGTTTGTGAGGCATAGGTACACGACACCATATCCTTAAAGAAACGGCTCGCGCTCATCCTGTCCAACCACAGGACACCGCCGCGATGCACGCGGTACTCCATCCTTTTTCCGGCAAAAAGACGCAGGCATCTTGGAGAAACAGCGCACACTGCGATTTTTGCAGGAGAAGAAGTCGGGGCGGCTCTTGCTCATCCTATCTATGCGTGCAGATAAAATACTGGAAATAGCCCAACGGCACTTAGACGAAGCACACGTGCAGGTCGAGCTCGATGCTTTCGACCGCAAACAGCTAGGCCGCTTGCCAGCCGCTGTGTTCGTGTGCAACCAGCTGCTAGCTGGTGTTGATGAGTGGGCTCTGCTATACGTGATGGCCCAATGCACGGCAGGAGCCAAGGTGCTGCATCCGTACCCGACCCCATTGCCAGAAGCGCTCAGTCCGTATGCTATACGCCCCATGCGCCGCAAGTTGGAAGACCGCCTCCTGCGTGTCAACTTTGCCAAGAAAGTGGCTCGATACGTGGAAAAAGGCATCTCGGTAGGCATTGTGATTGACTTTTCAGAAAATCCCTTGGGCAATCTGCCGAAGAACTTGCTCCGCCCTCAAATCCTGCGACAGCTGCGCAAGGCAGGCGTTCTCATCGTACCTGTGCATCTGAAGGCCGAGAGCAAGCCTCGCGGCAACTTGTGGCGTGCGCTGCTGAGTGGCCTGACACGCCCTACCGTTGAGCATCCTCTTGCCGTTCAGGTGCGCTTGGGCCCACCGGTTACTCCAGAGGAGTCGGCACAGCTCGATAGCAACTATCTGTGGAGCAAGTTTTTGCAGGCCAAAATTTTCTCCCTGGGCACCAACTTCGACATTCG